>JACYLN010000077.1 GCA_015272515.1 Leptolyngbyaceae cyanobacterium C42_A2020_001 | reverse complement strand
CCCGACACCGTGGTCCGTAGCCACGTGCTCTAGTCCACTGAGCTACACGCCCTTGAAACCTTTCAATAGTAGCATACCAAGTCGAATGTCACAAAATTTTTCGTCTCCTGCGTTCCAACCCTCTCAGAATCCGTCATTGACCCACCTAGACTCTCAAGGACAAGCTCAAATGGTCGATGTGTCTGCCAAATCTCAAACTGTGCGGCAGGCAACGGCAGCAGGTCGAGTGCGGATGTTGCGAGCCACGTTTGACGCGATCGCAGCCGGAAATGTGCCCAAAGGGGATGTGCTAGGAACTGCTCGACTCGCAGGCATCATGGCAGCTAAACAAACAGCAAATTTAATTCCACTCTGCCATCCCCTGCCGCTGCAAAAAGTAGAAGTGCAAATCATTCCTGATCCTGATCTTCCTGGTTATCGGATTGAAGCCACCGTCAAAATCAAAGCTGAGACAGGGGTAGAAATGGAAGCGTTGACGGCTGTCTCTGTTGCCGCGTTGACCCTGTATGACATGGCAAAGGCGCTGGAAAAATCAATTTGCATTGAAGAAATTCACCTAATCAGTAAAACAGGCGGCAAGTCAGGCGATTATCATTATGGCGACGACGCATAAATGTTTTGTGTTAGCGCGGCATCACACACGGGTGACAAAACTCTCCTAAGCTAAACTCACTGACCGGATGTCCTTCCTTGAAAGTGTTATGAACATCAAAACCATCCCAACTCAACCCTTTGCGGATCAGAAACCCGGAACCTCGGGACTGCGAAAAAAAGTCCCTGTTTTTCAGCAACCCAACTACCTGGAGAACTTCGTTCAAGCCATTTTTGATAGCTTAGAGGGCTACCAGGGACAAACGCTCGTTGTGGGTGGTGACGGTCGCTATTACAATCGGCAGGCAATTCAAATCATTCTCAAGATGGCTGCAGCCAATGGGTTTGGGCGCGTGCTGGTGGGTCGAGGTGGCATTTTGTCTACGCCCGCAGCTTCATGTGTGATTCGTAAAAATCAGGCATTTGGCGGCATTATTCTTTCTGCCAGCCATAACCCTGGTGGACCAACGGAAGATTTTGGCATTAAGTACAACATTGGTAATGGTGGTCCCGCCCCGGAGAAGGTTACAGAGGCGATTTTTGCTCAGAGCAAATCTATCAGTTCTTACAAACTCCTGGAAGCATCCGACGTAGACCTGGACAAAGTGGGTAGCTTCAAACTGGGTGAGATGGCCGTTGAGGTGATTGATTCCGTCAACGATTATGCTCAGTTGATGGAGTCGTTATTCGACTTCGATCGCATCCGTGAATTGCTGACCAATGGGCGTTTTCGGATGTGTATGGACTCCATGCATGCCGTCACCGGACCCTATGCCCGTCGATTGTTTGAGCAACGCCTGGGAGCGCCCCTCGGTACCGTGATGAATGGGGAGCCGTTGGAAGACTTTGGTCGCGGACATCCCGATCCCAACCTGGTGTATGCCCATGATTTGGTAGAGATACTGTTTGGGAACGATGCCCCTGATTTTGGCGCGGCATCGGATGGAGACGGCGATCGCAACATGATTTTGGGACGACAGTTCTTCGTCACGCCCAGCGATAGTCTTGCCGTCCTGGCTGCCAACGCCACCCTGGCTCCTGCCTATCGTGATGGACTCGCCGGAATTGCCCGCTCCATGCCCACCAGTCAAGCCGCCGATCGGGTTGCCGAAAAGCTGGGAATTGACTGCTACGAAACTCCCACAGGCTGGAAATTCTTTGGTAATTTGCTGGATGCGGGTAAAGCTACTCTCTGCGGCGAGGAGAGTTTTGGGACTGGCTCCAACCACGTCCGCGAAAAAGATGGGTTGTGGGCGGTGTTGTTCTGGCTCAACGTAGTCGCGGCTCGTCAGCAATCGGTGGAGGCGATTGTCAAAGAACACTGGCAAACCTACGGACGCAACTACTACTCGCGCCATGACTACGAAGGGGTGGAGAGCGATCGCGCCAATTCCCTCGTTGCCGCGTTGCATGAGCAAATGCCGTCTCTCAAAGGCAAGCAGTTTGGCAGCTACACCGTCGATTACTGCGACGACTTCAGCTATACCGATCCAGTGGATGGCAGTGTCAGCAAAAATCAAGGCATTCGCATTGGTTTTACAGATGGCTCTCGCATTGTCTTCCGGCTTTCTGGCACAGGTACGCAAGGCGCAACGGTGCGAGTGTACCTGGAAAGCTACGAACCCAACGCCGCTAACCACGGTCTTGATCCGCAAGTGGCACTCAAGGATTTAATTAGCATTGCCGAGGAAGTTGCCCAAATCCGGCATTTCACCGCAATGAATCAGCCCACTGTGATTACCTGATCCTCATTAAGAACTCGGAGCGTTAAACCTCCGAGTTCTGTGTAGAAATTCTAGTTTGCCAGGTTACGCAACTAATGGATGCAACGAGCGATCGCAGGTTTTATGGATTGCCCTTTTGGTCGTTACTGATGGCTTCAATCGGTTTCACACCACAGTGAAACGCCTTCATAAACTTTGTGTTCCGGGGTTCAGGAACGCACTGTAGACCCCGTTTTTCCAACTCAGCAACATAGGGTTCAATCGGGCGTGCCCCGTGAACATCAGTGCTCGTTACTGCCAGAAATACCTGCTGCTGACCCGGAAGCGCAGCCCGAAGCACAGACTCCGATAAGGTGGTAGGCAATTGATCCCTTTCCGTGAGGCAACCCCAGGAAGCCGACGGGTCAATTAAGCGTTCCTGCCGGAGAACATGATCATAGAGATTCAACTTTATGCACTGAGGCGAAAACTTAAATTGGGTCTGTGAACCAAGCATTGCCAACGTTCTGAAATCATTCGCATACCGATCTGCCGCCTGACTGGTAGGGACAATCCAGCGAAACGAATCAACCCAAAAAGTTGCCAGTATCACTGTCATTGCGATCGCAACTACCGCAAAGCGCGATCTCTGATAGGAATAATCTTGCAATTTCACTCCCACCCAACAAGAAAACACCCCTACGAGCGAGGGCACAAGCACGATGTAGTGACGCGGGAAAGAGGATGGTTTAACCAACGAGACCAGAAAAGTTAGAAGAAACAGTAGCGCTCCCGCATCCAGTCCCCAATCTGTTACCAAACCCAGGATTGGAACCTCTCCCCGTTTTTGAGAAAAGTGCCAGAGTGCCCAAACAAGAACCCCTAAAACGAGAACTATCAGCAGCCAATTCACCCCAAACAGACGAGTTAAGGTATCTTCCAGCAGCCACGACCCTGCGGGTCGCAACCATCGACGACCCTCACTGCCAGACAAATAACCTAAATTAATCAGCATCCAAAGCGTTGGAGCCAAAAGCGCCCAGGCTAGAGGCTTAACCGTATCCCGACGTGCCCGCAGATCTAGCACGATTTGACAAAGCAATAGCCCCATCCCGTAGTAATGGGTTAGGGCTGCAAAGCACCAACTGAGGCTATAGCCATAGGCAGCCTGCCCATATCTCGCCAGTAAACGAATCCGAAACAAGGACGCGGCACAAATTAAGGCATAGAGAAATGCATAAGCTTTACCCTCAACGGCATACGTTACCGTAAAAGGAAGCGCCAGCGCCAGCAATAATGCCAGTACGACGGCAGCACCGCTGCGACTCCAACTCCAGCTAGCAAAGCCAAGCAAACCAGCGCCGATTATATAAGAAACCCATGAGAAAGAGCGCAGGAACGTGGCAGTCTGTCCATATACCTTGCCCAATCCCCATAGAATGACGTAGTAAAGTGGTGGATGAACATCATTCCTGAGTTGATCCATCAACGCAGAAAAAGATGGTTGAAATGATTTTTCAACGGTTGCCAGCTCATCATTCCACAGACCAGTAAGATGCATCGATGAAAGGGTCTTTAAGGCAAAGGCGCAGCCTGCCAGTATCGCCAGAGCCAGGAGTAGTTTCTGATACTGTGTTAAGGGTTTCAAGTTGCGGTTGGATTCTGGCATGGATGCAATGCAAGATGACCTCTATCGGAATCATGGTTCATCATAAGCGATTAAGGTCGCTGCCTTGCTCTCGTCAAGCACAGCATTGGCAACACGAATAATATCACCGACAAACGCCAGAGCGCGATCGCTCCCTTTACCATAGTCAAGCTGTGGAGTCAGTCAACGTTCTGCTTGAGCGGGTGCAAGTAACTTTCGCATCAGCACCAAGATCTCCATTGAGAATTTAAGCTTTCACCAGGATGGAATCACCTTCAACTTTTGCAGTAAAGGTTTGTAGGGGGCGAGATGCGGGGCTTTCTAGCACCTGTCCATTCGTCGCGAATTTGGCAGCATGGCAGGGACAGACGAACGCTTTCTGGTCTGTTTTCCATTCAACGATACAGCCTTGATGAGTACAGGTTGGGCTGACAGCAGCGATCGCATTAGGGTTCGCGGGGTCGCGTACAACCAGAACAGAGCCACCGACAAAATCCTTCACTAACAATTGCCCTGACTGATCCAGCGTTGCAACGGTGCCCACTGCCTGAAACCCATCAGCGCGGGGTGAACTCCGCGGTGCTGAAGCTTGGGGAGCATTGCCAGAAGTCGAAGTGTTAGAGCAAGCGGCGATCGCCACAGGCAAACAGCTTGCGATCCAACCCACACCAACCCAAGACAAAAACGAACGACGATCCATAAGTGCAATCAACCTTAGCCGAAACAATGCCCGCGATCCTAACAAACGGATTGAGCAATGGCAGCACTTGGACTCCTCTGTTCAAGGACTCTACATCCCTTTCATCTTTATGATCCCCTCTTCCCCCCATTCTCAAAAAACTGTGTTATCTTGAGTCAAGATGCATGTTGAAAGGCTGCATCGAACTCCAAAACTCTTGAAACCAACCATTTAGGGACAAGGAGGTGATGCCCATGCAAGATAGTAGTAAATGCCTGGGTCATCTAGCTGGAGTAAGCCAACTGTGCGCCGGAGCTGTTCTCTAATCGACAGTTCAAACTCTCGAAGGGCTACGTAGTCAATCTTGGTTGAATTAGGTAGAGTTCCTTCCGGCAGTTAGGTTTCAGCTTGAAGACCCGACTAGACCGCTCTTACCCCTCGTATGTTGAGCTTTCAGCATATTTTGGTAAGAGCGGATAGCTTTTTAAAGGGGGTATTCATGTTGAACTACGATCGCTCGATATCCTGTGACATCAAAACCGAATCCTGTCTCTAGTCATTGGTAGGTTTGCAGGTTCTATCGAACGACTTACAATGAATTCACTAAAATTGAATTAGTGGTAGTAGAGTGCCCTTCATGGATAGTTGGACTCGTACTTTGAAGTCGGCTTATCGGAAAGAACCCATCATCAGCTTTATTGTTACGGCTGGTGTGATGAATGTGGCGATCGGTGGCTTGAGTGAACACTGGTCACTGATGTCGTTGGGTTTGAGTGCGGTGGGGGTTGCGATCGCGCTGGGTGTTCGACAGAAATACGTTCGTAAACGTCCCCTTGAGCCGCAACATCGCCCGCCTGTCTACGTCCTTCCACCCTCCTCTGCTGGCTTGCCGATGTTGAGTCTCTCCAAGAAAAATCCACCTGGACGATAACACCCGATTTTGAAACTCTAGAGAAGTTAGTCGAATGAACATCTCCACACCTCAGCAACGGTTAAAGATTGGAGAAGTTGCTACCCTCAGTCATCTCCCGGTAAAAACAGTTCGTTACTACGAAGACATTGGTCTGCTTAGCCCCAATGTGTTACGTTCCGATTCTGGCTACCGACTATTTGATGCAGGGGTCTTAAATCGACTGGCATTCATCAAACGTGCCCAGTCCTTAGGTCTGACGTTGAACGAAGTCAAAGATATTTTGAGTGTTCATGACCAGGGGCTACTTCCCTGTGGTGAAGTGAAACAGCATCTTCAGGAAAAGGTTGAAGAAATCAACCGCAAAATTGAGTCCCTAATTATGCTGCGAACAGAATTGGATGGAATTCTTTCAGGATGGAATGAGACTCCTCCTCAAAAGATTGCAGTTAAAGCAATTTGTCCGAATATTCAAACACTCAGTTTAAAGTAGCGCGAGTGTTCAAGAAAGTTGCAACTTGCTGAATTGGGTAATGGAGATAGGTGTAATTTTTGAATAAGACATTGATAAAAAAGAGAGGCATTTCTGCCTCCCCTTTGCGTTTTTTCGGTTGATTATCTTGCGCTTTTGATTGCTCTTTGAGTTTTTGTTTGAGTGCTTGAAACTGCTTCTTGCGCTGGCGTTGACGCGCTGAACCACCACGCCCCTTATCGTTTCGTCCTTCCCGACGGGGAGATTCCCATCGCTTTAATTGTCGTGCCATTGAGAAACCGTTGAATTCTTCATTCTCATTCTAACTTCACGCCACTCCAGAGCCTTTCCAGATTCCCGATCTATGGAATCTAAAGGTGAGGGATTTGGGGAGTATATTTGCCTTTAGGAATGAGAATTGATTAAAAATGAAAAGTTAAAAGTACAAAGTGCTTTCCAGTAGGGGGTTGCCATTTTTGATTTTATATTTTGAATTATTCATTGTCCTGACCACGAGCAATTTACTGTCCTGGTGGAGCTTCTAGCGGTGGTTCTACCATTACTGGAGGTGGTAGTGGTTCGGTGACTGGAGGAGTAACAGGGGGAAGTTCAACAGGAGCAGGTGTTTCTGGTTGGGGAGCTTCATGCACTGTGGGGAGATCGCTTGCAGGGACGGTGTGGTCTGAAGCGGGGTAGGAGGGCGAATAAACTGGGGCACGACGGCGATAGGAGTTGCCTGCATAGGACGATCGCCATTTGCGCCGATACACATAGTAGTCCTGGGAAGGTTCTTGGACTCGTCGCCGTCGATAAGTGCGATTGTAGGTGCTACGAGTTGCATCGTCGCTTGCAGTGTAGCTATCAGTGCTGTAGTCGGAGTAAGCAGGGCGGCTGGTCGCGGCGACGGGTTGTGGATGGGCTGGAGCGCTGGGCTGGGGAGCGGCTTTAACGGGTGGTGATTGAGTCACTTGCGGTGGTTTGGCAGGCGCAGGGGTAGGAGCTGGGGATGGACTGGGAGCGATTGCAGCAGGGGGAAGACCGGCGATCGTGTTTTGCTGGGCAAGTGCTAGCTGAAACCCTTGAAACAGTTCTCCTTGCAAAATACTGCCGACTTCGGCTGGTAGCATCAACCGAATGGGACCAATCTCATCCCCTGTTAAACTGAGCGTTACTTTTTGGTTTGCAGTTAGCGCGATCGACTGAGCCGCCGGATTACTGGGTACCGAAACTTCTACCCGACCAGAAAGCACCTTGACCTCGCCCAGTGTCCCTAATCGCTCCAAGACATACACGGCATCTTGTCCGCGCACGATCGCCGCCCCAATGCAGCCTTGCGTTGCACTGACAACGACTTGCCCTTCACCCAGTTGAATACAGTCTCGCTCTAGAGTGACGGAAGATTGATTGCCCAACCGCGCCAACACGCCGTCTGCGTGCCGCAACCCCACGCGTGAGTTTTCCAGGGTTAATATCTGCTGCCCGGTGGTCACTTCTGCCCCAGTTTGGGCCGGTTTACTGTCTACAAAAATGTCGCTTGACCCGGTTTGGCTAACAACTTCAGCAATTTTAAGGCGTTGCAATGGTTGTGATGCCCAGGCGAAATAAAGAATGGTGGTTGTTAGCGTTAAGCCACAACCCGCTAAAATTGACCAGACTACCCACGGAGCAGGAAACCAGGAAATACGTGCAGATGAGCCAACAGACGACGAACTGACAGACATAGGGCTTTTCAATGAAGGGGTAGATCACTAACAGATCTACTCTCAGAACAGATGCACATCCGGATAGTAGACGCACTAGCCACTACTTTAGTTTCACGTTCCGCAGCCCAAGTGCTCTAGCTTAAAGATTGATTATGATGGCACCGCTCGTTTCAGTTTCATGGCTATTCGATCATCTGGATGATCCCCAGGTGGCGATCGCAGATTGTCGCTTTTCCTTAGCCCAGCCTGCTTTAGGACGACAGCAGTATGAGGAGAGCCACATTCCCGGAGCCTATTACCTGGATCTTAATCAGGATCTCTCCAGCCCAGTTACTAAACACGGAGGGCGGCATCCCCTACCCAACCCAGATGCTCTGGCGCAAAAACTCAACCAGATGGGAGTTTATTCTGCATCTGCCAACCGATCTACCCTCGTGGTTGCCTATGATGACTCTCGCTTTGCCTTTGCATCGCGGCTCTGGTGGTTGCTGCGCTATCTGGGACATAACAACGTAGCTGTGCTGGATGGTGGGTGGACAGCATGGAATGCCGCTGGTTACCCCACTACGCCAGCAATTCCGGCAACTAAAATGGGTCACTTTATTCCCAACCCCCACCCAGAAAAAGTTGTAGACATTGCCCAGGTGAAAGCTCAAAAAGAGTTGCCCGGTGTGATTCTGGTTGATTCGCGGGAGGGCGATCGCTTCCGGGGAGAGCGGGAACCCATCGACCCCATCGCTGGGCACATCCCTGGAGCGATGAACTATCCCTGGCAAGACGTGACCAATGAACAGGGGTTGGCGCGATCGCCAGAAGATCAACGCCAGCGCTGGCAGGCTATCAGCGATTTCAACGAGGTGATTGTTTACTGCGGCTCTGGGGTGACTGCCTGCGTGAATCTGCTCTCTTTGGAACTGGCTGGGATTTCTAATGCAAAGCTGTATGCCGGAAGTTGGAGCGATTGGTGTTCTTATGAAGGACTGAGTGTTGAGTGCTGAGTGCGAACCTGGTAATCAGAGAGTTAGGAGGGCGATCGCGGTTGCAAAGGCTTGTCGTATTCAACCTGACCATAATCAAGTTTGATAATGCGGTCTGCCAGGTGAAAGTAATGATCATCGTGGCTGATGCAGAGAATGGTTTTACCCTGGCTGCGGAGTTGTGGCAGCAGTTCGGTGTAAAACACATCTTTGAACACGGGGTCTTGATCGGCTGCCCACTCATCAAACAGAAAAATCGGGCGTTGCTCCAAAAAGGCTGTGAGGAGTGCCAGTCGCTTACGCTGCCCTTGAGACAAAGAGGTGGTGGAAAGTTTGCCCTGGTTGATGGTGACCTTGTGATCCAGTCGTAACCGTTTGAGAGAAGCCGCTGCCTCGGCATCTAGATCATCCCGATCTAGCCCTAATAAGCGATCGAACAGGAAAAAGTCGGCAAACACCACGGCAAAATGCTGGCGATACCACTCGCGATTCTGGTCATCAATGGGTTTGCCATCCAGCATAATCTCGCCCGATGCCGGAATGTAAAGCCCCAAAATTAGTTTTGCCAGCGTGGATTTGCCGCTGCCGTTGCCACCCACAATAAATACCAATTCGCCTGGATGCAAGGTGAGATCAATGGGCCCGACCTCAAACCCGCGATCGTCCTGGTCGGTCTGGTAGATATGGGTGACGCGGCGGAGTTGCAGTTGTTTCCACTGCTGACGGATGGGGTCTGGGGTGGCGATCGCTTCTGCCCGGTTTGCCAATGAAATACCGAGTGAATCAATTTTTTTCAGCGCTACACCCGCCCGCCCCAGCACTGGCAGCGAATTCACGAGGTTATCCATCGGTAACATCAAGTAAGTGAAGGTCAACACGTAGCCCGAAAGAGTTTGCGGATTGAGCGTCATCAGTTTGGGCAGGGCAAACAGCACAAAGCCAATCGCAAAAAAGAAAATGAGCTTGCCCCAGCTAGAAGTCATGGCAAACAGGGTTAAGCCACGGGTGTTGTAGCGTCGATAAGCCGCGGCAGACTGCTGCAAATCTTCGCTAAGAAACGCCTGCCGCCGCCGATAGTGCAGTTTCAGTTCTTTGATGCCATCAGTAACGGTGCGGAAATGTTTGAACAGACTATCTTGCTCGTTGCGCGCTTTTGCCAGCCATTTTTGCCCAGTTTTTAATAACCAGCGGCAACTGCCCAGTGCCACAATCGTTAGCAGCACCACCAGAAAAAATACCTGCCAGGATAGCCAGATGATGTAGCTTAAGCAGCCCGCCACGATCGCCATATCAATGCACAGAAACGGCACCAACCGCACTGCATCTGACACTGCCTGGACATCATCAGTTAAGGTTGCCAGCAACAGAGGCGCACCCAGTTTTTCTAGATGGGACAGTTCCGTTGCCAAAATTTGCCGACTGAGGCTGAGACGCAATTGAAAGATCGACTGCTGCGCCAACCGAATCAGCATGATCTGGGAGGCGATGCTGGAGGTTAGGGCAACGAATGCCAGACAAACAAAGGCGATCGCGATCCGATCCAGGGAAATATCAGTGCCCTGACTGATGGAACGACTGATCAGAGCAATGAGTGCTGCGCTACTTCCCCCACTCAAAAATCCGGTAAAGATCGCGATCGCCACCATTTTCCAGGACGATCGCAGCAGAAACGAGATCAGGTTCATCGAGTTCGCGTCAGTCCCTGTTGCTTAACAAATTGGATAAATTTGTGTGAGGTTCAAACAAAGCATTTCAGCCCACTTTAACAGTTTGCCATGATTGGGAATCACGACGACTCGCCCAAATGGGGATGATTACCCCTGCGGCAGGGTAAACCAAAACGTTGCACCTTTACCAGGGGCACTGGTGACTCCAATCTCACCGCCATGAGCCATGATGATTTGCTTGCAGAGGTATAGCCCCAAACCAACCCCAACGGCTCGACGGGCACGGGCACCGCGAACGTAACGATCAAACAAGGAATCACATTCCTCCTGAGCCATGCCTATGCCGTTGTCTTGCACACAGAACCGAATAAAATCCCCGTCAGTTTGAGCGGTTAAGGTAAGATGTAGTCCCGGTGGATTATGCTGCAAGGCATTGGTGAGCAGGTTTTCCAGTACGCGCCGAATCTGAGCTGGATCGACCAAAGCGGGAGGGAGATGGGAGGAAATATGGTTGCTTAAGGTTGCCTGGTTTTGCGACAGGAGCGGCGCTAAATCTTCGACGATCGCAGTTACCAATTCTCCCAAATTGAGCGATTCGTAAGTTAGGCTAATGCCCCGAACATCGCTCGACTGAGCATCCAGCAACGAACGAATCATCGCCAGTTGCCGATCCAAACTCTGCACCATGCGCTCAAGCACGGAATGAGAAACGGCGATTGGGTCCTCTACTTTTTTCTGCAAATTCTGTAACACCAGGCGCATCCCCATCATTGGTGTTCGCAGGTCGTGGGAAACGGCGTGTAAAAATTCGTCTTTGAGATCACTGAGTTCCTGGAGTTCCACCATCTTCTGCTGGAGTTGGGCAGTGCGCTCCTCGACTAATCGTTCCAAACTGGCGTTGAGTGTTTGAAGTTGTTGATAGAGTTCTGCCTGCCGGGTGGCGCTTTCCTCCAGTTTACGCTCGGCGTGTTTGCGTTCGGTGATGTCTCGCTCGATCGCCAGCACCTCATCCTCCCCACAGACCACTAACCGCACTTCATAATCCCGCAGTTCTTCATTGGGTCCCCAGGTGTTGGTTAGCTGATACTCAAAGGTTTGTAACGTTCCGGTTTCCAGTGTTCGGGCGATCGCATTTAGAATGGCTTCGGCAATGTCGGGTGGTAAACACTCACGCAGGTTTGTACCAACCACGTCTTCCCGCCGGATACCATTTTCAGTGTCTTCCTGCGTACCCTTAAAATCTAGACCGTCACCGTTGCGATTCACGCGGAAGACGCGATCGGGCATTAAGTGCAAAATTGCAGTGTAATGATCCCGAGTTTGCTGTGCTGTCAGTTGCCGCTCACTACCGTCTGACAAACAACCCGTCAACAATTCAAGCATTCGCCGATACGCCTCATCATCCCGGCAAAACGCTCGAATCTCTTGCCAATGATTGTGACTTACGATCATACCCCGTGCCCAACCAACAATATTATCCCGCGTGGCAGGTTACTCCGCCTACTCAACTTAGTCAGAAATAAGTTTTATTGCTGTGTTGCAGACTGCAACCCCCCTTCCCCCTTAAGCCAATGATTTTTTGGTGTGCTGCACCGATATTCAGCAAACCATCCGGATAAAGTTGCCAATTGTGAGGATTGTAACGTTAGCCACACAAGAATTCCACAATGAAGGACACCGAATGCTACGCCCCCATCCTAACCAGCATTCATTGAATCATGAGATGTCGTGAGCGATTAATCGTTCATTAAACCGTTCTGGGGGTATCATTCAGTTGCAAGACTCAGAAATCGCTCTGATGAAGCGTCTTTGGTACTCCTTCAACCCATTGTGCTGCGTTTCCTGGCAATCTTCTAGGAAATTAGTGCTGATGTTGGTGAATGTTGTGCTTTTTAGCCGCTCAAGTTGTCTTGCTTTCGCACCTCGGGAGGACAACTCGTTTGTTGGGATTATCTAGTTTTTGATGGCAGCACCGTTTCATAGTAAAAGCTGTGTAGCGATCGCATATCAACTCTTAAAATCAGAGCATTTCTGCCAAAAACTGCCAATTTTCGCTGTTTATCCCCCCAGGAACCTTCTTACCTTGTGTAAGGTCAATATACCTAACAAGTAGTCGATGTTTCTTTGGAGAACTCTCCCATGGTGAATTCCAACGCTTGGAAATCAGGGACCGCTTTACTCGTTGCTTTAGGAATTGCAACAGGCAGCGTTGCGCCCATTGTTATGACCGCTCCCGCGATCGCTCAGCCAACCGCCTTCAAGGATGTTCCTGCAGGATACTGGGCAGCCCCATTTATTAATGAACTGTCAACCCGAGGTGTGATTGCGGGCTTCCCGGAAGATGGCACCTTCCGTCCGGAGGATCCAGTCACCCGTGCCCAATTTGCGGCAATGATTAATCGGGCATTTGCGGGTCGTCCGCAAATCCGTCCACCCATTAACTTTGTGGATGTTCCTGCTAACTATTGGGGCAGGGGCGGCATCGACAAAGCTTATACTACTGGGTTCATGGCAGGCTACCCAGGAAACGTATTTAGACCGGATGAAAATATTCCCCGTGCCCAAATTTTAGTCTCTCTAACAAATGGGTTAGGGTTTGCGGCATCTCCTGGAGTTCCGATTGAGCAAGTATTGGGAATTTTCGCAGATGCCAGTGCTATCCCCAATTACGCTCGTTCTAGCGTGGCAGCGGCGACCGAGCGGCGCATGGTTGTCAACTACCCCGATGTGCGGGTGTTGAATCCGAACCGGGCTGCGACACGCGCAGAAACTGCTGCCTTTATCTATCAGGCATTAGTCAACACGGGGCAGGTGGCATTCATTCCTTCTCCCTATATTGTGGGTGGAGATGTTGCAACTGGAATTAAGATTCCGGCAGGAACTCAAATTCCCGTCCGCTACGAAGGTGCTCAAAAGATCTTGCTGGCAAAAGACGAAGCGCCGATTCCTTTCACAATGAAAGTGGCGCAGAATGTCGTGACTCAGAATGGGCAAGTGCTAATTCCGGCAGGTAGTGATGTAATCGGGACGCTGCAAACCACTCCCAGAGGTGCTCAGTTCTTGGCAAGAGAGTTGGTGTTGCCTAATGGCAGACGGCTCCCAATTGATGCGTCTTCTAATTTGATCACAACGACTGAGACGGTTACGAAGGGTGTTAGTGCTGGAAAACTGATTGCTGGTACGGTAATTGGTGCTGGTGCGGCGGCGGGGATTTCTGCTGTTACGGGCGATCGCCGCTTAGAAGCCTGGGAAGTATTGCCGGGGGCAGTTGTGGGCGCAGGTTTGAGCTTGCTGTTCCGCGATCGCCTTGATCTGTACGCTATCAATCCCAACACTGATCTCAATCTCACGCTCAATTCTGATTTGGAAATTGTGCCAGCGACTCCTCGCTAGTACAACAAGGATCAGCCAACCTCTCCCTTGCAACCGCTTAGTGAGAGGAAAAGAGAGTTGACATAAACCTGAAAGCTCCCTCTCCACCAGATTTAGGGAAAGAGGGAGCTTTGAGTATCGGTTGTTGCTCTGATTCTGATTGAACTATCTGAGTTGGGCGGCGATCGCTATGCTTTAAACTTCTCCGCAATACGCTGCATCGCTTCGTTAACATTTTCGCGGCTGTTGAATGCCGAGATGCGGAAGTAACCTTCGCCAGCAGCACCAAAGCCGGAACCGGGAGTGCCCACCACATTGCAGGCGTGCAGCAATTTATCGAAAAAGTCCCAACTCGACAAGCCGTTGGGCGTTTTTACCCAAACGTAAGGTGCATTCACGCCACCGTAAACCTGAATCCCCGCGGCAGTCAGTTGTTCACGAATGATGCGGGCATTTTCCATGTAGAAGGCGACTAATTCTTTGGTTTGTGCCTGTCCTGCGGGGGAATAAACGGCTTCAGCTCCCCGCTGCACAATGTAGGATACGCCATTGAACTTAGTGGATTGGCGACGGTTCCACAGCTTCCACAATTCTACGTCTGAGCCATCGGCGGCTTTTCCTTTCAAGGTTTTGGGCACAACAGTTAGGGCACAACGAGTTCCAGTAAATCCGGCATTTTTAGAGAAGGAACGGAACTCGATCGCGCACTCTCTGGCTCCGTCGATTTCGTAAATCGAGTGAGGAATGGCAGGGTCGGTAATAAAAGCTTCGTAGGCGGCATCAAAAAAGATGATGGAACCGTTGGCGCGGGCATAGTTGACCCAGGCTTGTAGATGTTCTTTGGTGGCAACTGCGCCTGTTGGATTGTTGGGGAAGCAAAGATAGATCAAATCCACTTTTTGCGGGGGGATTTCAGCCGTGAAATGGTTGTCTGCCGAGATCGGGAGGTAAACCAAACCGCCGTATTCCCCTCTGTCATTGGCTTCACCCGTATGTCCTGCCATCACATTCGTATCCACATAGACGGGATAGACGGGATCCGTCACCGCAATGGTGTTGTTGCTGCCAAAAATATCCAGGATATTGCCGCAATCGCACTTGGAGCCATCGGAGATGAAGATTTCGGAGGCATCCACATCGCAACCCCGCGCCTGAAAATCGTGCTTGGCGATCGCTTCCCGCAACCACTCGTAGCCCTGCTCTGGGCCATAGCCCCGAAACTTGTCGCGATCGCCCATTTCCTCCACTGCCTGAATCATTGCTGTGCGACAGGCTGCTGGCAAGGGTTCTGTGACATCCCCAATGCCGAGACGAATAATTTTGGCATCAGGATGTTCTGCCGCAAATGCGTTGACTCGTCGGGCAATTTCTGGAAACAGGTATCCCGCCTTGAGTTTCAAATAGTTATCGTTGATGGTTGCCATAGTGAACCGCAAAAAATTGACTTGCTAGAACGTGTGCTTTCGCCCTCACCCATTATTCCATTCCCTGCACCGTCAACACCGAACAGGGGGCATGGTGCACAACGTAATTGCTAACACTGCCCACAATCAGTTCATCTAGCCCAGTGTGTCCCCGTCGCCCAATCACAATTAGATCCGCTCCCCAAGTTTTGGCAAATTCGCAAATCGTTTGTCCGGGGTTGCCCAATGGCTGGATGGATTCGGCATCCACCCCCGCCGCGATCGCTGCATCAACGGATGCTTGCAGAAGCTGGGCACCTCGATGCTGGTGGGTCTCCCACGCTTCCATCTGGATTTTGAAAGCTTCTGAACTAGCTCCTGGATAGGTACTTTCAAACGGGAAAGCCTGGTTGGGATAGGCAGATTCAAAGGGAGCCTGAACATAGATCAGCATCAGTTGGGCATTCATCATTTTGGTGAGGGCAAGCGCCTGTTCAAATGCCTGTTTGCCGATGCCAGAATCATCCACCGCTGCCAGAACCTTGTGAAACATTATCTTTTCCCTCCAGCGATCGTCCATGTTTACCCTACATCGGGTTTGGGTGAGTGGCATAGAAAGTTGCGCGATCGCAATTTTTCAATTTCGGGTCAACGCGATGGTTCATTCCCTGACCCAAATTGCCAATCCGCCACCCCGTCCTCGTGCGGCAATAAAGTCATTGGTTATCAGGAAAAAGGCGAAGAACGGCAGTTTGGCAACAGTCAACTCATCAAAGTTAGCGCGTTTGGTTTTGCCGGATTGAAACCCACTTGTGTACAGCGTTTTGCCAAATAGGGAAAGCTCAGCCTGGGTAAAGTCGAATCCCAACAAGTTCTTTTTACCCGGATACTTAAACGGTCCATTCAGCTTGAACTGCAACGCCCCCAGTTGAATTTGATTGCTAATGGTTCCTTTGTCGCTTTCTGCTGCATTTGGCAGGAAAGAAATGTAAGCCGGAGCAAACCGGGGCACATACCAACCGCGTCCCTGTACCACTCCTGCCTTGCGAGTTGCCCGCCCCGTTGTGGTGAAATACAAGCGCCATTTGCCAGCCAGCGCGTCTAGGGGATACGTCAAATGCTGCTGTTTGGCAGCTTTCTCAGCCTGCAATAATGCCTCAACTACCGTTGAAGCCGACGGACGGGGGCGATCGCTCGTTCCATGAAAAGCCGCGATCGCTTGCGAAAGCGTGTCTAAGAAGTGTGTGGAATTGGTCGGCGCAAGATGCGTTTCCATTGTGATCAAGGCTGCAAGTTAGAGGTTTACCGATGGGAATGGGGAGTGAGTGGGTGGGTAAGGGGTGGGCTTCTGCCGTGAGCCTCAGCCGAACGGTGAGTGGGTGAGTGAGAAAGAATTTTGTAGCATTCTAATTTAGCTGTGGTACAACGATTCAGTCAGTCGTATGGTGTGTTCGTGTGAAGCATCAGGCATCGGCTCGGATTTCAACTCGGCAGAATCGCAAATCGGAACGGAAACGGCGTTCAACGGCTGGTCAATCTTCTGCACGCTCAAAAGAGCAAGGGAGAGCGAGTCCGCGATCGCGCCCTTCCACTCGGTCTCGTCGGCGATCAGGTCTATTGCTGATCTTAACTGCTCAGGTTGGACGAGTGGCAAAGGCGGGAATTGATTTGGTTAACCATCGGCGCTTTGTGGGGCGGCGTATGGTGCTGTTGGCGATCGCGGCGGCAGGGATTAGCTTTTTGGCAGGGCAAGGGTTGGGGATGCTGCTGGCAGGAATGCAGCGATCGTCCAATGGTTCCCCTCATTCATTTGCCACGGGTGGATTTTTGAATGCCGCGATCGCTCGTCCGCAGCTTTCGCCCTTGCCCATGGCGCAAGAAACCTGGAATTGTGATGTGGTGGTGATTGGGGGGTCGCTGGGGGGAGTTGCCGCCGCCTCTCACGCCATGCAATCTGGAGCGGTGACCTGTTTGATTGAACTCACCCCCTGGCTGGGTGGACAAATTAGTTCGCAAGGGGTGTCTGCTCTGGATGAATCGCAGGAAATGCGCGGAGAAGACTCATTCTCGCAAAGCTGGACAAATTTCAAGCAACTCATCAGTCAGCAACCCGTCAAACTGCCCACTTGGACAGGCATTCCCGATGGGACGAAGGTGACAGATATCAATAGCTGTTGGGTGGGAATCCTCTGCTTTCCACCCCAGGCTGGAGCCAACGCTGCCGAACAACTCCTAAAAACATCCGCTGCAAAAGCACCCGGCAGCCAGTGGAGCAAATCCACCGCATTTAAAGGAGCCGAATTTGATCGCACAGGTCGCGAAATTACTACCGTTTATGCCGTGCGGCGGGTGCCTCGTCAGCCCAACTATTTCCCCAAAGGTCGCCTTTCTGCTGAGCTGCCAACCTGGTACAAGTGGGAAAGCGACGACGAGTTTGAAAAAATTCCCCTCAAAATTCAGGCTCCTGCGGGCAAGCGCTTGATGGTCATTGATGCCACCGACACCAACGAACTCATCGGTTGGGCGCGAGTTCCTTACCGTCTCGGTTCTGACTCGCTAGCAACCACGGGCGAACGCAACGCTTCCCGCTGGGATAACGCCGATTGCACTCAGGCATTTACTTACCCGTTTACACTGGCAATTCACGACGACAACGGAACCAGCCTCAAAACACTAGAAAATCTAGAGTCGGTTTATCCCAAAGAGGAGCACCGCAGCGATTTTGATCTGCAAGGCTTCCCCGTGCTCACTGGGCGCAGCGTGTTCAACTATCGCCGCATTGTCAGCACCGTTCCCGATAACCCCTACACCAGCACCCCCCAACCCGGTGACATGACGGCAATTAACTGGAACCGGGGCAACGACTGGAAGTTTATGGACCCGCCGCTGATTCTCAATACGGAAGCCCTGGACAAATCCGGACAGCGGGAAAACTGGATGGGTGGTTTATCGCTGGAGGCGTTGCAACACGCGGAGTTCCATGCGCTGCTGTTTGCCCACTGGCTGCTAGAACATCACGGCAAGGAGTTACCGCTGGCCTATGTATCGGGAACTGATTCTCCCATGGGTACTTTGTCTGGTTTGAGCATGACCCCCTACATCCGAGAAGGGCGGCGGATTGCTGGAATTCGGGCATACAACCAGCGAGAGTTTGCGGTGCGGGAAGCAGATCTGCGGCGAGATATGCAAGGTAAACGGGATTTTAGCCAGAGCGCGATCGCCCGCATTCACTACAGCATCGATATCCACGGTTGCCGCTATCGCCAATCTGAAAAAGATGGAGAGGCATCGAGTGCGTCTGTGGTAGAAGAACACGTACAGCCCACCCTGATTCCATTGGAAGCCCTGATTCCGCAAGGCATTGATAACTTACTCGTGGGCGGTAAAGGCATTGCCGTGACCCACATCGCCAACGGCATGACCCGCATCCATCAAAGCGAATGGAGCATTGGCGCTGCCGCCGGAGCTACTGCTGGCTGGCTTGTGACCCAACCCCAGGCAACCAGGCTCAAACCAATGGATATTGTGGCAAAACGGCTGATGCCCCAACTGCGGCAGCACATGGACAAACAAGGACTGGGCTTTAACCTGCCAAACACCCAGGTATCCGATAATTTCCTCAAAGATCTGGTTGGCGAGATCCAATGGGATTGGTAGAAAGATTTACTCCCCAGGTATGTTACGGTGATTCATTGCCAGCCTAATTCCTTTTTCACCTAGACATGACCGAAACTGCCCTGCCTCCGCTGATTCAGCAAATGTTACAGCCGGGATTCTACCCTCACCCGGTGACGCAGCCAATTGAACTGGTGCAAACCCATGTGTCTTACATTCTGCTCACAGGAGACTACGCCTACAAAGTCAAAAAGCCTGTCAACTTTGGGTTTTTAGATTTCTCCACTTTGGAGAAGCGGGAGCATTTTTGTCATGAAGAATTGCGGCTAAACCAGCGCGGCGCAGCAGAACTGTATCTAGAAGTAGTGCCGATTACGCAGGCAGGGGAGCGATTTCAGTTCGGTGGAGCGGGGGAACCCGTTGAATTTGCCGTTAAGATGCAGCAGTTTCCTGCCGGAACCCTATTTAGTGACCTGTTTGAGCAAGGCAAACTGACTGAAGCATTATTGGTTCGGTTGGCAAAAGAATTGGCAGCATTCCATCGCAAGGGCGCGATTAACGATTACATTCGCAGCTTTGGAGACGTGGCGCAAATTCGGCAGGCATTTGATGAGAATTATGAGCAAACCCTGAGCTATATCGGTGGACCGCAAACTCAGCAGCAGTTTGATGAAACTCGCCAGTATACCGATCGCTTGTTTGATCAACAGGCAGATTTATTTGCCAGTCGGGTGCAGCACAACTGGATTCGCGAGTGTCATGGGGATGTGCATCTCCGTAACATCGCCCTATGGAACGACAAGATTTTACTGTTCGACTGCATTGAGTTCAACGAGCCATTTCGCTTTGTCGATACCATGTTCGACATTGCCTACATCATTATGGATTTAGATGCCCGCGATCGCCCCGACCTGAGCAACGTCTTTCTGAATGCTTACATTGAGGAAATGGGCGACTGGGAAGGCTTACAGGTCTTGCCGCTATACCTCAGTCGTCAATCCTATGTGCGGGCAAAAGTCACGTCATTTTTGTTAGGTGATCCCTCCATTCCTGAAGCCGTACAGCAAGAATGTCAAGAAACCGCTGCTCGTTACTATCGGCTGGCATGGGACTACACGCGATCGCCCCTGGGAACTGCCAGCCAAGCCCACGGCGGCACCGTCTATCTCATGTGTGGACTCTCTGGTTCCGGCAAAAGTACCGCTGCCCGCATCCTTGCTCGTCAAGTAGGAGCCGTTCACATTCGCTCTGATGCCGTCCGCAAACATTTGGCAGGCATTCCCCTCGATCAGCGCGGCAGCGAAGACCTCTACTCAGCCGAAATGTCACAAAAAACCTACGATCGCCTACTGAATTTGGGCATGACGTTGGCAACTCAAGGCTACCCCGTAATCCTGGATGCCAAGTACGATCGCCAGGTTCTACGTCAAGCCGTGCTCCAGGCTGTTGAACAAACCAGCAACACAGAACATCCCCTCAAGTTGCAAATTCTCTACTGCGATGCCCCGCTCAACGTGCGGCAAACCTGGCTCAACCAGCGGCAGGGTGATGTCTCTGATGCCACCGCCGATCTCCTCCCCAAACAGCATATGGAGCCATTCACCGAAACTGAGAAACCCTTCGTCAAAACCTTAGACGCAACTCAAGATTTGGCAGCACAATTGAAGAGGTAGGAGGCAGAAGGCAGAAGTGATGAAGCCGGTAAGGAAGGTGGGGGAGAAATTCAAAATTCAAAATTCAAAATTACCCAACTCCTCAATCCGAATCGACCCTCTATCACGCCATCACTCCCCTACCCCAATCGACCCTCTATCACGCCATCACTCCCCTACCCCATCACCCATTACCCGTTCTCCTTTCTATGGCAGTCCGACCCGATTCCACAATGGGCTATCGCACAGGAGCAAAGTTGCTGTTGCTCTTCCTGTTTGCGTTGGTCTTTATGGGGTATTCACTGTTTCTGAGTGTCTGTTTAAGCGCGATCGCGGCGCTAACGGGCGGCTTCATTTCGTCCTGGTGGCATGCGAAGGAAGACTTTGTAACGGATGAGGAAACGGAGTCTATGGTTGTTGATGCCGATTCCGCATCGCCCACTACAGTGCAGCCCACGCCTATTCGCTATGGGTTTGGCGTAAAATCTGCCAGAGAGGGTCGAGCAATTCGTCCGCTGCGTGGGGTTGGTTGGCTGTTTCGTCGCAATCGATAAACGTTGGTCATTGGTAACTGGTCATCGACTGTTCACAAATCACAGTTTCATTCAGCCTTGATTTCTACCGCCTGATTATATGACTCATTTTTTCCGTCCCAGCGTGGCTGCGATGACGGGCTACACTCCCGGTGAACAGCCTCGTCCCGGCACTCGTGTCATTAAGCTCAACACCAACGAAAACCCCTATCCGCCCTCGCCAGCAGCCATGGAAGTTTTGCGATCGCTGGATAGTGAGTGGCTGCGGCGCTACCCCACACCTTACGCCGATGACTTTCGGCAGGCGATTGGCGAGGTGCTAGCAGTACCGTTGGATTGGATTATTGTGGGCAATGGCAGTGATGAGTTGTTGAGTGTAATTATCCGCGCCTGCACCGAATCGGGGCGATCGCTGGTCTATCCCACACCAACCTACGTGCTATACAGAACCTTAGCGGCAGCCCAGCCTGCGGATGTGATTGAGATTCCCTACAGTAACGACTACCACTTGCCCATTGAAAAGCTAGTTGCAGCTAGGGGCGCGGTTACCTTTATTGCCTCTCCCAATAGCCCGTCTGCCCATGGGGTGCCGCTTCGTGATTTACGAAAATTGGCTTCCCAACTAACAGGCGTACTGGTGATCGATGAAGCCTATGTAGATTTTGCCAATGAAACTGCCTTGCCATTGGTACAAGAATTTGAGAATGTGATCATTGTCCGCACATTGTCTAAAGGCTATTCATTGGCAGGTCTCAGGTTAGGCTTTGGCATTGCCAATCCCAAGTTGTTGAGTGGGTTATTGAAGGTCAAAGATAGCTACAACGTGGATGCGATCGCGTGTTTAGTCGGTGCCGCCGCCATGCGCGATCAGGCTTACAAGAATAAGTGCGTGGCAAAAGTTAAAGCGTCTCGTACCAAATTAGCCCTTGAACTGAAACAACTTGGCTTCCAGGTTTGGGATTCTCAAACGAACTTTTTACTCGTTCAACCACCGCAAAGTAATGCTGAAGCAATTTATTTAGAACTCAAAGAACACGGCATATTAGTACGCTATTTCAACCAACCAGGACTCGACGATAAACTCCGGATTACAGTCGGCACCGATGAGCAAAACCAAATCTTGATCGAAGCACTTCTACAGTGCCTAACAGTTAGGTGCAGCGGCAGCAGATAACATCGGAATTTCACCAATGACTTGTTAGCTAGCGGTTGTGTTCTGCTGTAACCATTCTATAAATACCTGACGTTCTTGTTTGCCTGATGAGATCGCCAACACTATACGCTCTTGTTCATCCACAGAGGCGTTAATTTCTAACCCGTTCAGAACTAGAAAAGTCTCCGTTGCAGCATGACCTGTACGTTTATTTCCATCTACAAACAAACCCATATCTCGAATACCCAATGCTCCACCGGATTGTTCAAGAATTTTGCGATGTAGCTCTAATACCTCAATTAGCGTCAAATACCGAATCATGCCAAACGCCGATACAGTTCAGCGTTTTTTGCCAGCACATAATAGAGTTGTTGGGAAATAAAATCCGCATGGGACAAGGTTTTCCAATTTCTCT
>JACYLN010000099.1 GCA_015272515.1 Leptolyngbyaceae cyanobacterium C42_A2020_001 | reverse complement strand
GATTAAATCCTGTTTTCGGCTTATGGTTTTACCTTCAAAGTGATTTTGTAAGTTGCGATTCTTTTTCAATAGTCTTGCTGTTGATACCCGAATGTTTTATGCTTCTTTTCTGAGAGTGAGTCTCAATAATGAAGTATTGGAGATGGCGATACAAATGAAAACGACGAGGCGTGTCTTCTTGGCAGCAGGAACAGCAGTGGCGATCGCGACAGCCGCAGGGTTTGGCAAGCATCTTTCTGTAGAAGCTCAGTCTAACCGCACCATCAACCTGTACTCTGCCCGTCACTACGACTCAGATAATGCGCTGTATGAGGGCTTTACCAAAAAAACGGGAATTAAAGTCAACCTAATTGAGGCCCCTGCTGACAAATTGATTGAGCGGATCAAAAGCGAAGGCGCAAACAGCCCAGCCGATGTGCTGATGACGGTCGATGCTGGCAATTTGTGGCGTGCTCAAGAAGCAGGACTGCTACAGCCTGTGTCATCCAAAACCTTACAATCTGCAATTCCTGCCAATTTGCGTGATCCCCAGGGGCACTGGTTTGGGCTATCCAAACGAGCACGGGTGATTGTATACAACAAGAGCCGGGTGCAACCGTCTCAACTTTCGACCTACGAGGATTTAGCAAGTCCCAAATGGAAAGGGCGCATCATGATACGCTCGTCCAGTAATGTGTATAACCAATCTCTGGTGGGTTCGATGCTTGCGGTTCATGGTGCGGCGAAAACAGAAGCGTGGGCAAAGGGGGTTGTGACTAACTTTGCAGCGCCTCCCAAGGGCAATGATACGGCTCAGATTAAAGAGGTTGCGTCTGGAGCGGCAGATTTAACGCTGGTGAATACTTACTATGTAGTGCGGCTGATGAAGTCGAACAAGCCAGAAGAAAAGGAGATTGCGTCTAAGGTTGGGGTCTTTTTCCCAAACCAGCGCGATCGCGGCACCCACGTTAACATCAGCGGGGGTGGCGTTGTCAAAACCTCCCAAAACCGGGACGCAGCCATCCAGTTTTTGGAGTATCTGGCAAGTCCAGAAGCCCAATCTCTGCTTGCTAGAGGCAACAACGAATATCCTGCCCGCAGTGGCGTGAGCATCGATCAAATGCTGGCAAGTCTTGGCAAGTTTAAAGAAGACAAGCTCAATGCTGCCGTTTATGGACGCAACAACAGCGAAGCTTTGAAACTGATGGATCGGGCTGGCTGGAAATAATTTGCTGAAAATAATTTAACGATTGGTGCCCGGGTAGGATAACTGTGGCGATCGCCTGTTCAGGCAAAGAGTTATTCTACCAAAACCGGATAGCACAGAGGATTGCGACACACGCAATGAGTCACCAGGAATGAGCATCCCCCTGACAAATGCTCATACTACCTGGTGGCTTTTTCTTAGCCATTAGAAATCCATAGCTGCTTCATCTCTGTGACACAATGAAGGGCGATAAAGCGGTGCTGCTATAGGTTAGGACTATCGAACTGCTGAAAGTCCTGAAGTGACTGGATTACATTCTCAGCACTCAGTCCTCATTACTCAGCACTTTGCTATAACGGCAGGAGAACGTTTGAGGAGTGGATGACGAATGGCTGAAAATCGCGTCTGGAAGAAATCGCCTGCTAATGTAATGCGGCTGGTCAATTTCAAGCATTTACCTGGCTTGCTGTTAATGATGTTGGGCATTGTGCTGAGCAGTCGTTGGTTGCCTGTTGCACAAGCGGGTGCCAGCGAAATTAGTCCACAGTTGCGTGAACAAGTGCTGCAAATCATCCGCGAGAACCCAGAGGTAATTTTAGAGGCGGTGCAGGCTTACCAGCGCCAGCAACGGGAGCAAGAACAGAAAGCGCGGCAGTCGGCTTTGCAACAGTTGAAGACGAAGCCTCAAGCCTTGATTGGTGCTTCACCTGTTAAAGGCGCAAAGGACGGAAAGATTGTTTTGATAGAGTTTTCCGATTTTCAGTGTCCGTTTTGCGCGCAGGCAAACAGCACATTGAAGCAGTTTATGGAGAAGCATGGCAACACAGTAGCCCTGGTATACAAGCATCTTCCATTAACCTCCATTCACCCCGAAGCGCTACCTGCGGCAAAGGCCGCGTGGGCAGCAGGGCAACAGGGCAAGTTTTGGGAGTTTCATGAGGCGCTGTTTACGAACCAGAAGCAACTTGGCAACTCACTTTATACGCAGATTGCACAGTCCTTGAAACTAGATTTGCAGAAGTTCGATCGCGATCGCAATAGCCCTGCTGCCGCAGCGGCAATTCAACAAGATCTGGAGTTGGCAGATGCTTTAGGCATTGACGGTACGCCGTTTTTCATCATGAATGGTGAAGTATTGACTGGCGCGGTGTCTCTTGCGGATTTAGAAGCAACCATGACAAAGGTAAAGTAAGAGAACAGGCGTGATGAGGTAAGGAATGGTTGCGATCGGGTTTCGGGCTGCGCTGATGATTCAATGTCTAGCGCTGGGAGTTGGTATGGAAGATTTAGGGGCGATCGCGCAGTCTCGGATGTACAATCCCATCGCCATTACTCCTGGCAAAAGCCTCACCGACAAACTCACCAAAAACGACATCCCAACTGGGCAGGGGGGGTTCGCTCGTGATTACGTTATCCAACTCCAGGCGGGCAGCCAGGTCACCATTGATGTGAATTCAGAAAATTTTGATTCCATTGTTTACTTGATCGCAACGGATGGCACCACGGTTGCCGAAAATGATGATGGTCCCGATGGCAGCACCAACTCTCTGCTGTTTACCCGCATCGCCAAAACAGGCACTTACATCATTCGCGTGCGATCGTTTGGAGAAGCTGCCGGAGGCAATTTTACCTTGAAGGTGACGCTGCTGAAACCACAATAGGCGGTAGGTCGTGAAACGCCACCCAAAACTAGCGGAGTAGCGGTTTTTTGTAGATGCTTTTGAGCCGAGAGAGCGATCGCGTCAGAAAAGAGTCAAGCTTTCTTGCAATGTATTGCGGCAACCCTTTGGACACTTTTTCAAAGCGGTAATAAAAGAGAATATCAACCACATCTTCCAGACTCATCGGTTGCAGGTAAGTGACAACTTTATCCACAATGGCATCGCAATCCTGTAAGTACTTTTTCATGCCAAATTTCTCAGACAAATTCCAGGTTCTGAGAAAGACTTTGTGCATTTCTATTTGATAATCTCTAAAGCTAGAAATTCTACCATCCAGGTAATTCTGAATATGGCGACTGGCAATTTCGGAGGCTTGCATCGCATGGCGAATTCCCTCTCCACCCAGGAAGTTGACCGTTGAAACGGCATCCCCGATCGCAATCGCATTGTCTTGGTAATAAATATCTTGCAAGCCACGACTGTATTTCAACGTGGAACCATGCACCTCCACCAGTTTGTAGTGGGGAATTTTCATATATTCATCCAAAATTAGATGAATGTAGTGTTTGAGCGGCTCGGTTTGTTTAACAAACTGATGGTCGGCGTTAATGATGCCTGCGCCAACTTTGAGGCGATTAGGTTCCATTGGAAAAATCCAGGAATAGCCTTTGGGCATCCATTTGTATCCCAAGAAAAAAGTGAGCGCATCGGCGTAGCGTTGATAATCCGCATCCTCTACTTCAATCAGGTATTCAATTCCGGTGCCTGTGAGAAATTCCGGTTTGGGGGTGCCTTTGTCGTAGATCACAGAGCGGAAAGGACCCGTCGCATCCACTAGCACCGTCGCACCCACCTGGATGGTTTCTTCTGCCCGCTTGAGCGTCACAAGCGCCTGCCCATTGTGTTGTTCGTGAGAAACATAACGGCAACCCATCCACACGTCGCCCCCGTTCTGGCTTACCTCACTCGCCAAAAAAGTTCGCAACTTGCCAAAATCTAGCACCGCTCCCAATGGCTTCTGAGCTTCCCAATTGCCCGTTTTGCTGGAGGTGACGACGATGAACTTGTGCCAATAGCTGCCCACAATGCTTTCTGGCAAGTGGTATTGACTCAAGGTTTCGAGCGGAGTGCCCGCGCTGGAGAAGCTGTTGATATCGAAGTTTTGGTGTCGTTCTACTAATAAAACCTTGCGTCCAGCTTTGCTGAGCGATCGCGCACATTGTCCCCCTGCGGGTCCGCCCCCAACTACCACCACATCAAACTGCTGCATTGAGATTATTGAGTTAGATAAATCGAATTGCTCTATCTACTATCCCTCAAATTTTGTCCAAGTTGGCTGGAGTATCGAGCCGCTTTAAAGAGTGCAAGCATCGTGTAGCCAGGTAATTTCGTCTGGAGATAGGCTGGGCGATAACTTCTCAAGGATGGATTGGTGGTAGCGATCGAGCCACTCGCGCTGGCGTTTATCCAAACGATTGGGATCAATCAGGCGTTTATCAAACGGAATGTAGGTCAACGATTCAAACCAGTACCAGGGAGTGGGGGCATCATCGGAGTCGGCTGCTTGCTCAGAGGGAACTTCTTTGACCACGTAGAGATTCTCGATGCGAATGCCGCCCCAGCCGGGTTTGTAGTATCCCGGTTCAATGCTGGTCACCATGCCGGGTTCTAATACCTGGCTGACCCGCTTGCTAATGCCATTCGGACCTTCATGCACATTCAGAAATGCGCCAACGCCGTGTCCGGTGCCGTGTCCGTAGTCCAAGCCGCTATGCCAAAGGGTTGATCGCGTGATTCCATCCAGTTGAGCACCCGTTGTCCCTTTGGGGAATTTCTGCATGGCGCAGTTGATATGGGCTTTGAGCACTTCGGTATACCGTTCAATTTGTTCGGAGGTGGGCGTGCCAATGGCGATCGTGCGGGTATCGTCAGTGGTGCCAGATGCGTACTGAGCACCCGAATCAAGTAGCAGCAAATCACCTGATTGCAGCACTGCTTGGGGATTTGGGGTACCGTAGTGAACGATGGAACTATTCGCTCCGGTTCCGGCAATGGTGTTGAAGCTCAAGCCCTGAAAGTCGGCTTCTTCCCGATAGTAATGTTCGATAGTTGCGGCAATATCTGCTTCGGTGAGGGAGTTTCCGGTTGCTAGTTGATCCAACACCCACTTCATGGTGCGAGTTTTGGCACGACTGGCTTTGAGGTTCGCTGCCTGCATCTGCTCAACTTCGATCGCGTTCTTGCGCGCCTTCATCTCCTCAATTGGATTAGCCGTCTCCAGAATCTTGCATCGTTCCGATTCAGCCGATTTCAGCAGGTGATAGGTGCCCATCGTCGTGTGCTTACGATCAATCAATACTCGATTGGCAGGCGATAGGAGCGAAGCTAGTGTTTCAGCATAAGCTTCGTAGGGACGCAGCGTAACATTGGCTTCCAGAATTTGACGCAGGTCAGCATCAATCCGATTCAGGTTGGTAAACAGAAAGGCGGCATCTGCCGTGACGATCGCGTAGGCAATAAACACAGGATTGTAAGCCACATCCCAACCGCGCGTATTACACAGCCAGGCAATCTGATCCAGTTTGGTGATTGGGAGAATCTGAGCACCCAGGTTTGCCAACTTTTCCCGAACTCGCTGCAATTTGGCGGAAATCGATTCTCCCGTGAGTGCATCCGGCAAGTAGAACAGCGGCGATTGGGCATAGTCAGAGGGTTGGTCTAGCTTTGACCAGGGGTGGCGCGATCGCACTACATCCACCAAATTCTCAGATACAGCTTCTAGCGACACCCCACAGGGTTCCAGCCGCTTTTGCAACGCGCGAAACTGATTCACAGAAAGGGTGAAGGGATCATAGCCAAGCCGGAATGCTTTGCCAGTTGTATGTGCTTCTCGCCCCAACGCTTCCAACGTTTCTTCCAACGTCTGATGCCCTTCTAACCCTACTTTGGCAACCTGGATTAAAGACGCATCTGTTTCTAGCTCCGCTTGTTCGTAGTAGCGAGAATCGGCAAATAGCCAGCTTTTTTCACACCCAACCAAAAAATCTCCCGCCGACCCTGTAAAGCCGCTGATCCACTTGCGACGCTGTTTCACTTCTGGCAAATACTCGTTCAAATGCTCATCTGCCGATGGGATCAGGTAAGCATCCAAATTGTGCGTATCGAGCAGCGATCGCAGCACTTCGAGTTTGGCGGCAACAGTGGTGAGTTGGCTGGGGGAAAGAAGGTCGGTCATGGAATTAGGGAATCGGGGATAGGAGTTTGGGGTTTGGTTAAGTTCTTTGAATTTAGCGGAATTCCCCACTATTCTGCTACACTCCACACCCGATCCCCTTTTTCTCCTTATTCGCTACCCGTGACCTCTTTCTCAAGACCCCAACTTGAATGCTTCGACAAATAGACTGTAGACCAAACCGACTTTTAGCGCGTTGATCATTTGCACTGGCAGCGATCGCCGGGTTGCTTGAGTGGTTCCGTAGGCAATGCGATTCACCAGTTCTGTCACACCAACTAAAATTCCTGCAACCAAAATATCTAGATCAGCTTGTTGCCCTGAAATGGTGGAAATTGCGGTGCCCAAGAAATTGCCAAACAGCAAGCTGATGATCAACACTGACAGTCTGCGCCACGGGTTTTGTAACCAACTGCCCAACCCGCGAACTGTCGTATCAAACAGGGTATTCAGTCGAGTGTTTTGCATAGAACAAGAAATGCTAACCACGAATTCTGATTTTCCTCTACACCCTATCCCGTTCTTATCTAAGTTTGAAGGCACATTACAAATGTTTGGCAGATACCCCTGCAATTGACTCGAAGCTGTGGAAACTTGTTATCACTAAAGAAGATGTACGGCAGCAAACAATATGTGGGGTAAGTCTACTAAAGACACCAAGCTACGAGGCATTCTGGCACTGGTAGCAGGGGTGGGAGCAGCGGCTTTGTTCGCTGGCATGTGGCTTGCGGTGGGGCGGTTACCTTCAAAAATGTCCTCTACTTCAACTATCCCGTCTTTATCAGGCTCCCAAGATGCCGTTGTGGAATTTCAACAGCCAGCGGCGATCGCCTCCCCGTCTACAGATTTAGCCCTGGCGCAAGAATCTAACACCAGTCAGCCTGCACCCGCCAATGCAGGACAACAAGGACGGCTGCGGGTCGGTAACTCAACCGAACATCCTGTTAGAGTTGCTCTACTCCTCAAGAAACCTGGAACCGCTAAAAACAAGGACGCTACCCCTCCAGGCTATGAAAATCCTGCCCATTGGGATTTTGACCCTGGCGAAGGAAGTATAAAAGGACTCGTTTTATCGCTCCCTAATCGACCACTCAAACTAAAGAAGGGAGATATTTTGGTTGCTTTTGCTCAAGACGGTTCTCGTCGCTATTGGGGCCCTTATGTAGTCGGTGAAACCTCTAGCCCTGTGTGGAGTGCAAATGCGGCTGAATGGGAACTGGTGTTACGCCCCTAGAGTCCTGCAAACCACTCGTAGCCTTGATCCTCCCAAAAGCCGCGACGCGATCGCAGTTCACTAACGAGTGTAATTTGCGTGACCCATTTACTCAGTTTGTAGCCTAGCTTAATCGGTGATGCCAGTCGGAGTGGCGCACCATTGTCAACGGGAAGCGGTACACCATTTTTCTCGTATGCCAGCAGCGTTTGCGGATGTAGACACGATGCTAAATCCCAGCTTTCGTAGTAGCGATCGGCGGAAATGAAATAGGCATAGCGTACCCCTGGCTTTGGTTTTGCCAGTTGGATGAGGTCCCGCACAGGGACTCCTGCCCATTGCACGATCGCTGCCCAGCCCTCTACACAGACATGACGAATCACCATTGATTGTCGTAGTAATTGCTGAATGGTTGCCAAATCTAATGTCAGTGGATTGTCCACTTCTCCATCCACTATGAGTCGAAACGTGGTGAGATCAATGTCTGGCGTAAAACCGTAGGTGTTGATAATTAGCGCATCCGGTTCAATTGCACTTTCTGGAAACTCTGGCACGGGTGTTTGCGGTTTCAGCAGTAATTCTTCCAACTTCTGATTCAACGGCTCGGTGGCTTTTCCTGCCAAACTTTCTACTAATGTGAGAGAAACGCCAGTCAAGAGGATCCCGCCGACAGAATAGCCAGACAATCGCAACAGGTTTCGACGAGACAGAGGATTGTTTGAGTTTTGAGACATGGAAAGTGGGGAATTGGGAAGTAGGGGAGGCGTTAAAGCATGTTGTTCCAGAACATGGAGTTGATCAGGCGTTCGCCGCCCGCTTTAAGGGCGAGAAGGGAGTGGGCGATCGCAAACAAGAGAACCAACGGCACTGTAGCAAAGTGCACAACGCGCAGGGCAAACCAATCCCCAAAAAAATCAACGATCCAGTGAAATTGAGCCGGTTTATACATCCCGATACCCGTGAAGATCGCCAATAGCAAGATGGGAATAATGGAGGTGTAAACAATGCGATGCCAGGCGTAGATTTTGCGTTTATAATTCTTGCCCGTTTGCAATGCTTTCACATCATTACCGCCAACAAAGCGATGCTGCCAGCGTTTGGTGATTAAGATGTAAATGCCATACCAGAGCAAGTTTAGCGAAAAGATCCACATGGCAGCAAAGTGCCAGTGCCGTCCGCCTGCTAGCCAACCGCCCAGCAGAAAAAATTGCGGAATGTGCCAGCCTTCTCGTCCGCCAAATACGGGATTAGCGTTGTAAATTTGTAACCCGCTCATCAGCATGATCGTTAGGCTAACGACGTTGACCCAATGAAAAATCTTAGCGGGCGGCGCTTGAAGGCGACGAGACTTGACTGAAATTTGAGAAGGCGCTGCGGAGTCCATTGCAACAGTCTGTAACCAAGGGTCACTTCTACTCTACCGTGGCGATCTCGCATTCTAGAAAATAGCTCCATCCAGACTGCGCCAGAGATACCAGGACGCGATCGTGCGGTAGGGTTTCCAGGGAGTGCCGTAATACTCAACTAGCTTTTTGGTTGGCAGTTCCGGCAACGTATAAAGGCGGCGGATAGCAGAACGGATACCCAAATCATCGACAGGCAGCACATCCCAGCGGTGCAGGCGGAAGATCAGCAACATTTGCACCGTCCAGCGCCCAATGCCTTTGATGGGAATCAAAGTTTGCACAATGGTTTCGTCGTCCATCGTTTCTAGCTCTTGCAACGAGGGTAAGCCGTTCTGCACCGTTTGCGCCAGATCTTTCAGGTAAATGATTTTAGAGCGAGAAATCCCCGCTGACCGCAGCAAGTCATCCGGCGTGTTGAGCATTTCGGCAGCCGAGGGAAAGGGCGTGTGGGGATATAGTTCTAGAAATCGACGGTGGATGGCGGCCGCTGCTTTGCCTGACAATTGCTGATACAGGATAGCTTTGGTTAGAGTGGCGAGCAAATCTCCCGACTGCTGATTTTGGTGCAGCAAACAATCGCCCACTCGGTCGATGACGGTTGCCAGGATGGGATCAGCGGTTTTGAGGGTGGCGATCGCAGCAGAGTAATCCATCGTTAATCAATTCCACCAAAATCGATTACAGGGCTATTCATCGCCAGCACGTCATATTCTCCCAACAGGTTTGCCATCACCAGTTTATTTACTCGCACGCTACGCCAGTAACGGCTGTGATCCGTCATCAAACCCAGCGCCATTGCCACATCACCAATACTCTTCTTCAGAAAATTGCGCTCGCCCAGGTAATGATCCCGAAAGAATAGCGTCTCATCTTCCAGGTTGAAACTGGCGCGGAGTGGATAAGCAAACACATCGGATGCGTGGATGACATTTATCCAGCGGAGCGGGATACCAACCGAACGATTGGCAAATTGCGTTAAGCGATCGCCATCCAAATGAATTAATTGCTTGAAAATTAGTAGCGGACAGCCCAACGTGGTGATGCTTTGTAGTTTCACCTTGCGCCCTTTGCTGGAGTCGCTCAAGCCCTGAATTGCACTGCGAATGTAGTAGGACGGATCAGAGGAACTGTACGCCTCCGAAAACAAAATATCCCACAAAATTACACTGCTAAGGGAATGGACAACAATATGGAGTTCCTCCTCAAAGGGATTATCTGTCAGAAAGTTGAGGAATTGCCTGGCAACCGTGCGCCGAATTTCCTTACCGTGTTGCGTACTGAGGTATTTAAAAATGTCGTGAAAAAAGCCGCTAATTAATTGTTCTCGCCGCTGCCGATAGTGAAAGATGTCGTCAATATCCACCAGGGGATTGTCCCAGCGAAAGGCTTCTAAATCTTGCTGAACAAACTCCCAAATTTCATTGGTATTACCAAATGCATCGCCCCAAAAACCGGAATAAAACTCAGGAATGGGAAGTGATCGTGCCGTTAACTCTTCAATTAAACGAGTCCGTAGGGGGTCGGCGTAAGTAGGATGTCTGACGGATGCACCATGCATGAACCAAATGAGCATAGGAAATGAGGGTGAGGATGGACGAATAGGAGATGTTTTACACTGATTGATGCATGATTTGCCAACATTCTTGAGCGATCGCCCAATCTTCTTGCGTATGAATCACCAATACGCGCACGCTGGAGTGGGGTGTGGCAATGTCTGTGTCAATGGGATGACTGTTGTTTTTGACGGAGTCCAATTCAACTCCAAGAAAATGCAAAGCTTGACAGGCGGCTTCCCGAATTAGAGGGGAGTTTTCGCCAATGCCTGCCGTGAAAACGATCGCATCCAGGTGATCCAAACTTATTAACATGGAACCGATGAGCGATCGTAGGCGATGAATGTACATCTCCAGTGCCAGTTTGGCGCGTTGATTTCCTTGCTCAATTGCTGCTATAACTTGTCGCAAATCGCCCCCTACTCCAGAAATCCCCAGTAAGCCAGATTGCTTGTTCAGCAGCGTATCGAGTTGATCAGCGGTGCAGCCGTGATTTCGCATCAGGTAAATTAAAATGCCAGGATCAAGCGAACCGGAGCGGCTTCCCATCATCAACCCATCCAACGGGGTAAAGCCCATTGTCGTGTCGATACTGTAGCCATTGCGAATCGCTGCCAGGGATGCGCCATTCCCTAAGTGACAGGTGATCAATTGCAAATCTTGCGGGTTGCGTCCTAGTAAGTGCGCGGCGCGATCGCGACAGTATCGATGGCTGGTGCCGTGGAAACCATAACGCCGGATGCCTTCTTCTACCCAGGTGTAAGGTCCAGGATAAACATACACTTCTGGCGGAAGTTGAGCATGAAACGCTGTGTCAAATACGGCAACTTGCGGTACGTCAGAGCCAAGAATCGTTTCCATCGTTTCGATGCCTTCCAGGTTGACTGGGTTGTGCACTGGGGCAAAGGTAGAGAGTCGCGCGATCGCCTCTTTCACGGCTGGTGTAACTCGAATACTGTCTCGATATTCCGCACCACCATGAACCACCCGATGTCCCACTGCACTAATCTCGCTGGCATGATTAATGACCTGGGTTTCCCCCTGCCACAGGCTGTTTAGCAGATGAGTCGTGGCTTCTGACTTTGAGGAGGCGGCGATCGCGTTTTTCACAACTTTGCCATTCGCCTCAACTTTAATCTCTGCGGTATCTGGATGCACTGACCAATCAATGCTGCCTTCCCACAGGGGTTCTGGTGGCTGCTCTGGTAGTCCTCCTGACAAATCGTAAAGGCAACTTTTTTGGCTGCTCGATCCAGCATTTAATACCAGGATTTTCATAGGTTTGGAGATAGAGGTGCCACACGTCACAAGCAAAGGTTACTGCATTGATTCAAGCTTCATGGATGCCAGAATGCACGGGAACGTCATTGCCTTTCTTTGCTTGCACTCATAATCCCACCTAAGACGGACTGAACCTTCGTTCCTATTGCAGAGTGTTTTAATCAGAGAAACAGATTAGATTGAGAAGCTATAGATTATGAGTAGGTTAAGCAGATCATGGCGAAGACTAAAGCGAAGAAAAATAAAATAACTCTCCCTCCTAACTCATCCAATGATGCTACTTTTTTGGGTCTTTCTAACGATAATATTAAACAAATTGGGGTTGCGGTTGCAGGTGCAGTCGTTGCTGAATTGGCGGGACTGTTGACTCAAAAATTAACTCAATCGTCCAATCAAAAAGATTCAATCGTAGAAGATGATCAAGACTCAACGGATCGTTCTAATCCGATTCAGGCATCCGTCTCTGGCTTAGAAACGGCGGCTGACAGGGTGGGTTCTGCGATCGCAGAACCAATGAATGCCACTCAATCAACCATTGCAGAGGTCGCTGAAGATATTAAACCCGTTGTAGATCATTCGGTTGAGGGGGCGAAATCTGCCAGAGATCGAATCACACCAGCTTTTGCAGGTGTTGTAGACTCACTCAAAACGGCTGCTCAAAAAGCGATTGAACAAACGAACGAACTGACCGGAACGAGAACCAGCACAATGGTTGAAGATGCTGTTGATACAGCAATAAACTTTGCTAGCACGATCAATTCACTCAAACAACCTCCATCTGGTAAACAAGAGAAGAAGAAGAAAAAGAAAAAGGCAAAGAAATAGAATAAAGCTTGATTCATCCCTCAATCCGTGATTTTTCTTGGAGGAAGCCCCAGCCTTTGAGTTAGATATGGGTTCAGCTTTTTCTAATTCTAGGTTCCTGCCCGATTCCGAATTGGTTCTGGAATGTGATGGCGATCGCCCAACACTTCCAGCAACGGCCCATGCACATCAAACTTGACGATTGTGACCGAAGCGGTGAGTACAGCGATGCGATCGCGATAACGACCCAAATCAATTCCCAATAAACTACACAACAAAATCCGAATGGTAGCTTTATGAGATACCACTAGCACATTGCCGCTGGGATGGCTTTTCTCGATTTCAGCAACTACAAGGGAAGCGCGGCTAGCAAGCTGAACCGCAGTTTCACCATCGGTTGGTGGGTTCCAAGCAGGCTCCGCCAACCAATGCATGTAGTCCTCTGCGTATTGGGCACGTACCTCATCCGGGCTGAGTCCTTCCCACTTACCGTAAGAAAGTTCTCTGATGCCATCCCGCAGTTGCATTTCCATTCCACTAGATTGGCAAAAGGGGGTGGCGGTGGCGATTGTGCGCTTCATTGGGCTAACATACACCGCCTCCCACGGCATTGAGGCATACTTCACTGCAAAAGCGTTTGCCATTTCCATGCCTGCTGGAGTGAGTTCTACATCTAAATCGCCGCAGTATCCTCCAGTTTGGCTAAAGGTCGTTTCGCCATGCCGTAAAAAATGAAGTCTAAGACTCATAGGATTGTCGCTACACTTTCGCCAATTCAGAAACCACTTTTTCAGGATGGGCTTGAACGTATTCCTTCAGGTCAATGGGCACAGGCTTGGCGTGCCAAATGTCTTTGCAGTAGTCGCTAATGGAGCGATCGCTGGAGAATTTGCCCATGCGTGCGGTATTCAGGATTGACATCCGAGTCCAGTAGTCTTGATCCCGGTAGGCAGCACTGACCTGATCCTGACAATCGATGTAGGAGCGGTAGTCTGCCAGCAATAGGTAAGGATCGCTATATAGCAGATTGTCGATTAAGGGCTTGAACAGTTCGGTGTCACCGTGGGAAAAGAAGCCAGAGGCAAGGCGATCGAGCACCAGTTTTAATTCTGAATCGGCATCGTAATATTCACGAGGGTTGTAACCTGCCGCTTTCTTAGCGTAGACCTCGTCTGCCGTTAACCCAAACAGGAAGAAGTTGTCGGCTCCCACTTCTTCGCGAATTTCCACGTTGGCACCGTCGAGTGTTCCAATGGTGAGTGCACCGTTCATGGCAAATTTCATGTTGCCCGTCCCGGAGGCTTCTTTACCCGCCGTGGAAATTTGCTCAGAGAGGTCTGCCGCCGGATACACCCGTTGAGCAAACTTAACGTTGTAGTCTTTCATGAATAGCACTCGCAACTGTCCGCGCACATCCGGATCACGGTTCACCACATCGGCGATCGAGTTAATGAGTTTGATGATCAACTTTGCCATGTAGTAGCCTGGTGCTGCCTTCCCACCAAACAAGAAGGTGCGGGGGGTGATCTCTGCGTTGGGATTGGCTTTGATGCGGTTGTAGAGGGTGATGATGTGCAGCGCGTTCAGGTGTTGGCGTTTGTATTCGTGAATCCGTTTGGATTGAATATCAAATAGGGAGAGTGGATCAACATCCAGATCGTAGAGTTGTTTGATGTAGTTTGCGAGATCTTGCTTGATGGCTTGTTTGATCTGGCGAAACTCGGTGCGGAAGACGGTATCGTCTACGTAGTCTTCTATTTTATGGAGTTGATCGAGGTGTTTAACCCAGGTATCACCAATGCGGTTGGTAATTAATCCACATAACCGGGGATTGCTTAACACCATGAAACGGCGAGGCGTTACGCCATTGGTAACGTTCTTGAATCGCTCTGGATACATTTCGGCGAAATCGTGCAGAACGTCTTTTTTCAGCAGTTGGGTATGGAGGGCAGCTACACCGTTAATGGCAGAACTGCCAACACAGGCTAGGTGCGCCATTCTCACGTAACGTTCACCACTTTCGTCAATCAGGGACATCCGACTCAGACGTTCTAAATCATCAGGATACTTAAGGCGAACATCATCCAGAAAGCGTTTGTTGATTTCAAAGATAATTTCGAGATGGCGGGGGAGGAGTTTACCAAAAAGGTCGATGGGCCAACGCTCTAACGCTTCGGGTAAGAGAGTGTGGTTGGTGTAGGAGAAGGTATGGGTGGTGATGTCCCAGGCTTTATCCCAGCCCATACCGTGGTCATCCAGCAACAGGCGCATCAGTTCGGCAACGGCGATCGACGGATGAGTGTCATTAAGCTGAATCGCAAAATTCTCGTGAAAGCGATCTAGGGGGATGCTCTGCCGTTCCATGATGCGAAACATGTCTTGCAGAGAGCAGGAGACGAAGAAGAATTGTTGCTCTAGCCGCAGGATCTTGCCCTGGGTCATGTTGTCGTTGGGGTAGAGCACCTTTGAGATAGTTTCCGATTCCATTTTGCGGTAAACGGCTCCGGAGTAGTCGCCGGCGTTGAAGGCATCAAAGTCAAATGACTCAGTGGCTTCCGCAGCCCATAACCTTAAGGTGTTGCAGGAGTTGACCTGGTAGCCGAGGATGGGCGTGTCGTAGGGTATGCCTTGCACGACTTTGGCAGGAACCCAGCGGGTTCGTACATTTCCGTGCTCGTCGGTGAAGGTTTCGGTGTGTCCGCCAAATTTCACTTCCACTTCCCATTCGGGACGCGCCACTTCCCAGGGGTTGCCGTAGCGCAACCATTTATCGGTGATCTCAACTTGCCAACCGTCGCGGATATCCTGGTCAAAAATGCCAAATTCGTAGCGGATACCGTAGCCAATGGAGGGAATTTCCAGGGTTGCCATGGAGTCGAGATAGCAGGCAGCCAATCGTCCTAAGCCGCCGTTGCCCAGTCCAGGTTCTTCTTCTTGCTCCAGCAGTTCATTCAGGTTTAAGCCTAATTCTTCCATTGCCTGCTTGACGCGGTCATAAATTCCCAGATTGATCAGGTTATTGCCCAGATGGGGACCCATGAGGAATTCAGCGGAGAGGTAACAAACCGTTCGGGCTGTTTGATTGCTGTAGGTTTCGACTGTGTTGAGCCAGCGACGAAAGAGGCGATCGCGCACGGTATATGCCAGCGCCATGTAGTAATCATTTTTAGAGGCGATCGCGGGGAATTTGCCCTGAATGTAAAACAGGTTATCGAGAAACGCCCGCTTCAAGGTTTCGATGTCTAGCCCGGTGCGATCGTCTTCTACACGCACTGTGGGACACCCAGGGGGAACTTGATCGGCTTGCATCGTATATTGGCTCCTTTTGCCTAAACAGTCTTCATTCACCAGCAGCACCTTACAGGTAAGGCAAGCCCTGAGCGCTTATCTCACGCCGCCTTATCACACCAGTTATCTAGTAGGGCCACTTCCAGTTCACAATTTCCGGCTTGTCAACTCCGTGCTCGTAGGCATAGTGGCGACAGGCAAGCTGCTCATCCTTGAACAGTTCTTTTGCATGGGCACCCGCCACCTTGAGCTTGGGAACCCGGTCAATTACGTCGATCGCCAAACTGTAGCGATCGATTTCATTCTGAATTGCTAACTCCATCGGCGTGTTGATATTGCCCTTCTCCTTATAACCCCGCACATGCAAGTTCCCATGATTATGACGACGATAAGCCAAGCGATGAATCAACCAGGGATAGCCGTGAAAATTAAAAATAATCGGCTTATCCAGCGTAAATAAACTGTCAAAATCGTTATCCGTCATACCGTGAGGATGCTCCGTCGCAGGCTGCAACTTAAACAAATCAATCACGTTAATGAACCGAATCTTCAAATCAGGGAAATTTTCTCGCAGCAAGACCGTTGCCGCCAGCGCCTCCTGGGTCGGAATGTCCCCGGCACAGGCCATCACCACATCCGGTTCTACCCCTTCATCATTACTCGCCCATTCCCAGATATCAATGCCCTTTGTACAGTTGCGAATTGCCATATCTATATCGTGATACTGCAAATGCAATTGCTTATCAGACACAATCACATTCACATAATTAGTACTCCGCAAACAATGATCCGCAACTGACAACAGCGAATTAACATCAGGTGGTAAATAAATTCGCACCACATCGGGACTCTTGTTCGCCACCACATCTAAAAAGCCGGGATCTTGATGGGTAAAACCGTTGTGGTCTTGTCGCCAGACGGTGGAGGTAATCAACAAATTAAGAGAAGCAATATCTTGCCGCCAGGAGAGGTGATTACAAATGGATAGCCACTTCGCGTGTTGATTAAACATCGAATCGATCACATGGACAAAGGCTTCATAAGTGGAGAAAAACCCATGCCGCCCAGTCAACAAATAACCTTCCAGCCAACCCTCCAGCGTATGTTCACTCAGCATCTCCATCACGCGCCCATCTGGAGATAGTTCGCCTCCGTCCAGGTCTTCTGGCAAAAATTCCGCAATCCAAAACTTTTTGCTAACTTCGTAAATTGCCTGCAACTTGTTAGATGTATTTTCATCCGGACCAAACACCCGGAAGTTGTGCAGATTGCACTTCATCACATCCCGCAGAAACGCTCCCAAGGGCTTTGTATTTTCTGCCTCAACCGTTCCAGGTTTATCCACAGCAACGCCATAGTGACGAAAATCTGGCAGTTTAAGATTCCGCCGCAAAACGCCGCCGTTGGCATGGGGAGTTGCCCCCAATCGCTTCATGCCGCTTGGTGCTATATCTTTGATTTCAGGCAAAAGAGCACCATTGGCATCAAACAGTTCTTCTGGTTTGTAGCTCCGCAGCCATTCTTCTAGTTGTCTGAGATGCTCTGGGTTGGAGTGCATTCCGCCCATCGGCACTTGGTGGGCACGCCAGAATCCTTCCACCTTGTGACCATCCACATCCGCAGGTCCTGTCCACCCTTTGGGGGTTCGCATCACAATCATGGGCCAACGAGGACGGTTGGGAACTCCACTGCTCCGTGCCTCGTGCTGAATGTGCTTAATCTCAGAAATACAGTGATCTAGCGTTGCCGCCATCGCCTGGTGCATTGATTCGGGATCGGAGCCTTCCACAAAGTAAGGCGTGTATCCATATCCTTCAAACAAGGCTTTGAGTTCGCTGGGGCTAATCCGAGCCAAAATCGTAGGGTTATTGATTTTATAGCCGTTGAGATGTAGCACGGGTAGCACTGCACCATCTCGAATTGGATTGATGAACTTGTTTGAATGCCAGGATGTGGCGAGTGGTCCGGTTTCAGACTCTCCATCTCCGGGCATGGTAACCACAATTAAATTTGGATTGTCAAAGGCGGCACCATAAGCGTGGGAAATGCTGTAACCCAGTTCCCCACCTTCATGGATAGAACCAGGTGTTTCGGGCGTGCAATGGCTACCAACACCGCCAGGAAAAGAAAACTGTTTGAAGAATTTTAGTAAGCCTTCGGTATCCTCGCTTTTGTCGGGATAGATCTCGGAGTAGGTGCCTTCCAGATAGCAGGGTCCTAAAAAGCCTGGAGCACCGTGTCCGGCACCCACAACGAACAGCATATCTTGATCAAACTTTTTGATGACCCGGTTCAGGTGAGTGTAGAGGAAGCTAATACCAGGACTTGATCCCCAATGTCCTAATAGGCGTTGCTTGATGTGGTCTGGTTGGAGGGGTTCTTTTAGCAATGGGTTATTTCGCAGATAAATCATGCCAACGGCTAAGTAGTTGGCTGCGCGCCAGAAGGCGTGAAGTTTTCGTAGTTCTTCTGAACTGAGAGGATCGCCGGGCATCGTTGAGCGGGCGATGCCAAAGGGGCTAATGGAGGAAATATCAGACGTTGGTCTTGGAGGAGTTGCTACCATAATCTGCTCTACTGTCTTTCAGAATTTGTATGAATGACTTGATGAAGACTTGAAAGTGCGGTCAAACTTAAGCTCTAAACAATTCCTAAAACTCAAAAAGACGATTTTTTGGAGCGTTGATGATAAAGATTCACCCACAATGAAGCTTTTTCTAGATATGGTCTTCGCATACGCTATCGAGTTGCTTCCCGGTTGTAGAGTTTTTAACCAGGTTTTTTAAGAAAGGGAATGGAAGGGTTGCGATCGCACTGATAGTATCAGTCCAACGGATAGGCGCACTGTCATCTAGTAAACGGTTACCCAGTCACACAAAAGCCAGCCCACCTTAGTGAACTGGCTGTTCTTGAAAAAATCTAGTCGTATTGCTCTACCTGGAGAGGGTGAGAATTACCGTAGCTATGGGAGATCAAACGACACAGTTGAAGGCGATCGCAACGGTTTGCATACCGTCTGGACGCTGCTGGCACGTTATCTTCCCTTGCTGAACTTCCACGCGGCGGCAGCAAAGAACAATTTCTGTGGCGAAATCAAGATTTCCAACCGGAGCAAACCGTTGAGCGGTGATGTAGATCAGCACTTGCTCATCCACTACTTTTGCACCCAACACCACAGGTACGTCACTATCTGAATAGCGCAATCCTCTGGCAAGCAGATCGGTTAAAACAGCTTCCAATAATTCCTGGCTTGCCCAGACAAGGGGGAGTGAAGCATCAAACTCGCAAATCAAACGAACTGGGCTGTTCGTCTTTGCTTGCGACAAATGGCGGCTAACACAACCTAGCATTGTAGCGATGGGCAGTGGCTCCAGCTTGACTTCAAGCTTGCCTGCCTCTAACTTTTGCAGCAGCATGGCATCCGCCAGCAAATCGCTCAACGAGCTAACCTCGCTCTGCACAAATTCAACACTGGTTTCCCAATCTTGCGTACTGTTGGCAGTTGCGGAAAGCGCTTCCAAATGTACACCTAGTGACTCCAGCGATCGCCCGACTCGACGCTCCAACGAAGTAATCACTTTTTTCTGAGCCTCTAGATAGCGGCGCAGTTGGTCATTTTCCAGCCGGACTTGCTGGACTGCTGAACTGACTTGAGATGGAGCACACTGTTGGGACATGATGTCCAAAACTCACTCAGGAGTTGTTGAGGTGAACCGTAGAGAATTTCTCTACTCTTTAAAAGTTGTAACAAATCTCAACAGTTTTCTCAAGCTATTTGGATTTTTCTTAACAAAGTATGCAATTTCTCAAAGCTTATTCAAGTTGATGCCCACACTGGGGTTGGGAGTAGAACTTTGAAAAACATCTAATGGATGCGAGTCTGAGAGCGGTTTAGACGAGGTACGAATCAGATCCTTAGGGACGAGATTGCTGGGAATTGCTGAGCCTTCAGATTCTGATGCAGGTTTTGCCTGAATGGTTTTAGCCACCTTCGTCAGTCGATCCAGGTTTAGGGAAGATGAGCGGTTAGTAGCAACCTGAGATTGCCCAACCTCCAGGGGTTCTGTTAAGAGTGAGTCGGTTTGTTTGTGAACGGTGGAGGAAAGAGGAGCCTCTTCAACTTGAGCGATCGCAGGAGAAACGGCCGCGATCGTGGCAACTAGCACCAACAGAACATTCAATCCGTATTTCATAATCAGCATCTTTAAGAGGAGGTGGTAAGGCAACAGTGCCTACTGCGATCTATCAGCAACCAAAGGGCTGTTTATGCAATCGCAAGAGATATTACATTAATTAACAAAATTTAGCCAACGATTTGTAGCCCCTATCGGGCTAATCTTCTGAGCTTTCCTTGACATAAGGCACTCCCAATGCGGCTGGAGGCGTTGACTTCCCTGCTAGCCCTACCAGGGCCAGGAGTGCAATGACATAGGGCAGCATCGTTAGAAATTGATAGGGAATGTTGAGATTAAATGCTTGAACCCGGAGTTGGAGTGCTTCCGTTGCCCCAAACAAAAGACAAGCGAGGACTGTGTAAACAGGATGCCACCGTCCAAAAATTAAAGCAGCCAGGGCAATAAATCCTTTACCCGCACTGATCCCCTCTGTAAAGAAGCGAACGTGTACCAACACGAGGTAAGCTCCACCCAGTGCTGCCAGGCATCCACTCAAAATCACACTCACATATCGGACTTGCCCCACCCCAACTCCGGCGGTGTCAGCGGCTCTGGGATATTCCCCCACGGCGCGCAGGGTTAATCCCAGGCTGGTGCGAAAGATTAGATAAGTGACGAGGGGAATTAGCAGCAACAGCAGATAAACCAATAAATCTTGATTGAATAAAAGTGAGCCCAAGATTGGGATCTGGCTGAGTCCAGGGAGCGAGATTACTCCAATTCCCGGCAGTTTTTGGGTTGTTTCTGTAGTGAAAACAAGGCGCGAACCAAATGCCGTTAGTCCAGCAACAGACAGGTTAATCGCCAACCCAGATACGAGTTGATCCACGCGCAGAGTCACACTCAAATAGGCATGAAGTAACCCGACTAATCCACCTGCTGCGATCGCTGCCAAAATCCCAACCCACCCATTGTTGCTGTAGAAAGTAACTGCCGCACTCATAAATGCCCCGGTCAGCAGCATTCCCTCCAGCCCAATGTTCAGCACCCCTGATCGTTCAGAAAATAGTCCACCCAGGGCAGCAAATGCTAACGGTACTGACAAACGCAAACTTGCAGAGAGGTAGTCCGAAAAGAAATTGAGAGAAGTGCTCACACGAAATCCAGATCAACTGAATAAGTCACCTCAATCTATACCAGAGCAGACAGAAGAAAGGATTTTAGATGGTTGATTTTAGATTCTAGATTAGAGGAGACAGAAGTTAGGAGTCAGGGAATGGGGGCTGGTTGAGTTTCAGGGTGAGGCGGCGTTCCAGGACAAGGCTGATGGCGATAAACAGCACGGTTAACCCTTGAATGGCATAGACGACGGTTACCGGAACACCAGCGCTACGTTGCATGACACTGGCACCACTCCGCAAGGCACCAAAAAACAGCGAGATGAAAACGATGGCTGCCAGGTTGCCTCGACTGAGAATCGCGATCGCGATCGCGTCAAATCCATATCCAGGCGAGAAGTTTTCAAACAGGCGATACTTCAAGCCCGTCACTTCTCCGGCTCCAGCTAACCCTGCTAAACCTCCTGCCAGCGCCATTGCGATCATAATGGTGCGGCGAACGGGCATACCAGCGTAGCGAGCGGCAATAGGATTTTGTCCAACCGCTTCAATCTGGTAACCGAAGGGTGTAAAGGTCAACACTCCCCACAAAATCGCCGTCGCCACTAACCCAATTAAAATTCCAGCATGAGTTTGAGTTTGCGGTAACAGAATCGGCAATTGGGCAGAGGGGGCGATCGCTGGGCTGAAAGGGCTGGGGGCGTTTTTTGCCATCAACGGACCGCTTACCAGGTAACTGATCAGATTTTGGGCAACATAGTTGAGCAGCAGCGTAGTAATCACTTCATTGACACCACGCATCGCCTTTAAGTAGCCGGGAATTAGTCCCCACAGTGCTCCTAGGGCGAAGCCTCCCACTAATGCCAACGGTACATGAATGATCGCAGGTAACCCTGGTATCGATAGCCCGATCACCGCGCTGCCCAAACCACCCATGTAAATTTGCCCTTCGCCACCAATATTAAATTGTCCAGCTTTGAGTGCCACTAACACACCTAAACTCGTCAACAACAGTGGTGCCATTTTGGTCAGGGTATTGCCGATGCCGTAATAATTCAACAATGCCTCGCTAAACAATACGGAATACGCTCTCAGGGGGTTAACTCCGGCGATCGCAATCAAGATCGCCCCTACTAGCAACGCCAGCCCAATCGCCGCTACCGGAGATACTACCGGGAGTAGCCAATTCAGTCTGACACTCTGGAATTTCGATAATTTCGATGCTCTTGCCATACCAAACGACATCCCCACGTCTAGAACATTACACAAGAACGGCGATCGCACGCTGGGCGGGTACAAATCCTGCTTTTGTAATAGGTAAAAAAGACAGGTTGAATGTCAACGTTTGTCTATTTCTAATAGCAGAAATAGAACTGTTTGTGCTGGAGCAGTTATAATACTCTGATGACTTAATAAATCCAGGTTTTCTCATGAAAAAAATGGATGCCGTGTTTGAGGGTGGTGGAGTTAAGGGAATTGGGTTAGTTGGAGCAGTTTCAGTTTTTGAGGAACGTGGCTACACCTTTGAAAATCTTGCCGGAACCTCTGCGGGAGCGATCGTTGCATCCTTAATCGCCGCAGGCTACAAAGCCGCGGAAGTAAAAGACATCGTGGATGCTTTGAATTTCAACCAACTCACAGACGAGGATTGGCAAGACAAAATCCCGCTTGTAGGAAAATTCGTGAGTCTGGTTTTCGAGAAAGGGATTTATGAAGGTAAATTCTTTGAAAACTTCATCCAAGAAAAATTAGCCGACAAGAAGATTTATACCTTCAAAGACCTAATTGTTGAAGAATGTAAAGATAATCCGAAATATCGTTATAAGCTACAAGTCATCGAGTGCATCCCACTTTTGCGATGAGTATAAGTGCTTAAGCCTAATTTTTGAA
>JACYLN010000075.1 GCA_015272515.1 Leptolyngbyaceae cyanobacterium C42_A2020_001 | reverse complement strand
AATGCGATTAAGTTCACTTCTGAAGGCGGGCAAATCGAAGTTCAACTTGAGCGAAGCAAACAGGATGAGGAATCGTTCTTGTCAACCAGTTCCCTGAATGACGCGATCGCCTATTCAGCTAACCCGCCATCCCCATCGTTTGAACCGTCGCTCATGGCGCACCCGTTTGAGTATGTGCAAGTTACTGTGAAAGACACTGGCATCGGGATTGATTCAGACTTTTTGCCCTACATCTTCGAGTATTTTCGGCAGGCTGATTCATCCTCCACTCGCGCTCATAACGGGTTGGGTTTAGGGTTGGCCATTGTGCGACAGCTTGTAGACCTGCACAACGGCAAAATTTATGTGTTTAGCGAGGGCGTTGGCAAAGGCACAACCTTTACCATTCATCTACCGCTCCAAAACACCGCAGAAACCAGCCCGGTTCAACCTGCTAACCTGGGCGATCGCGACAGTAAAGACTACCCCTCCCTAGAAAACATCTCAGTGCTGATTGTGGATGATAACTCTGACAACCGCGAATACGTCACGATGGTGCTGGAAAGAGCGGGTGCAAAGGTCACAGCCTTGACCAATGGTTATGAAGTGATGGAATTTTTGGAACAGACCCAGCCCGATATATTGTTAAGCGATATTGCTATGCCCGAGGTTGATGGCTACCATCTCCTGTACCAAATTCGCGAATTTGAAAAAATAAGCCAAACTCGCCTTCCGGTCATTGCCCTCACTGCTTACGCCAAGCAAGAAGATCGCATTCAAGCGCTTACCGCAGGCTTTGAGCAATTTATTCCAAAACCCGTCGATCCAAACGAACTGGTTGAAATTGTTGCAGCGACAGTGCAAAGAAAGTCGGTTGATGTTTAGGTGATCGCATGGCTACTATCCTATTTGCAGCCCATTGTTAACAAATTCAATGCTTTCACGATCACGGGTTGTCCAGGCTTAAAGATTGGATGATGTGTTTTTTAATCTTCAATCATGGCTAAACTCAATCGCCGTCGATTTGTAGTGAGTGGGCTAACGGCTGGACTCACAGACACCGCGATCGCCCAAACCACTCAAGCTCAAACCGCTCCACAAAATCCTAAAACTGCCGAATTCTACTATTGTCCCAATGGTGCCACCTTCCAGTCTTAGAGAGCAGCAGTACAATCACGTTGGGCAAGAATGGGGATTTTTGGACTATGCCGGGGGCGATGTGGCTGCTAGCCATACGGCTAGGCTTTACGAATTAGCCATTAATCAACAAATTGAAACCAATCAAGTCCCCCAGTTTCCAACAGCTTGCAGGTAAAATCGTCACTTCCACTTTCCCCCATGAGTAGGATGAATTAGGCTGACGAGGAGAGTTTCAGTAGTGATAGGCAACTATACAAGTGAAATGCTGAATCTAAATAACAATCTGATGAACGCGACAAAAACAGGTGAGATGGCAATCGCTCTATGGCTGTGACGAAGTCGCTCGTGCTCTCAGAAAAAATTGTAAAGTCTGCCTGAACGGGACCGGGCGGAATGGATTGATTTAGCACAGAAACTAACTCGTTCCAGCGTTGCCGCACTGTGTCGTGTTCTCGTTGGGCGGTGATGCCTTGCCGAAAGTCGTATTTGCCATCCTGTAGCCGCAGAATGCACCGTCTGGCAGGCAAGTGCAAATCCCAAATATGGGCATAGTCTTCGATATGTTCTTTCCATTCCAGGCGATCGCGATAGCCCAAATCCACCACCTGCGAGAACAACGGCAACAAACCCTCCACCCGTTGCTGCACTTCTGACCACTCAAAACTCAGCATCCCCACCTGATTCGCCTGGTTTTGGCACACCACGGCTGCTTTAGGTTGCAATGCCTGAACATAATTCACCTGAAACACCTGGATGCTCTGCAAATCTGCGATCGCTGCCCAAAATGCGGGAATTCCTGCTTTGCGTAACTCCTGCCCAAACACCGCCAGTTCACCCATCAACCCCGCCCGATATAGCCGCCAGCCTCGACTCGGCAATAGCCCTCGCGCTGTATACGCATCCGTATTCAGCAGTTGGGCAAACCGCTTCGCCAATTCAGACCGCGCCTCTCCCGTCACCGCTTCTAAAATCAAAAATCCGGGTGCCTGACTGCCAGGTTCAGCCGTTGCCTGTGCGATCGCCTGTTGTCGGCGTTCTTTTGCCAGAGTGGCAAGCCGCTGTAAACCTTGCCGTGCCTGAGAAATCAGTTTTGAGTTGGTGCTGCTCTGCAAAAGCTGCCGATAAATTTCCTCAGCCGCCTTTACCTTGCCATTCACCTCCTGTAACCGCGCTAGATACAGCTTCACCCACGGATCATGCGGCGACTGTTTCACCAACTCCCGCAGCAATTGGCTCGCCGTTTCATAATCCTGACGCGCAAACGCCGCCGTAACTTGATCAAGCATAAATCCCTACCTTTATACCTCAACCCCTATTCTCTCTGCCCTACCATACCCCCTTCATACACCGCAACTATCATCGAGAGTGCAACAATTGGTGCGGTCACAGCCCGCAAAATGCGACTACCGAGGGAGACGGGTTGGTAGCCTGCCGCGATCGCGTCATTCAGTTCAGGTTCTGTCCAGCCGCCTTCGGGACCAATGGCAATGGAGAGAGCCGGAGGAGGATAGGAGTGAGAAGACAGAAGGGGGAGGAGGTGGGGGGCGTTGTGGCGAGTGGCACAGAGGTAGTGGGGGGAAGCGAGTGAAGACTGGGCAACTTTTTGCAGATGGTCAGTGAATGCAATCGGTTCTAGGATGGTGGGAACTTGCTGTCGTTCAGACTGTTCGGCGGCTTCCTGGGCAATGCGTCGCCAGCGTTCCAATTTTTGAGAACTGGGGTTGAGCAGGGTGCGATCGCTGATCACGGGCGCAATACAACTAACCCCTAACTCTGTGGCTTGCCGCACCACATCATCCAGGGTATTGCCTTTGGGTAGGGCAACCACTAAGGTAATCGCGATTGGAAGTTCAGTTTGAACCTCAACCGTTTCCACAATGGATGCTTGAGGCGGATGGGTAAGTTCTAGCGTCACCAACCAGGAATGCCCCTGTCCATCCATTGCCACGAAGTGATCGCCCGCTTTTAACCGCAGTACCCGCGTTAAGTAATGATGCTGGTCTGCCGTTAGCCAAATGGTGGGCGACTGAATCCTGGCAGGATCGATTACAAGCCGTTGGAGCATGGGTCAAAACTCCACAATAAATCCTTACCTGCCATTTCTCCAGCCATGCCACCTGTTGGAAAGTCCGATTAGCCAAGACTCTTAAGATAGGCGGCGATCGCGTCGGTTGCCAGATGACTCATAGGCTTACCCTGTTTGACGGCAGCAGCTTGCAGTAGCACGTACACATCCTCCCGCACAGTGACCCGTCGCCGCACTTTGGTGCTTGAAGGGGACGGGCTGGCGGGTTCTTCTAGCACGGTGGCAAAATCGCCTGGTTGATAGGTAGCAGCAAAGGTTTGAATGGCTTCAACGCTGACGCGATCGCAAAAGTCACCAAAGCTTTCCCCCGCATGACGAGCATTTTTGAAGAACGCAAACACAGGTTCCAGCGTGGTTTCCAGTGCATCTACGTGCATTTTCTCCACATACACTTTGGCAAGGCGGTCTTGATTAGGAGAGGCTCCCACCCATACCTGATACATACCCGGACCCGTACCAACAAATGCCAGTTCTGCCAAGTAAGGGCGGGCGCAGCCATTGGGGCAACCCGTCATCCGGATAATAAAGTGTTCATCGGGTAAGCCAACCTGGTCGAGCAGTGTCCGAATTCTTGCCAAAATGCTGGGCATGACCCGTTCGGATTCGGTGGTGGCTAAACCGCAGGTAGGCAGCGCTGGGCACGCCATCGAGTCGCGTACCAGAGAATCGATTTGATCCGGGCGCTTGATGCCGCACCGATCCAGAATTTGCTGAATCGCGTCTTTGTCGGCAGGGGCAATGTCGTAGAGCAACACGTTCTGGCTGGGAGTCAGGCGCATCGGCAGACGGTAGGTTTCCACGATTTCTCGCAGCGCCGTTTTCAGTTGAAACTCGCCTTCATCCTTAACCCGTCCATTTTCAATGGAAATGCCTACAAACCATTTGCCATCCCCTTGCTCGTGCCAATCCAGAAAGTTCAAAAACTGAAATTCGGGGGTGGGCTTCATTGGGTGAATGGGTTTGCCCAGATACTCCTCGACTTTGGTACGGAACCGTTCCACGCCCCAATCTTCCAGAAGGTACTTCATCCGGGCATGGCGACGATCGCCGCGATCGCCATAATCCCGCTGAGTCGCCACAATCGCCTTCACCAAATCGTAAATATCAGCTTTGTCCACATAGCCGAGCGCATCTGCCACCCGTGGAAAGGTTTCTTCCTTGCCGTGAGTCCGCCCCAATCCGCCTCCAGCATAGACGTTGAAGCCTTGCAGTTCTCCACCCTGATCTGTAATCACAATCAGGCTGACATCTTGCGAGAACAAATCTACGGAGTTATCGCCTGGTACCGTGACCGCACACTTAAACTTACGGGGCATGTAGTGGGTGCCATAAATCGGCTCTGGCGAATCGTGAATAATCGTGCCATTGCCGTTGCGTTGCCGGGCCGCCACAACTTCTGGATTTTCTTCTGCTGAAATGACTTTTTCCCCATCCAGCCAAATCTCGTAGTAGGCTCCCGTCTGCGGGGTGAGTAAGTCGGCAATGTTATCCGCATATTCCCAGGCGTATTGATAGTCTGGACGGTTCTTGAAGGGAGCAGGCGGAGCCATAACGTTGCGGTTCAGGTCACCACAGGCACCCAGGGTTGATCCCATACTGCGAACGATCGCCGCGATCGTTGCCTTCAAATTTTTCTTGAGAACGCCATGAAGCTGAAATCCCTGACGAGTGGTGGCTCTGATCGTGTGGTTACCATACTCATCCGATAGGCGATCAAGGGTTAAATACAGTTCTGGTGGAATAAAACCACCCGGACTGCGGGTTCGCAGCATAAACTGATAATCTTTCTCCTGCCCACGAACCCGGTTATCCCGGTTGTCTTGCTGATAAGATCCATGAAACTTCAGGATCTGAATCGCATCTTCTGAAAAATGAGTTGTGTCTAGCAAAAGCTCAGAAGCAACAGGCTCTCTCAAAAAGTTACTGCGCTCTTTAAGCCCTTCGACTTTAGAAACTTTACGGATATTGGTTGCTGCTGGAGTATTGACCATCGGAACTGCACGTGGGATGAGAATGGTAGGTTTACGAGATGCCCTGCCTCCCGATAGTACCCAACCGGAAGCAGAATTCAACGGGCTGGCACAGTGAGGAATAAAGACAAACCATCCCCGGTAAACCTATCGGGATTTGCCGAATACTCTTCATCCTAGCACCCTCTTTTGAACCCTACCTTGTTCTTAGAAAATCTGAACAACCTTTAAGGCGATTTTCCACTTTGGGTGGACTGCAAACTCAAAAGCCTCCCATTGCCCTTCTCGCTTAGAGGAGAACAACCGGGAGGCTTTTCAATATCACAATTAAACCTGATCTATATCCCAACGAAACGTCAGGTTGAAAGTTAGACGAGGCTTAGAAGCGGTAACCAGCACCAGCGGTGAGGTTAACAGCAGATGCAGGGCTGTTTTCGTAGGCTCGAATCCCCAACTTCACGTCGCCATACACCACGATGTCCCGGGTTACGCTGTGTTCTGCCCCTACCACCACCACAGGTGCGTTCTTATTCCCAAGTGGAGTGTTTTTCTTCACTCCAAAGCTATTTTTGTCTTCTACAAAGGAGTAGCCGCCGCCAACATAGACGTTGGTATTTTTGGCTACGGGCACATCGTAGGTGAGCATGGGGACGATCGCCGCATTATTGGGTCCAAACAAGACACTACCGCGTGCAGATACAGGCGTATTGGGAATGTTAATCCGCCCCTGAATATTGCCACCAAACAACGCAGAGGTATTTGCCTGTCCGCCGTTTGTGACGCTACCAGAGGGACCTGCACCGATGTAGGCACCGTCAAAGCCATTTTTGGGGTTCCCAGTAAACACAATGACATCGGCATTGGTTGTGGAATTAACAGACTGAGCAGAGGCGATACCGCCGGACAAAAGAATGGACGAAGCAGCCAAAACTGAAGCGGCTGCGATCGCTCTAGAAACTTTCAAAGAGGATGTCATTTCACGTGCCTCACTAATTCTGTGGTTGCTGTGTGCGTTCATATCTTCTGTCGCCAGAACTGCTCAAAATGTTCCTAAGAATTCCGCTAGAAATAGGGACTAATTCGAGCACTTATTTCAGCTTTCTAGACTTTAAAATAACTCAACGTAACTATGATAACTGCACATAGCTATACTGTAGCCTGCTTTTTAAAAACAGACCGAAAATATCTTGATAGACTGCGTGGATGGCGCAGCACTGCACTCCCTAAAAGCCGGGGATCGAACGTTCAATTCCCTGCTACATAAACTTTTTACCGAGTTGAAGACATAGCTGATGAAGGTAAGTGGTGAGGGATTAAACGATCGCGGAGGAACTGCGGTAACCCTGTGGAATCACTCTGTCAAACCACAAATTTAATTCGGAAGACGGGGATTCAAAGATAGAAATGCGATCGCTTTTCACACCTGAAACTGCTTCATCCGGAAGAAACCCCTTCATACTTTGAAGATTCCCAAATTGTAGTTTTCTCCGCAGCGAAAGTGCCTCCTTCTTTGTCATCTGCCCTCCATCCTCCCTCTCTCCCCTATCTCCCATAACCTGACACAATAGAAGATAAAGAGAGCGACGCAAAAACCCGTATGGTAGACCCTAGATTGTATGAGAGCGACACCTTTGTTTTGCTAGAGCCAAATCAGCCAGAGCAATTTTTAAGCGCAGCAGAACTACAGGCGCGACTGGAAACCGTTTTAGCAAATCGGCAAGAAGATTTGCCCAGAGAATTGCAGCAATTTGCCACTATTCAAGAACAGGCAAAGCACCTCTTAGAAGCCTATTGCGATTTTGATGTCGCTCCAGGGCAGTATATGCAGTGGTATGTGGTGAGGTTGGAGAAGTAGGCATTGGGTGAGTGGGTGGGGAAGATTAGAGATTGGAGTGTTTGTGGCTGCTTCATCCAAAATCATTCGACTGAGGTCTTGACTGTAAGACTCGACCGAACGGCTCACGAACGTCTGCAATCTCAAATCCACAATCCACAATCTAAAATCCTTTCCCGATACCCTATCCCCTCCCTCCCTCCTCTCCCCCACCTCTCCCACCTCCCTCCCCGCTGTACTGTTGAACTGCCCGCACTAGATCATCGGGTGTGCCAATGTCCAAATAGCTGCCCTGTTCAAAGGGAACGGCTTCAACTCGCATTCCGGCGGCGATCGCGGCTTGAATTACGTCTCCAATCGGGATTTCTTTACGGGTGAGGGTTTCGCTGGCAGTCGTTTGACTCAATGCTTGCTCAATAGTTGCCACATAAGTGTGCAGAAATTTAGTAAAACTAGGTGCCCACAGCGCCACACCCCACATAAAGGTGAGCGTTGTTTGGGGTGGTTTTTCAATGATTAAATTGACTGTGCCATCTGGGTCAAAATCTACCATGCCAGCTTTTTGTGGGCGATCGCAGGGGAACAAGCCCAACACCACATCGGGCTGCCTTTGTTGCCAGCGTTCCACCAGGCGCGCATACATTTCCGGTGGGTGCAGCAGAATATCGGGAAAGCCCAATGCCACCAATGCATTTTGCACAAATGGGTAGGCTTGATCGAGAGTGTAGGGAACTCCATGGGGCGATCGCATAATCAGATAGCCCAAATCCATATCGAGCATCTCTCCATCCCGAAAATAGGCAGGAATATCCCACTTACCCGGACGCAAGATAAAAAAAGCTTTACGGATGCCTCCCTGCCGCATCGTTTCCAACAGGTAATGACACACCACCTTTGGACGCGGCTTGCCATCCTGCCCCGGTCGAAATCCAATTGGATAAAGCTCCTTGCTGAGAGGCAATGGCGCAATTCGGGTCGCCTGTCCCCCACAGGGAAGCAACCCAATCATTTCAGGAAGCGGTTTGGTCATGACTGTGAGTATTCCTCCAAGTCATACATCGCAATGGTTTCAGGTTCGGCATGGGCGGCGGCAATCCACTCTTGCATGGCGGGGACTGCGACGATCGCCTCACAGTAATCCTGGCAAATGGGTTCAAGAGCCACGTCATAGGTGATGAATCGGGTCACAACCGGAGCATACATCGCATCAGCCAGGGTGAACTCGCCAAACAAAAAATCTCCCTCCGTTTGGTAAGCCTGGCGGCACTCCTGCCAGATGGCTGTAATCCGGGCAATGTCAGCCTGCACTGCGGGAGTCATACCCTCCCCCGGATAGCGGGCACGAATATTCATGGGCATCCGTTGCCGCAGTTCGGTAAAACCAGAGTGCATCTCGGCACAAATTGAACGGGCGATCGCGCGCGACTTGGAATCTTCTGGCAACCAGTAAACCGCCGGAAACTGCTCCACCAAATACTCCAAAATGGCAAGCGAATCCCACACCACAATGTCTCCATGCTGCAAAGCGGGCACTTTCCCAGAAGGAGAATATTGCCGAATTTGGGCGGGGGCTTCGGGTGTGTAGAGCGGAATTTGGATTTCTTCAAACTCCAACTCTGCTTCCCTCATTGCCAGCCAGGGACGCAGTGACCAGGAAGAATAGTTTTTGTTACCAATTACCAGAGTTAGTTGTGGCATTGCTCCAACCTTACATTCAGTCATTCACAGCCATCAATGCTTCTGTTCGTGATGAAAGCACAACCAGGCAGTCAGGAGCAATTTTCGGTTTAAGCTTGATGAGTGCATCACACTTTGGGAGTTGCCAGTTGGTTACAATTCAGGCTGGAGCGGTTCAATTTGACAATATCCAAGCCATCATTTTTGACAAAGATGGCACCCTGGCAGACTCGCAGGATTTTTTACGGAGCCTGGGGCAAAGACGGGCACGCCTGGTGGATGCCCGCATTCCGGGAGTACAAGAGCCATTGCTGCTGGCGTTTGGTTGGGAAAGCGATCGCTTGAATCCGGCAGGGTTACTGGCAGTTGGTACCCGTACCGAAAATGAAATTGCTGCCGCTGCCTACATCGCAGAAACTGGACGGGATTGGATGGAATCGCTGGAAACTGCGCGATCAGCATTTGCCGAAGCAGATCAGGTGTTCAAACGTAAGGCAGACCACACGCCGTTGTTTGAGGGGGTGTTGCCATTCTTGCAAACTCTTGCAGGTAAGGGAGTCAAGATGGCGATCGCCTCATCAGACACAACCCCCAATATTCTGGATTTTATTGATCGCTATGATTTGAATTCCCTCATTCAAGCGGCGATCGGTTCCACCTTTGGCTTCAGCAAGCCGGACCCACGACTCATGCTCAAGTTGTGTGAGAAGATGAATGTCTCTCCCGCCGCAACCCTGGTGATTGGAGACTCCACTGCTGATTTTGAGATGGCAAGAAGCGCAGGTGCCGCTGGCTGTTTGGGGGTCAGTTGGGGACGCAATGATGTGACCTATCTCAAAAAGGCTGACAGTTTTGTTCAAACCTTTGCAGACATGGGCATTGTGAATGCATAGCGTTAACTACACATTTACCCACGCTTTATCGGGGTTACCTACTAGTGATATGATCCGCTGAAGTCTTTCCATTTCATCTTCTCATCTTCAATTCAGTTAACTGAGTAAAAAGCATTGCCGTGCGCTGTAGTTCCCTAACCTTAGCTAAAAGATAGGAGTTTGCCCTTGTCTCGTCGTTATCTTTTTACTTCTGAATCCGTTACTGAGGGGCATCCAGACAAGATCTGTGACCAAATCTCAGACACGATTCTGGATGCGCTGTTAACCCAAGACCCAACAAGCCGTGTTGCAGCAGAAGTTGTTGTCAATACTGGATTGGTTCTAATCACAGGCGAAATCACCTCCAAAGCCCAGGTTAACTACATCGACCTCGCTCGGCAAAAGATTACTGAAATTGGCTATACCGGGGTAGATAGTGGATTTTCGGCAAACAGTTGTTCAGTGCTGATTGCACTAGATGCCCAGTCACCAGATATTGCTCAAGGGGTCAACACTGCCCAAGAAGCTCGCCAACTCTCTAGCGATGAGCTAGACAAGGTTGGTGCGGGTGACCAGGGAATTATGTTTGGCTTTGCCTGCAACGAAACACCAGAACTGATGCCGTTGCCAATCTGTCTGGCACACCGAATTTCGCGCAAGCTGGCAGCCGTTCGCAAAACCGGACAACTCCCCTACCTCCGCCCCGATGGTAAGACGCAAGTCTCAGTTTTGTACGAAGACGATCGCCCCGTTGGTATTGACACGATTCTGGTTTCCACGCAACACGCCCCGGCGATCGGCAGCATTACCGATGAAGCAGCCGTACAGGCAAAAATTAAGGAAGATTTGTGGTCGTTGGTGGTGCTGCCCGTCTTCTCCGATCTGGAAGTGCAGCCCGACAACAATACCCGTTACCTGGTGAACCCCACTGGCAAATTCGTGATCGGCGGTCCACAAGGCGATGCGGGCTTAACAGGTCGCAAAATCATCGTGGATACCTACGGGGGGTACTCCCGGCATGGCGGCGGCGCATTCTCTGGTAAAGACCCCACCAAAGTAGACCGCAGTGCTGCCTATGCCTGCCGCTATGTGGCGAAAAATATTGTGGCAGCAGGGTTGGCCGATAAATGCGAAGTGCAACTCAGTTACGCGATCGGGGTTGCTCGTCCTGTCAGCATCATGGTCGAAACCTTTGGTACGGGCAAGATCGAAGATGAGCGCTTGCTGGAGCTAGTAACTCAACATTTTGAATTGCGTCCCGCTGGCATCATTCAGGCATTTAACTTGCGGAACCTGCCCGCCGAGCGAGGTGGACGCTTCTATCAAGATGTGGCTGCTTATGGGCATATGGGACGGATCGATCTGGATCTGCCCTGGGAACAAACTGACAAAGCCGAGCTTCTGAAGCAAGAGGTAGCAAAGGTTTTCTCGATCGCCTAAGTGAACTCAAACAACTCTTGATTGACAACAGCGGTAGATGGTTCATCTGCCGCTTTTTTGTAGGTACAGTCCTATCGCTCCTATGATAAAAACAGTCTGCCAGGAGCGTGAGTATGGTCAGTGCTGGGAGCTTTCCATCCATTTCGATGTCGCTTGCCGAAAAGCGTGTGACTCTCCACAACCTCAGTTGGGACTCCTACGCAATGATCTTGCAAGCGCTGGGAAACAATCGCGCTGCTCGGTTGTTTTATTACCACGGCATGTTAGAAATCATGACTCCGCTTGAACAACACGAGAACGCTAGCAGCATCATTGATGATTACGTCAAGATTTTGACGGAAGAAGGGGATCAGCCCATCAAAAGCTTGCAATCCACGACTCTCAACCAACCAGAATTAAAAGTTGGGGCTGAACCGGATCAGTGCTACTACATCCTGAATGAACCGCTAGTTAGAGGAAAAACGGTTGATCTGATCAACTGATCCACCCCCTGATTTAATCGTGGAAGTAGACATTACTCACACTGATATCAACAAAAATAGGCTCTACGCCGAAATTGGTGCGTCAGAATTTTGGCGATACAACGGACAGCAGCTAGAAATTTTGGTTCTAGAAAACGGCACATATCAGGCTGTTGACACTAGTCCCACCTTCCCCTGGGTCAGCAAGGAAACGCTTTACCAATTTTTGCGAGACTGCGCTCAATTAGGTGAAACGCCAGCTAAAAAGAAATTTCGTGCCTGGGTGAAGGAGCAGTTGCAGGAGCGAAAGAGTGATGGGGACGGGGGTTTAGGGTTTGGGGGATAGGGGGTTGATCAGGTCTGGGTTTCGATCGCCCCTTCTGCCTGATTCGCGATCGCGCGTAAGTGATCCAATGTTGAGCAACTCGCGGTTTGCCAGAGTCCGCGTTGATGAGCTTCCAGGAGTCGTTCTGCCATGTCGCGCAGTGCCCAGGGGTTTTTCTGCTGAATGAAGGCTTGCACCGCAGGATCGAACACGTAAGCATCCGCAACGCCCTGATACATAAAATCTTCGACGCAACCCGCTGTAGCATCGTAAGCAAACAGATAATCGACCGTTGCCGCCATCTCAAACGCCCCTTTGTAGCCGTGGCGCATCACTCCTGCAATCCATTTGGGGTTGATCACACGAGAGCGGTAAACACGGGCAATTTCTTCCTGTAAGCGACGCACTTTAGGATTTTCGGGACGGGAATGATCGCCAAAGTAGGTCTGGGGATTTTTGCCCTGGAGCGATCGCACCGCTACCGCCAGCCCTCCCTGAAATTGGTAGTAATCATCCGAGTCGAGCAAATCGTGTTCGCGGTTGTCCTGGTTGTGTAACACCACCTGCATCTGCTTTAAGCGCTGCTCAAACGCTTCCGGGGCGGAGTGTCCCATTCCCTGTTTGGTGTAGGCGTAGCTGCTCCAGTTGATGTAAGCACGAGCCAGATCAGCGTCGTCTGTCCAATTTTGCGCCTCAAGCAAACCTTGAAGTCCGGCACCGTAGGCACCCGGTTTAGAGCCAAAAACGCGATAGCGCGATCGCGTCTGTGCTTGCTCAAAACTCAGTCCTTGCGCCTGCCAATTGGCACAGTCTTGCTGCACCTGAGCCGCGAGAGGATTCTGTGTGGCTGGCTCATCTAACTGGGCAACGGCTGCCACTGCCTGATCAAATAAGTCAATCAAATTGGCGAACGCATCTCGAAAGAAGCCCGAAATTCGCAACGTCACATCCACTCTGGGACGACCCAACACCGACAGCGGCACAATTTCAAAGTCAATTACCCGCCGCGCCATGCCATCCCATATAGGCTGAACTCCCAACAGGGCAAGGGCTTCAGCAATGTCATCGCCACCCGTCCGCATCGTGGAAGTGCCCCAAATTGATAATCCCAGCGTTTTGGGATATTCTCCGTTGTCCTGAACATAGCGTTCGATCAGGGCTTCTGCGGCTTTGCGTCCCGTATCCCAGGCGGTTTCAGTGGGGATGCCGCGAATATCTACCGAGTAAAAGTTGCGACCGGTTGGCAACACGTCTGGACGGCCACGAGTTGGGGCACCAGAAGCCCCACTGGGAACATATTCCCCATTGAGTCCGCGCAGAAGGTTTGTCAGTTCCTGGTGGGTGTGCTGGAGGGCGGGCAGCAGGTGGGTGGCGATCCAGGTGAGTTCGTGAGCAAGAGGGGGAGAGGAGGGGGAATAGGGAATAGGGGATGGGGATACAGAGGTAGAGAGAAGCTGTTCGACGAGGTGCGCGGCGTGGTGTTCGAGGAGTTCGAGGCAATCGCCAATGGTGCGAGGTGGGGTGGGATGGTGCAGGTGAGGGAGGGGAGGAAGCTGGGGGAGGGGAGTGGTGGGGTCGGCGGCGAGGGGGTCGAAGTCGAGGTTCCAGGTCTGGGCGATCGCACGAGTTAAGCCAATCCGTCCAGGTGTTGGGGAGCGGGCGATCGCGACGATTAGATCTCGCAATTGTGTTCCTTCGGGACACTTGCCAAAAATGTGCAATCCATCGCGAATCTGTGCTTCTTTCAACTCACACAGGTACCCATCCATCCGCGCCAAAATCTCTCCCCAGGAGTCAAAAGATTCACCTGATTGGGACTCCTTCCTGACTTCTGTCTCCTGACTTTTGTCTCCTGACTTCTGTCTCCTGGCTTCCAGCTCCCACACCAAATTTTCTTGCTCAAGCAATTGAAGAATGCGATCGCGAATTCTATCCAGCCGAGCAGGATCAAGGCTTTGAGCTTCGTAATACTCGTCAATTAAAGCTTCTAGTTGGAGTAAAGACCCATAGAGTTCGGCGCGGGTCATGGGGGGAGTCAGATGATCCAAAATTACCGCGTGCGATCGCCGCTTTGCCTGGGAGCCTTCTCCCGGATCATTGACGATGAACGGGTAGAGGTGGGGCAACGCACCCAGCGCCACTTCGGGGTAGCAGGAGTTGGAAAGAGCAATTCCCTTGCCGGGGAGCCATTCCAGGTTGCCGTGCTTGCCGACATGCACGATCGCTTGTGCGCCAAACTGCGATCGCAGCCAGTGGTAAAAAGCCAGGTACTCATGCGTGGGTTCCAGATCGGGCGCGTGGTAGTTGAGGGAAGGGTCTTGGTCGTAGCCGCGAGCGGGCTGAATGCCGACGAAGATGTTACCAAGTTGAATGCCGGGAATGGGGAATGGGGAGAAGTTTTGGCGGTACTTGATATCGCCCCAGCGATCGCAAATTCCTTGCCGCACGGCTTCTGGCAGCGTGGCAAAATACTGAGCGTATTCCTCCTGAGCAAGACTTTGAGAAATGGGCCGGAGCGCCCGACCTTCAGGATCATTAGTAACCGTGGACGTTAATCGCCGTATCAGTTCATCGCTAGTTTGGGGCAGATCACTCACCTGATACCCGGCTTGCTGCAATGCTTGCAAAATTTCAACCACACTGGCAGGCGTATCCAGTCCTACACCGTTGGCAAGGCGACCGTCGCGGGTGGGGTAGTTCGCCAGAATAAGCGCAACTTTGCGCTGTTCCACAGGTGTTCGCCGCAGGTGTATCCAGTTTGCTGCCAGTTCCGCCACAAATTCAATGCGATCGCCCACAGGTTGATAGGTCACCACATCGGTTTCTAACCGGGCATTCCGAGTTTGCACCGCTTTGAACGACACAGCGCGGGTAATAATCCGCCCATCCACTTCCGGTAACGCTACATTCATCGCCATATCCCGTGGTGACAATCCGCGTAGCTGAGTTTGCCATTGTTCAACCGTGCCGCTGCTGAGAATCACCTGGAGCACGGGAACGTTGAGTTGTGACCAGAGGGAAGGGGGGGGAGGGGGAGGAAGGGAGGGGGAGGAAGGGGGGGCAGATGGGGAAAGGGGAATGGGTGATTGGTGATTGGTGATTGGTGATTGCAGATTGAGGAGTTGGAGAACTTTAAATTTTGAATTTTGAATTTCTTCCTCCTCTCCTTCATCTTCTGACTCCTGACTCCCTTGCTTCAATCCAGAATCTAAAATCGGTAATCTACTATCCTTCTGGCTCCTGACTCCTGACTCCTGACTTCTAGTCTCCTGCAAATCCGCGATCGCAAAACTGGTAGTGTTCACCACCAGATCAACGCTGAGTTCGTCTTTGGGCTGAAACCACTGCAACACCTCAGCCTGCACATCCGGATCGCGGAGAGAGGAGACAAAAATGGGAACAGGTTCTAGCTGGCGATCGCACAATGCCTGACAGAGGGCATCGATGGGAGCCGTATTACCCGCTAAATAATGGGCACGGTAAAACAAAACCCCTACGCGGCTCTGTTTCTCTGCTGATTCCTGTACAGGCGTTTCGCGAAACGCCCCTCCGCTTTCTGACTGTCCATACCGTCCCACCTGTGGAACGGGTTGCGGTGGCGGCGGGTTCTCTAGTTTACCCAAATAGCGACTGGCAACAAATTGGAGGGCATGGGTCACGTTGTCAACACCGCCTTCGGTGAAGTAGTGCCAGAGTTGGTTGGCATGGGCAAGGGGAACGGTGGAATGGCTGATCAGATCTAGATCGGGGCGATCGTCCCCGGGAAGGACGAATAGAGCCACTTGTGCAGTATCCGCCAGTTCTTTCAGCCGCTCTAAACCGTAGGACCAGTAGGCCCGCCCGCCCAGTACTCGCACAATAATGACCTGGGCATGGCAGAGCACCTCATCTATGTAGGTGTCGATGGTGAGGTACTGCTGGAGGTTAAGCAGGTTGGTAACTCGAATGGGGGGGAAGTCTTGGGGAAGCCGTTCTACAGCGCTTGCTAGCGTTTGAACATCCGTATCAGCAGCGGTTAAAACCACGATGGGAGCTGGCGTTTGCTGAATCAAGATGACTCCCTCTTCATCGGGATTCCAACCGCCGGGAGTTGCCGCTAACCGATGCATTGCTGCCTCTGTCTGTGAGTGTGCTTTGGCAGTGTAGCGCGATCGCTCCTGATCCCCAAGTTAGAACATCCGCCCAATGGGAGGATAGCAAAATGGTTTAAACATCTTCATGATGAAAGGAGTTGCTTACTGAGGAAACGAGTGTTGAAAGTTTTTCAAACCCTCCAGCCAGAGCAACGGCGGAATTTATTGTTTCTGTTTGTTGCAGGGTTACTATTTTGGTCGAGTTTGGCATCCATGTTGCCAACACTCTCGCTTTACATCAAAGACACGGGTGCCAGTGACTTTGAGGTGGGAGTGGTGATGGGGGCATTTGCGATTGGGCTGTTGGTGTTTCGCCCCTGGTTAGGCCGGCTGGCAGATCAGCGTGATCGCAAACTGGTGCTCTACATTGGCTTGGCTGCTGTAGCGATCGCCCCTCTAGGCTACTTAATGACCCAATCCATCCCGCTGCTGATTGCGGTTCGGGCGTTTCATGGGTTGAGTATTGCAGCGTTTGCAACCGGGTTTAGCGCGTTGGTGGCAGATTTGGCTCCGCCGCAGTCTCGTGGCGAAATCATTGGTTACATGACTTTAGTAAATCCGGTTGGGGTGGCCCTGGGTCCAGCATTGGGAGGGTTTTTGCAAGAATGGGCAGGATACACGCCGCTGTTTTTAGTATCAGCTGGATTGGGTATCGCTGGAATTCTAGTTATCCATCAGTTGCACAAGCCCCCTGTTGCCACCCAGTTAACCCAGGAAGAACGGAGCCGAGCTGAACCGTTTTGGAGACTGCTGGCTAGCCCACGTTTGCGAATTCCGGCATTGGTGCTGGCACTGATCGGGGTGGCGTTTGGAACGCTGGCAATTTTTGTGCCGCTATTTATCAAAGAATCGGGCATCAACCTGAATCCAGGTTTGTTCTATACCGCTGCTGCGATCGCCAGCTTTGCCGTTCGGATTTTGGTGGGGCGGGCATCAGATCAGTTTGGACGGGGACGCTTCATCACAGGCAGTTTAGTGCTTTACACCACTGCCCTCGCCCTGCTGGCGATCGCCCACAGCGCACCCATTTTCTTGCTAGCTGGCTTTTTAGAAGGAGCTGGTGGTGGAATTTTGCTGCCAATGATGATTGCATTAGCCGCCGATCGCTCCTCACCGCAAGAGCGGGGACGCATCTTCGGGCTAGTGCTAGCGGGGTTTGATTTGGGTATGGCGTTAGCAGGCCCACTATTCGGCTACCTGGCATTCCATCTTGGTTATCAGGGATTATTCAGCCTTACGGCAATGCTTTCCATGCTGGCGCTGCTAATTTTTGTTGGCTTCTCTGGGAAAAGTTTTGCTCACTCTCTGAGTTTTTCCTTAGGGCGAGGACACGACAACTACGCCTTAACCAAAGGATCTTCCAGTTAAACTGGATTCACTTGGAACATTGACACGTTACTCAAACATCGCATCATCTTCAGATACTGACGGTGGGACTGGGTCTCCAGTAGACGGTTCCACCAAATCTCGCAGTTCTGAATCATCAGAAATTTCACTGGCTGGGGTTTCCAGGCGATAGATCCGAATTTGGTTGAGGCGAGGACCATCGGTAGAGGTCACCGTGAACTCATAACCGCTGTACTGCAAGGTTTCACCGGGTTCAGGAATGCGCTGTAGCTGAAACAGAATGAACCCGCCTAAGGTCTGATAGGCATCCGTTAGGGGCAACTCTAGATTCAGCGTTTCGTTGAGTTCTTCAAGATTGATTTGTGCCTGAACCAGGAATGTCTGTGGGTCGAGAATCTGAATGGGTTGTTCTTCGGTACTGTCTGGTTCAATCGTGTCACCCAAAATTTCGGCTACCACATCCTCAATGGTGACAAGTCCGGCAGTCCCACCAAATTCATCCACCACCATCACCATTGGCTGGCGCGATCGCTGCATCAATACCAGCAACTCGTTCAGTGGCATATATTCCTGCACAAATCGGGTGGGACGAATCCATTGCTCAATGGTTTGATGCAGCAGGGTGTCGTTGGCGATCGGGTCTGCCAGTTCTTTAAAGTGAATAATGCCGCGAATGTCATCGAGCGATTCACCAATCACGGGATACCGAGAATGCCCGGATTCTGCCACTTCTTCCAGCACCATTTTGAGCGTAGCATCACTGGAAATTGCGGCAATACTGGTCCGGGGCACCATCACCTCACCCGTTGTCACTTCGCCAAATTCAAACACATTTCGCAGCAGTTCTCGCTCCTCTGCTTCTAGCCCAGTTGACTCGCTAGAGGTGGTAATAATCAACTGCAACTCCTCAGGGGTAACCTGGTTATACCACCCTTGCCCTGTGTACTGAATTCCTCCCAGTCGCAGCAACAGCCGTGTAGATTGGTTCAAAATCCAGATGAAGGGGTTGAAGATGCGGGCGATCGCTAGACTAGGAGCACCCAGCACCCGTGCCAATTCTTCTGGGTAAAGCAAGGCAACAGACTTAGGGCATAACTCGCCCAATACAATTTGCAAGTAAGCAATGCCAATGAAAGTAACGGGAATTGCCAGGGAGTGAGCCAATCCTTGAGTCATACCAGTGGCGATGGGCAAATAGTTCAGCCATTGAGCAACTAAGCTCACCACCGCACTTTCGCCAATCCATCCCAATGCCAAACTGGATAAGGTAATGCCAAGCTGAGTAGTAGACAACAGCCGATCTAGACTGCTCTGAAGATTCTGTACTGTTCGTGCTTGAATGTCTCCCGCACTGACGAGTTGATTGATCCGCGATCGCCTCACCGAGACAATCGAAAACTCAGCCGCCACAAAAAACGCATTGATCGCAATCAGCAGAAACACTGCCAGCAGTTTGAACCCACCACTTGATGGCTCAACTGCTTGTGAGACTTGAGCAACAAACTCCCAATGAAAACTAAGGAGAATCAACGGAGAGGTCATCATGGAATCACACATCATCCTGTGCTCAACTGAGCACCTTTAATCCACCCTCTACCGACTGACTGGAATATTAGGCAATTTAAGCTGAACTTGCTGATCGGGATAGTCTGATAAGGCAAGCGAGAGATTTTGAGCTTTATCAATCGAGGTAATGGGAATGCGAACAGTTCCAGAATACAGCTCGTTATCAGGCGGCAATTCAGAGGGTAAACCTTCGGTACTGGCACTTAATATCCGTCCCTGATCATCCTTAATTTCTAGGAACGAATAGAGAAACTTAATAGGTTCAGCCGTTTCGTTCTTTAGACTCATCTGTAAAACAAGCGAGTCACCTTGCGACTGCACCGACTTCACCTCTAAAAATACCCCTTCATTCTTAACTGAGATGGGCAACTTGCTTTGAGGTTCCGCACTTTTTGCAGCAAAAGCCTTTGGAGCAGGTTCCGTTATTTTACCGCCCATGCGAGCCTTGACTTTTGTAATAATTTGGTCTTCTTGTAAAACAGTTAATTCGTTTTTGCGAGGGGCATCCCCTTTACGATTTGCCAGATTGTTTGTAGGGCGGGTATCGGGTTGAGTAATCCCTTTGAGTGCTTCACGACCCAAACTCATCCCAGCAACAGCGCTAAAAATTCCGGCAATCAGCATGGATGCCAGCAAAACAAGCGTAAGTCCTATCGTTGAGTTTAGTTTCATAGGTAGTTCAGCAGTGGGCGATCGCTCAGACAATGAACCTTGAAAGAACAGACCAGGACTGTTCCAATTCTATAGCCGTCACGCGGTCAGTTGGGGTAGAAGCAAGGCAGAAAGTCTGCATAGACAAGCTTTTTAAGCCATTCGCTCTGCTCTAAACTTTCTGACCAACGGGATAGAAGGTGATGCAATTCTAGAGGTGGATTGGCAAAGTTCAACTGAAAGATTATTAAAAAATGCAAAAAACAGAGCTGACAAAACGTCAACTCCTTTCAGGCAACCAAACTTAAAAATCAGGATACAATGAGGGCTAGCCAGGGTTGGCCGAGCGGTTTAGGCAGCGAACTCATAATTCGCCTCAGGCAGGTTCGACCCCTGCACCCTGGATTAATAAGTGAGCAGGGGATTGGGTGTGGGAGAAGAATTTAATCTTCAATTTCTTCCCTAAACCCCCTCCCCATTCCCTGGTTTTTACCACAAAGCTGGAACCGGACCTGGTTTTACAGGAGCTGTTGGAGCAGCAATTGGGGGAGTGATGATAGGAGGCTCTACGCCAATGGGCGGAATTGGTGCGGCAACGACTGGCGGAGGCAAGGTTCGCAGGGAAGCTTGAAAAGGACTTTGCAAGTCAACGGTTCGGATAATTGGTCCCGAATTCATCTGCTTATACTGAGTTTCCAGATAAATTTGATGCACATTATCGAGATCTCGACTCATGGAGTTCTCAGGAAAGGGACCAAAAATGCGTTTGAGTTGCCCTGTAAATGTTCGATTTCGGGTGTACTCGCGGTTATTTGAGAAGAATTCGTGCTCAACCTGATAAGGAATTGAGCCGAACTGAACTCCTTGAATAAACGGAATGTCTTCAACGTCGTTGGCGATCGCTGCGGTGCTAAACACAGGAACGAAGGTTGCTGCGGCTACGATCGCGATCGCCCAACGACCACTTAAACCAACGGAATAACGTTCAAGCTTCATGAAATGACTCCTCAAATTTCAACCCGTGGCTGCCTATTTTTTGCTTAAGATTAAGGGTGGCAAAGTTCTAATTCCTGCTCAATCTTTTTCAGCATTCAATTAAGAGGTCTATTCAAATTGCCCTAAATCAAATACTTCCCAAATAAATCTTTAGCTTGGTTAATTGTACCCACACCTTTCCAATTTGCAGCGTTTAATTTTCATCGATTAAGCGTTTGATGATTTCTCACTCACCCAATTGTTTTGAACTGTTCATGAAAACTGCTCTCGCGATCGCCACGGTTGATTTGCCCACACTCAGGCAGGAATTATTAGATCTCATTTGCCAGGTTGCTTATCAGGAAGGCAACTTTGTTTTGACCTCAGGACAATCCAGTTCCTACTACATTAACGGCAAGCAAGTAACGCTTCATGCCGAAGGGGGGCTAGCCGTTGGACGACTTCTGCTCTCCCGCTTGCCCCCCGAAACGCTGGCTGTTGCAGGGTTAACTCTAGGAGCCGACCCAATGGTGACGGCAACCAGCGTAGTGGCAGCCTATGAAGGGCGATCGCTCACCGCCCTGATTGTTCGCAAGGAAGCCAAAGGGCACGGCACCCGTGCCTACATCGAAGGACCTAGTTTGCCAGAAGGCACACCCGTCACCGTTTTGGAAGATGTCGTGACCACTGGCAAGTCTGCCCTGCAAGCCATAGATCGCCTGCGAGAATGTGGCTACCAAGTTAATGGCATTTTGGCACTCGTCGATCGCCAGCAAGGCGGAGCCGAAACCTACCAAGCCGCCGGAATTCCCTTTCAAACCCTATTCACCATTCCAGAAATTCAGCAGCGCTGGCGAGAGCTCAATTCATAGCCGTTCTGTAGAAAAATTGCAATTTCCTTTAACAGCGCTTTACCATTTTTCAGTATTCTAAATTCTAAACTTTAGCCATTCACTGAAATTTCTATGGGCCGTGTTGTTTCGGTATCTCAGCCACTTTTGTTCGTCTCGGTTTGTGCAGTGGGGCTTTCCGCCTGTGGCGGACTCAACCATCAAAAAATTGCCGAATCCATCCAGCAAGATATCACCACCAACGGTGGCACCTCCGTTAAAAGTGTCACCTGCCCCAGGGGCATTGAACCGGAAGCTGGAAAATCTTTTGAGTGTGTCGGTGCAATGGATAATGGCTACACCTTCACCATCACTGTTCAACAAAAAGATACCAACGGCAACGTCACCTGGGATGTGCCCCATGCTAAAGGGTTGGTTCATATTCCTAAGTTAGAATCTGCTATACAGACAGCTTTAGAAACCGAAATTGGCGTGCGACCTTCCATTGCCTGTGGCGGAATTTATAAAGCAGTCAAGCCAGGAGAAGGGTTTGAATGCCGCATTGTCTACAAAACAACCAAAGCACCTGCGAAACCGAAAAACGCTTCCAAAGGAAAACCAACCAAACCTGCTCCAGTCATTCAAGTGACGCAAACAGAGAAGGTCAACGTTACGACCGATTCAGACGGCAATATTACCTGGCAGCGAATTCCGCCAAATTTAGCAAAAACGACTGCGATGGCTAATGGGAGCTAGGAACTAGGTGAAGTGGAAGCGTGATCATCCCTCACTCCCCATTCCCCGTTTCCCTATTCCTTGATACCAGCTTTGCAGTGCCGCTTGGTGAATATTACGCCACGGAAGGTGATGCTGACGGGCAAGCTGGGCGCAATCCTCGTATTCTGGTTGAACGTTTGTGGGAGGGCGATCGCGTCCCTCTGCCCATGCCACTTTCACCCGCACCGTTCCATAGTCCGTCTGCACAAACTGAATTTCTCGTGGCAATGCCTGCCGCTGTTGCAGCGTAGAGCGAATGCCTAGCGTTGTCGTTTCCCGAAAAATCACAGCCTCACAGGTGGCAGCATTTTCTGGGTGGCAAATCACCGTCAACAACGTGCCAGGACGAGACTTCTTCATTGCGATCGCCTGAGTAAACACATCCAGCGCCCCCACATCCAGCAACCGCTCCAACACAAACCCGATCGCTTGAGGGTTGAGGTCATCAATTTGAGTTTCTAGAACAGCGACTTGTTCGGTTTGGGTGGAGGGTGGGGGAGATGAGGAAAGGGTAATGGGTGATGGGTGATTGGTGATTGGTGATTGAGGATTGCCGGGCTGCTTTAATCGAGAATCTAAAATCGGTAATTTACTATCCTCCTGCCTCCCTTCGGGCTGAGCCTCAGGGCGAAGCCTGACTCCCGTCGGCTGACGGCTCGACTGAGCGCTCGCCGAATGTCGCTCTGGGAAGCCTGCCTCCTGCCTCCTAACTCCTGACTGCCCAACCCACAAGCGCAAAATATTGGCGAT
>JACYLN010000029.1 GCA_015272515.1 Leptolyngbyaceae cyanobacterium C42_A2020_001 | reverse complement strand
GTCTAATCAGTCCGACTTTTTGCAATCCCTACAACTTTTGTCCCGTACTTAGGGTTTGCAGATGCGATCGCCAATACCTCAGATGAACGCTGTATCGTCAGTGGGATGCGAGACAGGTCAGTCAAAGTTTGGGATCTCAATACAGATCAAATTCTTTACTCTTTCCCAGGATACGCTCCTACAGCGATGACTCCTGATGGTAAAGTGCTTGCTTACTGCAATGAGACAAATGAAATTGTTCTTTGGGATCTAGAGGTTAATCAAGAGATTCGCACGTTGCCAAAAAACTCATCATCGATTCGGGCAATTTGTCTCAGTTCAGATCGGGAGTGGGTCGTAAGCTATGACGCGAACCAAACCATCAAAATCTATGGACTACTTGAAAAATAATATTGATTGTTCCACTCTGTCAGAAACCTTACCTAATCAATCCACTGCTGCTGACACAAATACTCCAGTCCCGGATGAGTAGCTGGAGCAAACTACAATCTTTTCAACTACCAGGCATTGATTCAAACAATGCAGACAATAGTTTCAGAAATCGATCGCCAAACACGGCGGAGAGTGTCCCACACAGCAGCACAAAGGTAGCCGAACCCATGTAATGAACGAGATGAACGGCTTCTGGGGTGAAGTACATGAAATAGGAGAGAGGAACCAGGATCAAGAAAGAGCCGAGGAGTGAACCTAATAGAAATTGAGTTGTCCTACTCCGCCAGGTTTGATGATTGGGTTCGTTATGTTCAGATTGCATAGTCCATCCTACAACTCCAACTGCGCCCATTCTAGCCTTGAACGAGGCAAGGCAGCTATCTTTGGTTCTGAGGATTCTGAGATGTTAGGAGTTGTTTCCAGCTATGTTCTGTACGGTCGTTGGCTGGAAACAAACACTCAATCCTTAGTTCTTGCAGGGTAATGTCGTAGGGTGTGCCAAGGGTGGCGATCGTTGAGAAAAACTCTAATTCGAGATCTCCTCGTTTAAGATGAATAGTCAGTAACATGGCATTTTGAGTTGTTCGCGTGGAAGGATGCCAAACCTCTGCAATGCCCGGATAACTCATTAACTCATCTAGCAGTGCTTTCGATTGCTCGCTTTCATCCTCAGCGATCGCTTCTCAATGTAGGCGCTGTAGCAAATGCACTGAGAAATCATCCCAGTTCACGGCAAATAGACGTTGGCGTTAACTCTCCGTTAATTGAGATACTGTTTTGCTATAACTACAAACTCCTGTGTTTAATGTGGGCGATCGCCACCAACAACGCATCCAGCATCACTTCATAACTTTCATCTGTGGAACGCTCGATCGTCATTAATTCAGCTTGTTCTCGCATAATAAAGCCGTAAATCGCGGCATTCACCATTCGCATCACATCAATGAGAGCATTGTGCTTCAAGCCTTGTAGATGCAAGGAAGTTTGAAAGAATTGTAGTGCGTCTTGCATCACCTCCGCTTCTTCTGGGTCAGTTGGTCGCATTTGATAATGCATCATGGCCCGGTAGCGTGCAGGATGCGATCGCGCAAACGTTCGAGTCACCCGCGCACTCATCCGAAATAATTCTTGTGAGTCTGTAATGCCGTTGGTTTGCTGCTGACACTTGGTTAAATACTGCCGCCAAACAGTCAGAGCCACAGCCCGTTGGAGTCCTGCATTTCCGTCTAGATGCTTGTAGATAGCGGGAGGTTTGATGTTTAGCTCTCGTGCTACGCGATTCACACCTAGTGCCGATTCTCCCTCCTGGTCGAGACAGGCGATCGCGGCTGCAATCACATCCTGTTTGGTGAGTGAATTCTCTTTCGTCGGACGACCCATAGCGATGCAATCTGGACGAGCAAGGAAGCTTAGTTAATGGTGTTAACTAAATTAGGATATGATTAACCTTAACACCCAATTTGAGGAAAGGCTATGAGCGATCTGGTGTTCAAGTCTGCGGTTAAACTGGCTCAGATGATTCGTGATCGCCAACTCTCTGCGATCGAACTCTTAGACGCTCACCTGCAACAAATTGCCCAACACAACGCCAAACTCAACGCTATTTGCACCCTGGATGAGGAAAACGCTCGTGTTCGCGCCAAACAAGCAGATGAAGCACTGGCGAGAGGCGAGAATTGGGGTGCGTTGCATGGCGTTCCTGTAACCATCAAAGACATTTTTGAAACGGCAGGACTTCGCACCACCGCAGGCTATATTCCCCTCAAAGATTACCTTCCTCAACAGGATGCAACCGCTGTTGCTAGGCTCAAAGCCGCAGGCGCGATCGTCCTGGGAAAAACCAACATGGCAGAACTGGCAGGAGATTACCAAAGCACCAATTCGTTGTTTCCGCGAGTCAATAATCCCTGGAATGTCGAATACACAGCGGGAGGAAGTTCAGGCGGTAGTGCAGCAGCAGTAGCAGCAGGATTATCTCCACTGGATATTGGAAATGATATTGCAGGTTCCGTGCGTCAGCCTGCTTATTTTTGTGGAATTTATGGCTTAAAACCGACCGATCGCCGCATTTCCACAGCAGGCATGATTCCCGAAGTTCCCGGAATGCCCTACTGCCTTCGGCAAATGATAACCGTGGGGTGTTTTGCGCGATCGCTCGACGATCTCCATCTTGGCTTCTCTTTGATTGCAGGAGCCGATCCTCGTCGGACTGATGTTCCTCCCGTACCCCTAGACACCCCTTCTGGTAAATCATTACAGGATCTCAAAATGGCCTGGACTGAGCAGTGGGCAGAAGTTCCTGTTGCTTTTGATATCCGCACTGCAATGCAAAAGGTGATCGAAACGCTGAGCCAGTCTAGGGTTCAAGTTCACCCCTGGGTGCCTGAAAACTTTGACTTGTCTGCTATCTTCAATCTCTATTCCAGAGTGGCAGCCTATATCAACCGCTATGCCCAACCTGCCGATCGCTACAATCTCCAGCGCAGCCTCAAGCTGATCGTTCGCACAGCGACCCAAGGAGAAAAGGAACTTCGAGCATTGGGCGATTTTAGCCGCGTATTGCCTGAACTGTTGAACCCAAGTTTGAAGGGATATTTTGAGGCATTGACCGAGCGCGATCGCTTTATTGCTCAACTCGATACGGCGTTAGAATCCTGGGACGTTTGGCTCACTCCCGTTGCGGCTACGCCTGCCTTTACTCATCGTCCTGCTTGGAATGCGATAGAAGTAGATGGTCGCTCCTATCCACATGGAGTTGCGAATGGAGCTTATACAATGCCGTTTAATTTAAGTGGACATCCAGCAGTTGTGATTCCGATTGGACAAACAAGTAATGGATTACCGATTGGAATGCAAATCATTGGTAAGCGATGGAAGGAAATGGAGTTATTAACGATCGCTCAACAACTTGATGCTGTGATTGGTGGTTTTCGATCGCCACCAGATTATTTCAGTTAGAAAAACTTGCTAATCAAACTGCTGAAACCAGGAAGGATGGGGCTGGTTAATTCATCCTGACAATACAACGTGGCTGCCAGCTTCAATGCCCCATTCTCACGGCGATAAACCTCAACCACTTGCTCCTGGAAATTCACAATCCAGTATTCCAGTACCCCTCGAACAGAATACAATTTTAGTTTTGCTTCCCGGTCGCGTCGCTCATTTGTTTTGCCCGGTGATAACACTTCAACCACTAACTCTGGTGCAGCAGTGAGGTGTCCTGCTTCATCCAACAACTGTTCTAACCGTTCATAGCTTGCCCAGACCACATCAGGAATCACATTATCTGATTCTGAGAAAATGATGCCAGGGTTAATTGCAGCTTGACCCAAACCAGTCTGGTCAGACCAAAGTTTGAGTACTGTGCCAATGTTGATGCAAACCGCTTGATGTCTCCAATCAGGTGCCCTGGTCACAAATAGCTCTCCATCAATAATTTCATAGCGATTGGCGCGATCTCCCTCAAAGATCACCAGGTCAGCGATCGTCCAGCGGATGGGATTGGTTGTTGTGGATTGCATAAAACCCTCGCCATTGATTGCTTTAATCATAATTTATGGAACAACAAACTGTTTCCCACAGTTCTTACAGAGATAGCACTGCTTCCCCCGACGATAGCCATTCTTCGATAGCTGGTCGGATTGACAATGGGGGCATATCATTACTTTCATTACATTGCCTGACCGCTGATCGCCCACATGCGGTTCTAAATATGACACCATCAAATCCTCAATTTGCTGCGTCAGGCGTTGGCGATGCTCTGGATCGGGATTGCGGAGTGCTGCCAGGATGACGGCATTACTACTATGGACACAAACTTCTGCCAGTAGATCGTGTAGTTCTTCTGGTAGAGAAGGGTTACGGTGCTTCAGAATACTTGCCATGAAGGCGATCGCATCCTGAGTCATGCTTTCATCGATCGACTGAAAAATCTGACGCGCTAAATAGAACTGGACAAACACAACCCGTGAAACAGGTTGCTCAAACAGTTCTGCAACCGACTCGACTAGAACATGAATCATCTGACGCAGGGGAAGTTGCACCAGGGCTGGAATATCCACTTGCGACCAGAACCCTTTGACTCGTTCTGAATGGCGGATTTCCATTGCCTTAAAAATGGCGGCTTTGTCTGGGAAGAACTGATAGAGTGAGCCGATCGCCGTTCCTGCTTTGGCCGCAATCATGTGAGTGGTTGCCGCCTCGTAGCCCACCTCGTCAAACACGGCAGCCGCCGCATCCAGGATCTTCTCAACTTTTTCCTTGCCCCGTTGCTGTTTCGGCTGACGACGCAAATTAGCAGAGGATGGAGGACTTGACAAACGTGAATGTTCTGTCATATTTTGAAATCACACGCTAAAACATGACGGATTTCTCACAATTCTACCAGTGGAGGACGCAATGCGAACGATGCTCCCCGGTGCGCCCTGGTTGTTGGCGCACAAGTCAATGCTGAAGGTCAATCAGCCCCGCAAGGTTTCGTTATATGGCACTGATTATGTGATGTGGAAAGATGCAACTGGAGAAATCCATGCCTTACCTAATGCCTGTCCTCACATGGGGGCGATGCTCTCCGAAGGATGGTGTGAAGCGCAGAACGATGGAACCAGTACCGTTGTTTGTCCATTTCATGCGTTGCCGTTTGATGCCGCAGGTTGCACGGTTCTACCCGGTTCCGGTAAGAAAACATTGTCCCTATTGAACCCACTGGAACTGATCATTCAAGGTGACTTTATTTGGTCTTATGGTGGATACGAACCCAAAATTCCCATTCCTGCTGTCATGAATGAAATTGCGGAGAAATACGAGTTTGTGGGGCATACGGGCGATCGCAGTGTGGAAACCGATCTGCTAACCATGCTGCTGAATATGCATGACTATAACCATCAGAACGGCACTCATCGAGACCTATTTCGCATCACTGATGTCGAGTTTCATCAGTTTATTGACAATGGGCTAAATTCCCATGCATTCTATGACATGCCCACTGCACCTTACACATTAGTAGAGAAGCTGAGAAAACCCGATTTATTTCTACTTCCCACCACAATTAAGGCGCATCTGGAAAACCACTTCCCTTCCCTAATCATCCTTCATGGTGAGATGTCATTAGGGAAGGCAGCACAGTGCCATTTCTTTGTACCCGAAGCCGAGAACCGCACTCGGACTTATATCCTGCTTTTTGGTCAAGCCAAACACCCTGCCTTCAAAGTATTTGGTAAAACTTATCTCAAATTTGGCAAGGTCGTGATCGATCAAGATGCTGATATTTTGGGCAAAATTTATCCCAACACACCGCAGAAAATTAAACTCAACAACGAAGTTGGCATGGATTGGGTACGCCGAAACTTTGAGAGTTTTCCGAATGTCGTAGAACCGAATCTTTCCAAGTAAATCTCAGTTGCGTTACTGACTACACTTCAAATGATTCTCCCCCCAATTGCACAGTACTTGCAGGACAGGTTTGAGCGTCAGCCCATACTCTGTAAATGAATACTCTACTTTAGGCGGTACTCCTGAATAGACGTTGCGATTGACAATGCCATCTCTTTCTAGCTCCCTCAATTGTTGAACAAGCATCTTTTCTGTAATCTCCGGCATCAATCGTTTGAGTTCACTAAATCATTTTTTCTCATCTTTAAGATGCCAAAGAATCAAAATCTTCCATTTTCCACCTAACACTCTTAAGGTGGTTTGCACATACACAGTACCTTGAGTGGGTTCATTGGTCATCTACGCTACTTTCCCATATCTTGAGGAAGCTTACAAAAAAGTAAGTACTTCCAAAAAAGTTAGTAGGAGTATACTCTGTTCTTTGTTGTTAGTCATTTGTCACGGGTCGTTGGTTGTGTGCATTACAAATGACGAATGACAAATGGCAAAGCCCATAAGGATAAGACGCAATGCAAATTCAAGGTGCGATCGCATTAGTGACCGGTGCAAACGGTGGCATTGGGCAATACTATATTCAAGGCTTACAAGCATCTGGAGCCACTCGCATTTATGCCGGGGCACGCAATCCAGATAGCTTGAAGGACATTGCGGCAACCGATCCCGATCGCATCATTCCCATTCCCCTCGATATCACTGATGAAGCGTCGGTCAAGGCAGCAGTTGAGGCATACTCAGATGTGAACCTCCTGATCAACAATGCCGGAGTGGGATTTAATCAGCGATTCATTGCAGATATCAATTTTGACAAGGCGCGATCGGAGGTTGAGGTCAATTATCTCGGTACGTTGCGGATGTGTTTGGCGTTTGCTCCGGTTCTTAAAGCGAATGGGGGAGGGGCGATCGTCAATATGCTCACCATCCTGGCAAAGGTGAATTTTCCCTTGAATGCGTCCTACTGTGCATCTAAGGCAGCGGCTCTACTGGCAACTCAGGGAATTCGAGCCGAGCTTGCCTCACAAAAAACGTTGGTCGTTGGAGTCATGCCTGGAACGGTGGACACCGGGATGAGCAAGGAGTTTCCACCGCCCAAAGTTGCACCTGAAGAGGTGGTGCGGGCGGCACTTCAGGCGGTTATCGATGAAGTTGAGGATGTTTATCCTGGCGAACAAGCGCAGGAGATGCAAACCCAGTTACTGCAAGACCCCATAGCAGTTGAAAAGTGGATGGCAGGAATTTTAGCCAATTAACCTCTATGCCCCTCAAAACCAACTCTTTTCTCGTCAAAGCAACGCTTCTCCTGAGTAGTAGCCTCACGGTCATGGCAGGCGCAACGATCGCCCCTTCTCTGCCTGCGATGCGCGATTACTTTGCCGCAACCCCCAATGCCGACTTTTGGGTACGCCTCGTGCTGACGATTCCCGCCCTGTTTATTGCGATCGGTGCGCCCTTTGTGGGTACGATGATCGATCGCTTTGGTCGGAAACCATTGTTGACATTTGCCGTATTGTTGTATGGCATTGCAGGCACGTCGGGTGCGGTACTAAACGATATTGGCATGATCCTGGTCGGGCGAGTGCTGCTAGGTTTGAGTGTGGCAGGCATCATGACTACGGCAACTGCCCTGATCGCCGATTATTACACCGGAGCAGCCCGTGCCCAGTTTCTCGGCTTTCAGGCAGGATTTATGGGTTTAGGTGGAGTCTTGTTCTTGTCCCTGGGTGGTTTCCTGGCAGATATAAATTGGCGAATGCCATTTCTGATCTATCTCCTGGCATTACTCATCTTGCCGCTCGTGGTGCTGGTCTTACCTGAACCCAATCGCACCGAAGCTGGTCAGAGTACAGGAATAGGTATTACTGAAGTCTTTCCCTGGCACATTGCAGGCTTGACATATTTAGCCGCTCTCCTATCGCAGATTGTGTTTTATCTGATTCCGGTACAGTTGCCGTTTCATCTGAAACAACTGGTGAATGCTACCGCATCGCAGAGCGGATTAGCGATCGCCCTTGCGACCTTATTTAGTGCAGCCAGTGCCATCGCTTACAAACAAATCAAAGCGAAATTATCATTCATCGGCATTTACGCGATCGCCTTTCTGGCAATGGCGATTGGCTACCTCGTCATCAGCGTTTCGCCTACCTACGCAATGGTTCTGGTGGGATTAGCCATTGCTGGAACAGGACTCGGTTTGCTGATGCCCAATATGAATGTTTGCTTAACCTCAGTGACTCCGGTCAATCTCAGAGGACGAGTGCTGGGTGGATTAACAACCGCATTTTTTCTCGGTCAGTTTGTTTCACCCATTCTCAGCCAACCTTTGAGTAGTGTTGTTGGTTTAGGTGTGACCTATGGATTGGCAGGTGGATTGATGGCTGCAATGGGAGCGATCGCACTGGGATTGGGCTGGCGTTGGCGGTAAGAGGTCGTCTTGATTCAGCCTACAGAAGTCCAAACACCCTTTGTTGAGAAGCTTTATGCGTTGATGCCTCAAACAGGAAACGATAGCCCCTATGCAGTCTTCAAGCAGAACATTGAAGCCCAAATTCGGCAAATGCCTGGAGCAGTTTAACTCCAGAAGAGGTTGCTCAGGTAATTGTCAAAGCATCTCTGGTTCGTCGTCCTCAAACTCGCTACAAAGTCAGGTTGGGCGGAAAGATTTTCTTCTGGATGCGTCGTTTGTTACTCGATCGCGCCGGGGATGCGCTCATGTCTCGGATGTTTCCCATGGGTCAATAGAAATTGCTTGCCCACAGGTAATCTGGTCAAATACCTCTTGGACAGACTCTCGTAATGTTTGTGTTGAGATGAGTGAGCAGCACTTCCAAATCAATACTTCCAAATCCATCCCTTCTGCCCTCTTGAGCAAGGATGGGTCGAGGCATCAATTCCACAAAAGATTAATGGAGATAGCTCATGTCAGGTCCCGTGGGAATGATACCGCCTGGATTAAGAGGAAACAGGTTGCCATAGTAGTCCCGCTTGATAGCTTCAATATCACAGGTGCTCGCCACGCCTGCAAGGTGATACAGCTCCCGCAAATAGCGGCTCAGGTTCGAGTAATCTTGAATGCGGCGGCGATTGCATTTAAACAAGCCGTAATACACCACATCAAAGCGAAACAGCGTGGTGAAGAGACGCACATCTGCTAAGGTTAAGTCATTTCCACATAAGTAGCGGTTGGTTTGCAAAGCGCGATCAATGTCATCCAGCGTTGCGAAAAGTTGGTTGCAGGCAAGGTTGTATGCGGCTTGAGTTTGGGCGAATCCACAGCGATATACGCCATTATTCACGGTTGGGTAAATCTTTTCATTCCATTGCTCGATCGCGTCTTTCAAGGATTCTGGATACAAATCAAGTTCTGGATGCTTTGCGAACTGATTGAATTGAGAATTCAAAATAACAATGATTTCGGAGCTTTCATTGTTAACGATCTTGTTGGTTTGCATATCCCACAGCACTGGAACCATAGACCGTCCAGTGTAACCTGATTTTGCCTGCAGATAGAGTTCTGCCAGAGTGCGACACCCGTTTTCTGGCACATCAAATACCCAACCTCCCGCTTCAGGCGAGGGCGACACGATCGTAATGGGAATCGCGTCTTCCAGTCCTTTGAGCGATCGCACGACCAATGTTCGATGTGCCCAGGGACAGCCCAACCCAACGTAGAGACGGTAGCGATCGGCAGCGGGTGGAAAGGGATGCTCAGTTTCAGTGCTAATTGTGTTTCTAAAAGCACTAGCTGGACGGATATAGGCACCGGATGGATCGCGGGGAGCTAATTTCGCCATCATCATGTGCCAGAGCGTCGTCCAAACGAACTTTCCAGACTTAATGATGAGGTTTGAAGGTAAAGTGCCAGATTTAGTTTGATTAGAGTTATTAGAAGATGAAGATTGAGTTTTCATAATTCTTCACTCCGTAGTCCAGATTGAATCCGCCAGAGATTGGCATAGATGCCATTTTGTGCCAGTAAAGCTTCGTGTTTACCTTGTTCCACCAGTTTGCCGTATTCCATAACATAAATTCTATCCGCGTGACGAATGGTGGAAAGGCGGTGGGCGATCGCGATCGTGGTACGGTTTTGGGTAATGTACTCCAGCGACCGCTGAATCGCTGCTTCAGTTTCGTTGTCTACCGCCGAGGTAGCTTCATCCAGAATCAAGATGGGCGGGTCTTTGAGCAGGGCACGAGCGATCGCCAGTCGTTGCCGCTGCCCACCAGAAAGTTTCTGTCCTCGCTCACCCACAATTGTGTCATACCCATTGGGTAGGCGGGTAATAAATTCGTGAGCTTCTGCCAACTTTGCTGCATGAATGATTTCATCCATTGATACATTAAAACTGCCGTAGGCAATGTTCTCAGCAACCGATCCATGAAACAAAAACACATCCTGACTCACCCAGCCGATGCAGCGACGTAGATCGCGTAGATTTAAGTCTCGAATATCTTTGCCATCCACGGTGATGCGTCCTTGCTGAATTTCGTAGAAGCGCAGCAGCAACTTAACCAGGGTACTTTTGCCTGATCCGGTGGAGCCGACGATCGCAATAGTTTGTCCGGCTGGAATGTGCAAGGATAAATTTTCTACAATGGGATGATGGTGGGTATAGGCGAACGTGATGGTTTCAATCTGCACATCACCACGCACTGTGGAAATTGGTAATGCTATGGTGCCTGTGCGAATAACGATCGGGGTATCCAGCAGATTCATCACCCGATTCGTGGAAGCCATCGCCCGCTGATACTGATCCAGGGTTTGCCCCAAATTCGTTAGGGGCCACAACAGGCGCTGCGTAATGAACACCAACACACTGTAAGTTCCCACGGCAAGTTGTCCGTTGGCGGTTTGAATCCCACCGAAAAATAGGGTAGCGGTGAAGCCAATCAAAATCACCATGCGGATTAGGGGAACAAATGCGGCACTTAGCGCGATCGCTCGGCGGTTACTGCGGCGATATTGTTCACTCTCCACGGTGACGCGATCGATTTCATAATCTTCGGCGGTGAAGCTTTTGATCGTTGCCATTCCGGTTAGATTATTTGCCAATCGTGTATTCACTAAACTGGCTTGCTCCCGCACATCTGCGTACCGGGGAGCCAACTTTGACTGAAAGGCAAATGACCCCCACAAGATGAACGGCATTGGCAACATCGCCATCCACGCCACCGCCGGAGCCAGGATGAAAAACGCTGCCCCAATCACAATCACGGTTGTTGTTACCTGCAACACTTCATTGGCACCGTGATCGAGAAACCGTTCCAGTTGGTTAATGTCATCGTTCAAAATCGATAGCAGGTTGCCCGTACTACGCTCCTCAAAAAAGGACATCTCCAACTCTTGTAAGTGCCCGTATGCGTCAATTCGCAATTCATGCTGGATGGTTTGCGCTAGGTTGCGCCAGAGGCGATCATAAGCGTACTGAAACACGGATTCCAATCCCCAGACCACTAACGTCAGCACCGAAATGATTGCCAGTTGTCCAGTAATATCTTTGATTCCAAAGCCAGCCAGCAGCGAGTTTTGCCGCTCTACTACCGTATCCACTGCCATCCCAATTAGCACCGGGGGAGCCAGGTCAAAAATTTTGTTGAGGATGGAACAAGCGATCGCTGCCCACATGGTTTTACGATAAGCGCGGCTGTAGCGCATCAACCGCACTAAGGGATGGACTTGAGATTTGGGATGTGAGACTGACTGGGAAGACATGGACAAACCCTGGTTGGAGTGATGGTTTGTTCATCATTGCAGATTTGCGTTTGCGATCGCCTCATCCCGTTGGCGCTCCATCCTCACTTCATTAAAATCGCTATATGATCGAAGAACGAATGGCGAGGCTTCTATGCAGTCCACAAGCGCTAATCCAATCCGTTGGACCACTGCTGATCTGGTGATCTTTGAGGGCGATCGCTCCCATCGCTATGAGATTATTGATGGAGAATTATTTGTGACTAGAGCACCCGATTGGAAACATCAAGAAGTTTGCGGCAAAATTATCACACGGCTAAATTTCTGGTCTGATGAAACCAATTTGGGAAGAGCGGCAGTCAATCCTGGGATCGTGTTTTCAGAGTCGGATAACGTCATTCCTGATGTGGTGTGGGCCAGTCATGAACGATTGGAGCAGTTGCTGGATGATGCCGGGCATCTCACGGCTGCCCCAGAACTGGTGGTTGAGGTGCTATCGCCAGGGAAGACGAATGAACGTCGCGACCGGGAAGCCAAGCTGAAGTTGTATTCCGTTCGAGGGGTATTGGAATACTGGATTGTGAATACCCAAGAACAAAGCGTTTCAATCTATCGCCGCGAAAATGCTGCTTTGAAGCTGATTGCAACGCTGTATGCTGAAGATGAATTAACCAGCCCAGGCTTGCCCGGTTTTAGCTGCCAGGTGAGTCAGTTGTTTTAGCGAGATTCTGCGTCATCTCACGAACAACTCGTTCTTTCGATGCGATTAAATGACTCTTAATTGATTCTATTGCCGCCTCAGAATCTCGTTGAGCGATCGCGTCGTAAATCTGCTGATGTTCCGTACAAATATTCAAAACACTTCTATTTTGTTGAATGGTTTGAATTCTCAGAAGCATCATTTTATCAAACAAATGGTCGAGGATTGAGCGTAATTGTAAGTTTTGAGACCCTTCAGCAATCAATCGGTGAAAGCGATAATCCAAATCAAGAAGTTGAAAGTTTAGTAACTGCGAAGATTTGCCCACTGATAATTTTTCAGCCTGCTGCATAATTCGCTGTAACTCTTGTTGCTGCAAATCAGTTAAATTCCGGCAAGCTCCCATCACCGACAATTGCTCTAAAGCGATGCGGCAATCGTAAAACTCGGCAGCATCCTTTTCAGAAAACGTCGTAACTTGTAACACGTTGTCTGCATCGACGCTGACTAATTCTTCGTGTTGTAACAACCGCAGGGCTTCTCGAACAGGCGTTCGGCTAACTTGCAGATCTTTAGCAATTTGTGATTCGACTAATCGTTGCCCTGGAGTCAACTCACCTGACAAAATCGCCACCCTCAATACTGGATAAGCCTGCTCTTTCAGGGGCTGTTGCCGCTGGAGCGATCGCGGAATCTGAGACAAACGGTTGACTCCCTAACTTCAAAAACACAGCGACTCTATTTTAAGGATGAAAAGGGTATCAGGTAGCACATTTCTTGTTGCACTAAAAACGGTATACAGTATACGGTATCCTGAAATGTGGTTGTTAGCCTCCTACTCATCCTCTTTGACCTCTTGCGTGGTGAGTCTTTTTATTCCCTGAGTCAATGAGTCAATGAGGGTGATCAAATGAAGATGAATCCGCAATATTAAACACAGTTTTCGTCTAATCAAAGAGGTAAATAACAAAAAGCTAAACCGTGAAGCATTTCTCATCCGTTGATACTGAACATTTGGAGAACTTTAAACCCATGTTGAAGCGTTGCATACGTCAGATTGGTGCACTGATTTTGTCAGTTGTTCTACTTAGTGGTGCAGAAAACTTTTTTGAACCAATTTTGAGCGAATGTACTATAATCTCGAACCCAATATTTCCGTTAAACTTTTAGCTATTCTCAGTAAAAACTCTTATTGAGAATAACGAGTTTAATGGGTTTCAGGAGTTTTCTGCACCACTAAGGTTGTTCTAATGCTGGCAACCCAGGTGAATGGTTCCAATTCTGCTCTAGCTGCTCAACTCAGCATCAGTAACGCAAAAAATGTTGAGTCTTTCAATGCGTTACCTCAAGTTCTAGTAAGCCACTCTGGTTTCGTAAAATTGTTGGCCGCAGTCAAAGCACCAGAGGTTGATGCAGAAGCCGCAGAAGCCGCAAAAGAAGCAGAAGCAGCAGCTGAGAAAGCAGCAGCTAAGAAAGCTAAAGAAGCAGAAAAAGCAGCAAAGAAAGCGGCTAAAGCAGAGGCTAAAAGATTAGAAGAAGAACAAGAAGCCGCGGAAGAAGCCGCAGAAGCAGAAGAGAAAGCGGCAAAGAAGGCTGCGAAGGCAGAAGCGAAGAAAGCCAAAGAAGCAGAAAAAGCGAAGGCGAAAGCTGCCAAAGAAGCAGAAAAAGCGAAGGCGAAAGCGGCTAAAGAAGCAGAAAAAGCCAAAGCAGAAGCAACAGCGGCAGCTAGTTCGTAGCAAAGTTCTGTAGAAGGGGAAAAACTCATGACTGTAGTACCGCGTCAGAGTGAACCGTTTAGTTTGAGCGGTTTTTTAATCAGCGATGGACCTGCGGGCTTTTTGCTCAGTTGGGTCGCTGGATTTGTTGATACATCTGCATTCATTATTCTATTTGGCATTTTCACAGCTCACGTCACTGGCAACATTGCTTTGGCTGGCTCGTCATTTGTGAGTTCAGATGCCCACACAACAATCACCCGCTTGTTGATGCTGCCAACGTTTGTTGTGGCAGTTGCCCTAACTTCTATGCTGGCGCGGTATGTTCGCCGTCGTAAGGGACCAGTTTTTGCTGTTTTGTTGACGGCTGAAGCGATCGCATTGTTAGTTTTTCTGGTGATTGGAGTTAGCCTCTCGCCTGCGCTACTGCTGGATGTGCAAGAAGATTTGATTTTGCCGATTGGGATGGCAGGTGTGGTGGCAATGGCCGTGCAAAATGCGTTGATGAAAGAAGCCAAAGGTGTATTCAAAAGCTACATTCCAACCACAGTGATGACAGGCAATACAACTCAGTTAACGATTGATTTGGTGCAGTTTATCAGTGCTAAGCTTGGGCGATCGCAAGATCCGGAGGCGACTACGGAAGCTGCTGAAGCTCTGGAACGCATGGGGAGATTTGTTCCAGTTATTGCAGGATTTGCTTTAGGAGGGTTTGCTGCCGCCTATTGCATTTTATTGTCTGAATCTTGGTGGACATTGATCTTTCCAGTGGTAATCATCTCTCTGCTTGCAGTGGCGGCTTACATTGAGCATTACCGTTCTTCGTCAATGGCATAAATACATTCTGCATCGTGTTTCTTCTGGAGGTTAACCCTACGTTTCCGTGACCAATTACTGTTTGAGAAATGGGAGAGAGGATTGATGAGACGCTTATGGATAACTGTTTTTGCTTGTGTAATAGTAGTGCTAAATTTAGTCATTACCAGTGCAGCACAAGCTCAAGCGATCGCCGCGTTTTCGTTACCAACGCTACAACTGGCAGATGCATCAGAAACCCAGGACTGGCTGTTGCAGCTAGAATCTGAGGTTTTACCCAAATTAGAAAGCATTTTGTTTCCTGAACAACGAGAGCGCTTCAAAGCAGCGATCGCAGAAGGGGCTAGTTTTCGTAAAGCATTTAAATCAATAACACTCAACCCTGAGCAAAAAAGCCAGATAAAGGAACTGCTGAAGTCAGTCCCCAGTGCCGATGCTTTCGCATCACTTACGCCCGATCAAAAGCGGCAACTCTTCATGAAGAAGAAAGAATCATTTATGCCATCTTCAGAGGAGATCTCAGACAAGGTTAACTCTGGTATGAAAATGAAGGGTAATTATTTGCCGGAAGGTGTGAGTGAAAAGATCAACGCAAAAAGAAAGGAGCAAGGCTCATTTATTCCCTCACCAGAAGACATTAGCAAGAAAATTAGCGACAGCATGAACATGGTTCAGGAAAAAATTGAGGATGTAATGGATGATTAGTAACACTCCTGTTTGGCTCAAATCATTCATTGCCTTTACCCATCCTGTACTCATGTTAGGTACTGTTCTCGGTGGGCTCTACGCTTTGTACCTGGGCGCTCTTGTAAGACGCACCCGAACTGCCGATGCAGAAGTCAGAAAGGAACTAATCAAAGGAAAATTCAATCAAAAACATTTCCAACTGGGTTCTGTATTACTAGCCATTTGGGTATTGGGCGGCATCAGCGGTATGGCAGCGACCTACACGCTTTATCAAAAGCTGTTTGTCAGTCCGCATTTGATCGTTGGTTTAATTTCGGTTGGCTTGGTGGCACTGGCAGCGATGTTCGCACCACTCATGCAGCAAGGCAAAGAGTGGGCAAGAATTGCTCACATCACCTGCACCAGTCTCTTAATTGGTGCTGTTTTTTACCAGTCGTTCACTGGTTTGAAGATTGTCTTGAAAATGGTGCAAGAAATGTTTGGCACAACCAGCGTTTGAAGATTTGCAAATCACTCAACGAGTTCATCAATCTATTGATGAATGATTCTCCATTGCTGGTTTCGATTTTGTTTAAACAGGCACCTGTATAAGGTGTTGAAACGACTGATTTGTTGTGAACATAACTAAGGGGAATACTTGATATGGATTCGTTATTGGGGGCGGTGGATTCACAACTTGTGTTGTTTATTGCCGCGATCGCAGTTACGGTATTACTGTTTAGGCTAGTTTTTCGATTTTTGAATGTGGGATTGGGTTCTATTCTCACAATTGTTGCAATCTTTTTGATTTTGCAATACGTATTTGGCATCAGCCCAAGAGAGTTGTGGTTTGAAATTAGTCACTTACCACAAATGTTTGCTCGGTTATTGAGTAGCTTTGGTTAGTGAAGAGTTAGTGATTTTTAAGTGCTGCAAAGCTTGAAAGTTTGTTCACATCTATTTGGAGGTAACGTGAGCGTATGGTACGGCGAGAAGAAATTGACACACACCCAAGGGCTGACTTGCCCGAAGCTCAGGGTTTTCCAGAGCTTTCAGAAGAATTAACCGCATCCCGTTCAGAGTTGATTTATGGACTGTATGACAAACCTCCACTGGTTGAGTCAATTTTTGTTGCCATACAACACGTTTTGGCTGCTTTTGTCGGCATTGTGACACCACCCTTAATCATTTGCACCAGCTTAGGATTGGATACAGCCAATACCAGTTTCATCATCAGTATGTCACTGCTTGCCTCTGGTATTTGCACATTTATTCAGTGCAAAACATTCGGTCCCGTTGGTTCAGGTTTACTCAGTTTGCAAGGCACTAGCTTTGCGTTTCTGGGAGCTATTTTGGGCGTAGGTGGCACTGCTATTCAAGGTGGGCGAACCCCAGAGCAAGCACTGGCACTGATTTTTGGCGTTTGCTTTTTTGGTGCATTTGCCAATGTAATTTTGAGTCGTTTTTTGCATTTGCTCAGCAAAATTGTTACACCAATCGTATCCGGAACGTTGGTGATGTTGATTGGACTGAGTTTGCTCAAAACGGGAGTTACGAGTATGGCAGGTGGCACCGCCGCATTGCAGAACAATACGTTTGCCAATGCTCAAAATATGCTTTTAGGTGGTGGCGTATTTCTGATAGTGATCATTCTGACACTCTCCAAAAATCAATATATTCGGATGGGCGCGATCGCGATCGGGTTGCTGGTCGGCTACATCGCTTCAGCCTTCATGGGCATGGTAGACTTCAGCATCTTCAGCAAATTGCCACTTATCAGCCTACCCATTCCGTTTCGTTATGGGATGAGTTTTGACTTTGCCGCCCTAATTCCGTTCTTGATTCTTTATCCATTAACGGCAATTGAATCTGTAGGTGATATGACAGCTACCTCAGTTGTCTCTAAAGAACCCATCACAGGCCCCGTTTATTTCCGTAGAATCAAAGCTGGGGTCCTGGCAGATGGTCTTAACTCCTCCCTCGCTGCGCTATTGAATACCTTTCCCATCACCACATTTAGCCAAAATACAGGTGTGATTCAGATGACAGGGGTGGGCAGTCGCTATGTTGGCTTTTTTGTCTCCGGTATTTTGGCATTATTAGGACTTCTACCTCTTGTAAGCGGCGCTTTTCAATCCATTCCCCAACCTGTTTTGGGTGGAGCAACGACCGTCATGTTTGGTTCGATCGCAGTCGCTGGAGTTAAAATCATTGCTTCCGAAGATCTAGACCGTCGTGCCACTATTATTATTGCGGTTTCACTGGCGCTGGGCTTAGGCGTAGTGTTCGTACCGGAGTTGTTCAACAATCAGCCAGCGATTATCAAAAATATGTTTGCCTCTGCGACCTCAACGGGTGGCTTAACCGCAATTCTCCTGAGCTGGCTGCTGCCTCGAAATCCAGAACCTTCTACCGCAGCCATAGCAGAGGATGGCGAGATGGTAGACGTTTAGATAGAGAACCCAGCCATTGGGCTGGTTTACGTCAACAAACAGTGATTTTTGGCTGGATGCCTTATACTACGTGCAAAAAGTGTGATAACTTAGAAATGTAGTATAAGGCACAGAAAAAGATTCGCACATACCCCTCGATGCACTTATGAATTGTTAAGTTGCAACGAGCCTGTATGGTGACAGGTTTGGAAGTGCCTCCTGCAATACCCAAAATTGAGGAGGTTTCCTATGAAGTTTCTGAGTTGTTTTTCAAACACAGATTTCCGATGGCAACTTTATAAGCGATTAGAACTGCTTCCAGACTCAGTTTCTCATGCAAACAGAACAGATGCACGCTTCACGTTTGGACTCAGTTGGGCTTGGAGACAGTTGATTGAGTTACTGGTGGCTGAGTTGGTTGCGGAAAACCGGATAGACGAATATCTCGATCGCTGTTGGGCACTCGATGCGTCTAATAACCAAAATCCATCTACAAACAATTTGAAACAGCTTTGGGCTCTCATGGACTAACAACAGTGTTGGGTGAAATAAGTTTCACCGATGAGACACCAGGTAGAAGTTCTAACGCTGCTTCAACCACGGCATCAGGCGTAAGGTCTAAGCACTCCAACTGGTAAGGACAAGTGAAAGCATAGCACGGGCTACACACTGTGGGGCGACGCAATAGGCGAGAGGGGCTGTGACGAGGTTGCCATTGACACTCTCGCTCAGTTCCAGCAAACAACACTACGTTGGGTGTGCGAGTTGCGTCAGCAATGTGCATAGTTGAGGTGTTATTGGTTAAAACCAATTTGGCTTGCGCCACAAGTGCGACTAATTCTGCTAGGGTTGTCTGACCAATTAAATCGATCGCGCGATCGCCGAGCATTTCCAGCAGGGGAGAAGCCTGCACTCGATCTTTTTCAACACCAGTGACAACAACTACCCACCCCGTCATCTTGCTTAGTTGGCTGGCAGCGATCGCAAATCGATCAGCGGCATAGTTTCGTGATTGGCAACTAGTCCAGGGGTTGAGCAAAATATAAGGTTGAGCAATCTGGAAACGGCTAGCGGGAACGTTAAGCAACAAGCGGCGATCGCGCACCTCAAACCCTATCGATTCAATCAATCGCAAATTACGCTCAACTTGATGAATTTCATCTGGAGCAGGCGGAACCGCATGAGTGAGCGTGCCCAAATCTTGCTCTTTGGATTCTCCCAGGCGTAAGGGGATACCTGCCAACGCACAAATGAAAGCCGCCGGATGAGGACTTTGAGCAAAACTGGTGAAAATGATGGCAGCATTAAACTGCTGTTGCTTAAGTGTTTCAATCAATGCCCATTCCCTTAGCGGGTTAAACTCTAAGCGTCCCAAATCTTGCCACAGCACACGATAGGGCATTACCTCGTCAATTGCTGGCAATAAGGGAGAAGTCAACGATCCCGATGGACTTGCCATCAGGGTAATTTTTGCGTTGGGTAAATTCTCCTTCAGTGCTTGCAAAGCGGGACTAGTCATAATTACGTCGCCAATGTTATCCAACCGCATGACGAGGAGATTGCGAACGGACTGCCACGAGGCGGCGGGAGAACGGAAGGGCGAGAGAGTAGAGATGGGGGTTGCAGGTTGGGGAGACAGATCTCTTACTTTCTCCCTCTCTTTTTTTTCTAGCAGGGGAATAGCTGCCGCTAAAACAGTTTCGGGGGAGATGTCATCCATGCAGGTGTTCCAGTCGTAGGGACAATGACCGCTATACCAACAGGATTGATCAGTGAAGTTTTGAATAATGCGTTCAGGACAGTTTGGATATCCTTGTAAGTTTATGTGAGGCGTTGGCTGCCCATAACGCCCATGCCACGAGGGACCAAATAACGTAATAGAGGGAACGTTGAGAGCGGTAGCGATGCGGGCGAGTCCGGTATCGGCAGCGATCGCTAGATCGGCTTCTGCTATCAAAGCAGCTAAGTCGCGGAGAGAGCATTTCGGCACGGTTTGAGCAGTTTTGCCAATGCCGTTTGCAATTTGGCGTGCTTCTGTTGGGATAGAGCCTTCAGGAATTACAATCGTTGCCCCCTGTTGAGAGAAGGCTTGCCCCAGTGCCATAAAGTTTGCTACTGACCAACGTTTGATAGGCATTCCCGCGTCAACAATCAAAAATATTAGGGGGCGAAAGGCAGCACCAAACAATTGGCGGGCTTTAAGTTTTTCACTAGCCTTTAAGTGAATCTGTGGTAAGTTTTGAGAAAGTTGATGGGACTCTATAACTTCTTCTTGAAATAGAATCTGAAGAAAGCGATCGCTGACTCGTTGATCCGATGGAGGAGATCGCCAGAGGTTAGTAATAGTGTGCTTAGCAGATGTTTGTAAAATTCGGTCTGCAATGCCATCATAGTTAGTATCAGAAATAATCAAGTCAAACAATTCATGAGTTAACAATTGATCGAGTACTTGGTGAACTTGTCCAGGTTGGGTATACACCACGCGATGAATCAATGGATCGGACTCAAGCAATTCCCCGCCGGGCGCAAAGGTAAGAACAGTCAATTGAGCTGAGGGATGTGATTGCGCGATCGCGTGAATGGCAGGTAACGCAATCACCACATCTCCAATTCCGCCCAAGCATTCCACAAATAGAATTCGCTGAATTCCACTGATCATTCTTAGCTCCTACACAAGCTGGCTAAAGCGGTAACAATTGCGGGGCATCCATGCTGCGATCGTGAATGGTCGTTGGCAATTCTTGATGGTACACACCGGACGGCATCACACCACACCCACCATAACGAGCCATCACGCGCAGTTGCGTTAACACATCCTCGCCACAATGGTTTGATGGTAAATCTCGCCAGAAGGTGAAACCACCAACCGACTGAAGTTTCTCGAAGTTGTAAAGTACACACCCACCGACCCAGGCAACCCGATAAGCACGAGGTTGATCGGGAGTGATTTTGAGCTGTTGCTGAACATGATATAAATTGGCGGCGTTGTGCAGCTTATATCGTTCCCACTGAGGCGTACCAGAACGCACCACCTCCGGTTGCACAGGCTCATCCCAAAACTCCACAGCCTGTTGATGCGGACGAATATCTTCCCGAAAACTTAGCCCTATCACGGCAGACCCCACAAAGCCGCAGTTTTGTTCCTGCATGACTTGCATCAAACCTGCGATCGCCCACGGTTCCAAAATTAAATCATCATCCAGATAAAGCACATAAGGCGCGATCGCTTGCTCTAACAAAAATTGCCGATGTTCAGCGATGCCCTGTCGTGGCAAATGCCAATGGGTTTCAACCTGATGCCCGTGCACCTCCAAGACTCGCAAAACGGCTTGCACTTCACTATGAGTAAAGGCGCTTTTGTCTTCTGTTTGATCAGAAATGATTACGCGAAAATCTCGAAACGTTTGAGCGCATAAGCTGGTTAGGGTGACTGCTAGCGCTGCCGAACGACGATAGGTGGGAATCAAAATATCGAGAATAGCCATTGGGAAGTTGAGATTTGAGAGTGCAGATTTTAGATTGGAAAGTAGATCAATTTCCGTTACCTGAGTGAATGCGGGCGCTTCTGAAGAACTTTAAACTCGTGGAAGCAAGAGGTTTGCTAAGGCAGGTTCGGGGTTAGGTTGGTTGAGCAGTTCAAGTGCAGCTTCTACGATCGCTTGAGGTTCAACTAATTGTAAACAATGATGATGACCTTCTGGACAAATGCTTTTGTAGCAAATTCGACATGGAACATCATGAAATAAAACTCGATGAGGAACACCCCACGGTGTATGTTGAGGATTGGTTAATGCATACAAATCCACCACTGGTGTACCCACGGCTGCGGCAATATGTACCGGTCCGGTATTGTTAGAAATTAGCAGAGGAGATAACTTAAGTAATGCTGCCAATTCACCTAAACTAAGTCGATCTACTAGAGAGTAGGATGGCATACCCATTGCTTCTCGAATTGATTCCACCAATGGCTGCTCAGGTTGAGTTCCAGTAAAAATAATCTGAAGTCCAGCAGACCGAGACAATTCACGAGCCGCGATCGCAAATTTTTCAGGAGGATAACGCCGCGAAGGAGCTGTTGCACCGGGATGAACTACTACCCAGGGACGAGTATGATCAATCCCGATGTCAGTGAGTAAGCGCTGGACGTGCTGAACAGCAACGGCTGGAACATCGAGCAACATGCGATCGCCCTCTACCTGGCAGCCCACACTAGCAACCAAATCTAATTGTCGTCGAACTTCGTGGCGTGTGAACTGCTCTGGTTCTGGGTCTTTAATCCAATCGGTTAACAATTGATAGGGATTTTCGTGACAATGTGCCAGGCGCAGGGGAATGTTTGCCATGTAGCACATAAATGCTGATGGCAGAGGGTTTTGACTATATACCGTGAAAATCACTGCCGCATCAAACTTCGCCTGCCGCAAGCGCTCAATCATGGCAAATTCTGGTTCGCTGTTGCGGCGCGGCGCGGTTGCCTTGAGCCAGGGTGAATCATACACCATCAAATCATCGAGTTCAGGAATGAGTGGAGCGATCGCAGCGCCCGCAGAAGAGGTCATGAGGGTGACTCGGCGATTGGGCTGAGACGTTTTCAGAGCACGCATGGCGGGTGTGGTCATGATCACATCCCCAATGGTGTCTAGCCGAATGCACAAAATATTTTTAGCAGTGTTCCAGTGTTGCATAGAGAGACCCAAGAGATTGACGAAGTTCTGCGGCAGTGCAAACTGTTGTTCCAGGTTGACTCACTGCGATCGCGGTTGCTGAGGTTGCCAGAGAAGTTGCTGCGATCGCCGAGGCATTGGCAGTAAGGGCAAGCGCTAGGGCACTCACAAAAGTATCCCCAGCACCAGAAGCGTAATTCGCAGGGGCAGGAGTGGTTGGAAGATGGAAAGCTGGTTGATTCTGCTTAAACACGATTACGCCTTCCGTATCAAGTGTAACTGTCACTATGGCGGCACCCGTCAAATTGAGCAAAGCTTCGCCATAAGGCATTAGTTGCTCTACTCTTTGATCAGCTCGTTTGGGCAAATTCAAAAGTTGAATGGCTTCATGATAATTGGGTTTAACAGCAGTTGCATTGATTGATTGATAAGTTTGAAGCTGCTTTGAATCAATGACTATTGTATGTGAATAGTGATGTTGCAATTTCGCGAGTGTTTGAATGATGCGAGGAGTTAGAGCGTATTTCTAAATAAATGATTAAATCACTTCCTGCTGTTCCCCTAAAC
>JACYLN010000013.1 GCA_015272515.1 Leptolyngbyaceae cyanobacterium C42_A2020_001 | reverse complement strand
GCGATCGGTAATATCAATCCCAACTGATACAGTTGCAGTTCCTTGCTGATATTTCTGAGCAATCACAAGGTAATAACGACGCTCATGAGCCAGATCAATTTCAATCACAGTTTCCGCAGAAATATCTGAACTGGCGACAAATTGAGCAAAGAAGTTAGCAAGGTTGTGATTGTTCTTGAGAAATTCAACATTTTGACCCACAAAGTCTGCTTGAGTCAGGTTAAAACTTTCTGCTAGATGGCGATTTACACCAATGTACACTCCGTTAGAACTAATCCAGCAAATAGAACCGGGAACAGCATTGAGTACTGCTTCCAGTTGTTCTTTTGCTTCTGCTAATTCTCGTTCGCGGGTTTGTACTGTTTGCACCATGTGAGTAAACACCCGCGCCAATTGCCCCAAATCATCGTTACGAGTAAACATTTCTGCTAGCGTGAGCGGATCAAATTGTCCTTGCTCTACTGCTGCCGCTGCATCTGTTAGTTTCCGTACCTGTTCGATGTATTGAGCCATCTTCCGGTTTTTACGGTCTAACGTATTGGATTGTTGCTCCAATTCCCAACTGTACTGAATCCCCTGTGACACGGCTTGAAGTAAATCAATCACCACAGAGGCAGTAGCAAAGGTTTCTTCTTCAACTCCTAGCCAGGGTAAGGGTTTGATTAATTGATTGCTACTTGCAACAATCTCAAACTGTCCGGTGGGCAAAATTCTACCAATGTAGCACTCTTTCCACAGGTGATGGTTGGGTTCAACTCGTACCCATCCTCCTGGAGACTCAAACGCTTGACCATAGGCAGTGTGGCGCACAGCATCTACTTCAACTGATTTCGCCAAAGAAGCGGCTTGATACCAGAGATAAACTTGACTGTAGGCAGTTTCGATTGGATCGCTCGTGACGCGATCGCTGCCATAGCGCTGCTGAAACGCTCGAACAAATTCACGATTTTTGCCTGTCTCTAAACTTTGAAAATAGCTCCAACTGGCAAAATGCCCCACTGCTAAGTCATGTAAGCGTTGTAAGATGACCTCTGAAACACTCACTGCCATAATCGGAATAGTATTTGCTGTGAGTCCTGCCGCTTGATATTGTTGATAAAAGGCTAAATTGCTGTCGCCGTTGAGTGTGCTGAACACCACATCAGGTTGAGCACGTTGAATATCTTGAACGATCGCACGAAAATCGGTACCTCCCAATTCAACATATGCCTCACCCAAATAGACCCCGTGATGATGGCGTAGCTGCCCCTTGACAATCTTATTAACAGTGCGAGGAAAAACATAGTCAGAACCCAGCAAATAGAAGCGCTTGCGGTTTTGCGCCAGCAGCCAATCAACCGCAGGAGATACTTGCTGGTTCGGGCAAGACCCAGTGTAGAAAATGTTACGAGATTGCTCCAATCCTTCATATTGAACTGGATACCAGAGCAAATTATTATGTTGCTCAAACACAGGCAACACGGCTTTACGGCTGAGAGAAGTCCAGCAGCCAAAGACGGTAGCAACTTGATCTTGCAGAATCAGTTTCTCAGCTTTTTGTCTAAAAACTTCGGGATTAGACGTGCCATCTTCAATCACTGGGTCAATCAGTTTGCCTAACACACCGCCTCGCTCATTGATTTCTGCGATCGCCATCAAGCTGGCATCTACGAGAGGCTTTTCGCTTAGCGCCATTGTGCCCGTCAAAGACTGGAGAATGCCCACTCGGATGGTGTTACAACTCATCTGTTCCTATACCTCTAAATCCGTTCTTCTCTGAATCTTGCTCTAATTTTGCTAGGCTCTGTTTTAACCCCCCCGTAAACAATGATCTTTCGTCTGACTGACACATCTTCTCGAATGAGGGGCAAATCCAAGTACTCTGAGGATTCCCACATCGACAGCAGTCACAATGGAAGAAACCCCTCGCCTCTATGATGCGCTGCGACAGCTACTGGGTCAATATCGCCGTCCCTGAAACCAACGCCTGTTGTATCCTTTGGTCTGGATGGTGGTTGGATGAATCGCCAGTGGGCAAATCAGTTTGACAACCTGAATTGACTATGTGTAAAGTGCTGCCGTTATGCTCAATGTCCGCAACGACGGTTCTCTCGGTGGCTGGGCAATGAGTCAGGGCACGTCGCTTGACTATCGATATTGAGCATGACTCGACATCGATCAACGCCTCACAGAGTTAAAAATAGGTTTAGACACGATCGCTTATCCTTTCCGTTCTTCTTTGATCCCAGTTTCAATGCTGAACTTCAACCGCTACCATTGAAGCAGAGTAGGGTTGAAGACGATCAGCATGAGCGCTGGGATCGTGCCAGTGTGCATCAGTTTCAAGGCACCTATGGGGATTATGTATTGAATAAAGTTAGCAAGGTGTTTCCAGAATTAAGACAACAGGTGTTGTGATACCAAGAATTGGTAGCAAATGAACTTTTCCATCATAAAATTGAGGGCTAATTTAAGCCTAGACCACTCTAATTTGTTCGACCTTGAGTAGTTTAGCTTGGAGCTTAGAAATTTGAACTAAGACTGAGAAAAGTGATGCAATTTGGTCAATTTAAGAATAGTCTACTGGAAGTTAATTTCTGGTCGCTTTGCTCTTGTGTAACGCCATTTTAAATAATTATTCAAAAATTAATTGTTTAAAATGGTTGGAGCAGGTTTTATCCATAACCTCTCATGCTCCTCAATTGCCTCAGTGCTGAGGCGTTTTCTAAGTTAGAATCACCTTGATTAAAGGAACTACGTTGATAATTTGTCCAACGTAACGCGGCATCAAGGAAATAACTGATCGCGCCAATGATTAAAATCACTGCCATGAGTTCAGAGTAGGCAAGGCGATCGCGGGTATCGAGAATGTAGTACCCCAAAACTGCACTCACTCCCAGCATTTCAGCGGACGCTAACACAATCCAGATCACTCCAATGGAAAAAACTGCGGCAACGGTCAGCAAGAAATAAACGGGTAGATCTCCAATGCCAAACGCCATTACGGCGATCGGCATCCAGGATAGCGGCGAAATCATCCGATACTAAGTACAAAGATATTCCATCCACCTATCAAACAAATTTTCATCAGGCATGACTTGTTCAGAATCAGCTAGCGATTTTTTGAAGCAGAGGCGATCGCACTGGGATGAACAGCATCTGCAACCTTAATTGATTTGGGAATCAACTTAATTCTTTGGAACACATCTGCAATGTTCTGCTGTTCCCCAATCATCTTGGGCGTAATCGGCTCAAATCCCCAATTTCGTCGCTTAGTGGCTGTTTCCAGAATTGATTTATCGATTTTCAAGTCTTTGGATAATTGCTCTGCAACTTGACTTGGATTTTTTGATGCCCAGGCAGCAACTTTTTGAGTTTCGGCACGTAGTGCTCGAATCACCGCAGGATTTTGATCCGCAAACGATCGACTAGACAAGTAAAAATCACGATTGGAGACTAACCCACTACTATTCCGAATTACGCGAGCATCAGATTGAATTTGAGCCGCGGCATAAAATGGGTCCCAAATTGCCCAGGCATCAATACTTCCCTGCTCAAATGCCGCTCTTGCATCGGCAGGAGTTAAATACGCGGGGGTAATATCTTCCCATTTCAATCCGGCTGATTCCAGTACTTTCACAATCAAGTAATTGGCACTAGAACTCTTGGTAAAGCCAACTTTTTTCCCCTTTAAATCTCGAATGGTTTTAATTGGAGAATCCCGTTTGACTAACACCGCAGAGCTTTGATCTTTGGGAGCACTACCGCCCACGTAAACAATTGGCACCCCTGCCGCTTGAGCGATTACCGGTGGAACATCTCCTGTGCGGGCAATGTCAATACTGCCCGCATTCAATGCTTCTAACATCGGTGGACCCGATGCAAACTCCACCCATTTGACCGAGTTAATACCCAAAGGTTTGAGGCGTGCTGCTAAGTTGCCCCGATTCTTTACTAAGGTGAGTGGATCGAATTTCTGATGTCCGATTCGCAATTCTTTGCTCTGAGCGATCGCGGGAGCGGAGCTAACTGCCGCATTGGGCAACCCTAGATCCACCAGTGGCAGGAGCAGGCTAAAAGCTAAACTTACTACAAACAAAAGCGGGAATGCCCTGGTTGAAATATTTTGCCAGGGCGCGCTTGCCTGCCTGAATTTGAGGAGGGGCATGATCGAAGACAGCCATCGAGTGAAGCGACTTAACATGATCGACTCGCAGAGAAAACTAGAGAATCCTTGCGTCCTTACGGATAAAACAAAAATATACGGTTTATCGATCAAGATGCCGATGTTTACATGGCTAAAGAGTATGCCATAAGTGCAGGGATGAATACAAGCCTAAGATCAATGAGCAGATAATCAAGTTCGCCCCCATCGACTTCTTGAATGAACTGCGTGATGATTTTATGCAACATGGGACCGCGCTACGCCAATGGATGATCCGGTTCTGCCAGCAATCCTACAGACATGACTTTGATGCCATGTGCTTCTAGTGGCATCAATCGTTGCCCATTCACGGTGTCAATCACCTGCACAATCGGCTTGACTCAATCCCACCATCTGCGGAACATTAGGACTGTTGCGCCTTGTTGCGGGAGTGCATCGCTAAATTCGCGGCGGTTGTTGATTTGCCTACCCTCCTTTTGCCACTGGGAACTGCTAGTGTCGTTTTGACTCCAGGAATCGTGCAAAGTTGGATACAAACTTTCCTACACCAATTTAGAGAGTTGAGTTGAGTTTGAATATTTGCTTGTAGCCTTTGCTGATGAGCACCAATATACAAACGGAAGTAAATATAATCATCTACAATTCACAAATTACGAACCATACCTAAACTTACAATGTCATTCTGAAGCGTTGGCTCAAACAAGTGATTGAGCAATTGAATGCCCGCTTGCTGCTGAGATGCGATCGCATCTTCACCCATTCCAATCCTCCTCATAGTTAAACCCTGCAATTGGTGTCGGGCGATCGCACTTTAGAGATACAACACCAGCCGGAGTCCTTCATCCACCTCTTCCTGCAAGAAGTGGGGTAATGTAGCAATACGCTCAGCCAGAAATGTCTTATCAACCGTGAGAATTTGCGAGACGTTAATCACTGAATTTTTGGGCAAACCTGACACTCTTCGCTCTAACATGACATTACCAGGAGCCTCTGCTAACCGCATATTCGACGTGATGACGGCAATAATAATGGTGTTAATCTGGCTTTGATTAAATGTATCGTCTTGGATAATTAAAACTGGGCGACGATAACCAGGCTCCGAACCTACTGGATCAGGCAGGTTTGCCCACCAAATCTCTCCGCGATACATTACCAATCCTCATGCGGCAAAGACATCAACTGCATCTTTTCTAAGACGGGATCTAACTCAGAAGAGTCTTCAGCATAAACTTGATTGAGTTGATGCAAAATTTGCTGACGATTATACTTTTGCAGATAGGCTTGCAATGCCTGGGTATACAATTCACTACGAGATATTCCCAGCTCCGCGGCGAGAACCTCTGCCGCTTCAAATACAGCATCAGGTAGGGAAATAGCCGTTTTCATTGCAACTCCTGACCAGAGGAGGTATTCTCTGGTTATACCTTAGTTATACCAACTTTTCAAGAGATTGTATACGAGATGCTGAATTGAAATCAAGGCAGTCACGTAAAGCACATAGAAGCAGTGGCACGGTTGTAAGGCGCTGCTGTCCGTCAAGGATGAGATATTTACTGACTCCTACAGGTACACTACGAGCCGGAACGGAGACGATAGCTCCCATAAAGTGGGTTCCAGTGTCACCCGTTTCATAGTGCACCATCAGATCATTCAAGGTGTTCGCCAATTGTTCTCAGTCCAGGTATATGGACGTTGAAAAAGAGGAATGAGATTCTGTTTTTCAGCGTTGAAATATTGAATACTCCTGCTGGTGAGGCTTCCATGATTGTTCGCGATCGGGATCGTCGAGTGCTCGGTGTAAAGCTTGGAGCGATGCGGAATTGGGAAGGGTGCCGAGGGCGATCGCGGCTTCTTTTCGCACATTGGCAAACTCATCCCTGAGTAACTACTGAGTGTTGAATAGGCATGGAGGGCTAAGGATTTAGCCGCATTGCAGCCTTACGAAACGCCTTGCCAAACGGCATCTTCAATCTTGATCGCTTTGGGAATCAGTTTGATCGTCTGGAACGTATCGGCAATTTTCTGCTGATTGGTAATAACTTCTGGTGTAAGTGGCAGAACGCCGTATTCCCGGCGCTTTTCGGCTTTCTCCAAAATGGCAGCATCAATCCCCAAGCTTGGAGCCAGAAACTTTGCAACCTCAGTTGGGTTACTCTTTGCCCAATCACTTTCTTTCCTCACCTCATCCAGCACGACTTTGAGAGCCTCTGGAGATTTATCGACAAAGGACTGAGACGCGAGATAGTAACCACGATTAGGCGCTAGTCCTGTTGCATCAGTCAGAATTCGAGCATTGGCTTGCTCTTCTGCCACCGCTAAGTAAGGATCCCAAATTGACCAGGCATCAATATTTCTTCCTTCAAATGCAGCCCGCGCTTCGGCAGGTTTGAGAAATTTCACCTCCACATCCTCAAACTTCAATCCGACTGATTGCAGCGCACTCACTAGCAAGTATTGCGTGTTCGATCCTTTGGCAACACCGACTTTTTTGCCTTTTAAGTCAGTCAAGGATTTGATGGGAGAGTCTTTGGGGACAACGATCGCCTCTCCTTTAGGACCCCAGGGGTCATAGGCGACATAGCGGACAGGTACCCCCGTTGATTGAGCAAAAATAGGTGGAGCTTCTCCCGTATAGCCGAAGTCAATTGAGCCTGCATTCAGTGCTTCCAAGAGTGGTTGCCCTGCTGGAAATTCTGCCCACGAAACTTTCACTCCTGATGCTGCAAATGCTTTTTCTAGAAGCTCCTTCGACTTCAGTAAACTTAAAACACTTGCCGCTTTTTGATAACCAACCCGCACTACGGTTGTACTGGTGACGGCGCTAGATGCTGCCGGAGCTGCGGAGGGTGATGCAGCCGTGTTTGTGGGTGAATTAGAGGAGCAAGAAGTAGTAATCAAACTGAGGCTAAGACCCAATGCAAACAATAGGCTTAAAACCTGACTTGGATGTCTCTTAAAGCGATGCCAAGCTAATTGCAATTGTTCTAACTGAAATTGAGGGAACATGATAAACTCCGTTATTCTTCTGAAATAAGACTTGGATCAGGAATAAAAATTGGGTTGGGGAAATTCATTGTTGAGTGCCCAGTTGCCAATGTCTTGTAGTTTGTAGTCGAGTGGATCATGCAGGGTGAAAGTCCGGAGGTTGCGCCAGTAGCGATCGAAGCCGTATTGGCTATGGGTGGAACGGGTACCCATGACTTCAAAAATGCGATTGGTTACGTCTAAACCAGTGCGGGTAGCGGCAACTTTGGCTGTGGCGATCGCGATCGCGCATTCTCCCCGCAATTTAGCACTCAGATCCCATTCCTGCTGCCACGCTGTTTGGACGATCTCAGCAGCTTTGTCGGCTAGGGCTTCAGCAGATTGCAATGCCACCCATAGTTCTCCATAGTGCCTCAGAATATACGGGTCTTCGCTGGCACTGGATACACCAGAGGTCAGCCAGGGACGAGAGGATGGCAGAGTATAGCCTTTCGCAGCTTCAAAGGCTCCTTGCGCGATGCCTAGATAAATATTGGCTAGATTCAATTGAGTTAATAAAGACCGAAACGTACTGAAGGGCTTTTGATTTCTAGATCGATTGCTAAATATTTCATCGGGATAGACAATCACATTTTCAAACTTGATACTGCCACTATCGGTTTGACGCTGACCGATATTGTCCCAGTCATCTTGAATGATGATGCCTGCTCGTCGGGTAGGGATGGCAAGCACTAGAAAATCACCCGTTTCTTTATGGGTGGCAGTAATGGGTAAAATATCAGAATCTTTAGAACCAGAGCAAAAGCTTTTCACGCCATTTAGGCGAAAATGATCCTCTTCTCGTGATAAAAATGTGCGGCGATCGAGGGGATTTAAGGCATTGCACCAAAACCAATTCTGCCGCACAGTTTCGGTATAAAAGTAGTGTTTTTGCTCAGGCGAACCTAGCAGGTGAGCAATAATCACACTCAGATTGTGATACGAGTATATATGAGAAATTGAACTATCCGTTTTAGCGAGTTCCCGACTAATTTTGAATGTGGTGATCCAGTTCTCTCCAATGCCACCATAAGTCGTTGGAATAATTAGTTTCAACAATCCACTTTCACGAATACGATCGCGCTCCTGTCTGGGTGTACCTCCAATGCGATCGCGCTCGATGGCTGTAGTCCCAAACTCTGCTGCAAGAGTTTTTGCAATTGCGAGATAGTCGGTGTTAGTTTGAATTTCTATCATGTGATTCAACAACGAAAAGAAAAAGGGCAGATGAAGTAGATTTATTCATCTGCCATACCCAGATGGAGGACACACCACTAACTCGCCAAAGGCAAGGTTTCAGGCGTTATTTTAGACAGTTGTACCGTCTTGACAAGTTCTTGCAAGGACTGTTGCAGACGTTGTTCAAGCTCTGCTTCGAGGTGAATGTTGCTATCATCCTGCCGCTGAATCTGCTTGTCGATGGCGTACACCGTTGTAATAAACCGTCGCGCTCCTAATTCAGAAAGCACTGGCTTCAGGGCATAATCAATTGTAAGTAAATGGGCGATCGTTCCACCTGTGGCGATCGGCAAAATCGTTTTTTCCAGGAGTGCTTTTTGAGGCAGTAAATCTAGAAAAGCCTTAAGCACACCTGTGTAAGCAGCTTTGTAAATTGGGGTCGAGATGATTACTCCCTGTGCCTGTTCCAGTAATTGCTTTAGCTTTTCCAACGCTGGACTGTCGTATTGTCCATAGGCTAAAACCTCGGCAGGAATATCCCGAACAGACACAATTTCCGTTTGGATACCAAAAATCTGCAATTGCTGAGCAGAGTATTCCAACAAGTTGTAAGTGCATGAGGGATAAGTGGGACTCCCCGCGATCGCTAAAATAGTGGTCATAAAAACCGTCCTAAAAACATCAACTAATCAACGGTAGTGACTGACTTTTGCACTGGTTTTTGTGGAAACGAATCATTCGCAACGACTTCTCCAAACGGAGAGAATAACACTTGTTGATTCAATTGGGGTTGATGGCTGAGAGGTAAATGAGGGAACAGCAACTCAGCCACTCGATACGCTTCTTCCAGGTGAGGATAGCCAGAAAGAATAAATGTTTCGATGCCCAGGTCACTGTATTCCCTCATACGTGCCGCAACCGTTTCGGGATCACCCACTAAAGCTGTCCCTGCTCCACCGCGTACCAATCCCACCCCTGCCCACAGATTCGGACTAATTTCCAACTCGGCTCGACTGCCCCCATGCAACTGACTCATCCGGCGTTGCCCTTCTGAATCCATCCGAGCATAGGCTTTTTGAGCCGTAGCGATCGCCGCTTCATCTACATATCGAATCAACTGATCTGCCGCTTCCCAGGCTTCCGCCTCAGTTTCTCGAACAATCACATGGAGGCGAATTCCGAATTTTAATGTTCGTCCCTCTGCTGCCGCTAGTTTTCTCACTGATTCGATCTTTTCTGCAACCTGGGCGGGAGGTTCTCCCCAAGTGAGATACACATCAACGTGCTTCGCTGCAACCTGTTGAGCAATGGGAGAAGACCCACCAAACCACAGAGGAGGGTGGGGTCGTTGCACCGGAGTAAACAAGAGCTTGCCACCCCGCACATCTAGATACTCCCCTTGCAGATTGGACTCTTCACCCCGCGAGATTTCCCGCCAAACGGTGAGGAATTCATCTGTGAGGTGATAGCGATCGTCATGGCTGAGATGCACCCCGTCGCCTGCTAACTCCACCGGATCACCACCTGTCACCACATTGATCAGCAATCGACCCCCCGTGAGGCGATCGAAGGTTGCTGCCATGCGAGCCGCGACACCCGGCGACATCAATCCGGGGCGAATTGCCACCAGGAATTTCATATTCGTGGTGTGGGCAGCCAGATGGGAAGCTACGACCCAGGCATCCTCACACGATCGCCCCGTGGGCAGTAGAGCACCGACATAGCCAAGTCGGTCGATCGCTTGGGCAATTTGCCGCAGATACGTGGCGTCAGTGGAACGTCCACCAATCCCTGTACCGAGATAACGCCCATCGCCATGGGTGGGGATAAACCAGAAAACTTGCATGATCTCTTTACAAAACGTTGTAAATGTGAGGAGCGAAGGCAAGATCGCATTTACCATCGATCCCATAAGTACGGTGCATCGATTAAGTACGGTGCATCGATCAAGTTACCGTATTTATGAGTCATCATAATCTCACAGATGCTCGATGCAAACAAGTACCTGCGATGCAGTTAGAACGAAAATGTGGTGCGAACCACGCCGACAACTTGGGTACTGTTAGCGTTATTGCCCTGTGGGTTAAACAACACAAACACGCCAGGAGTAATCGAAATGTTGTCATTGATGCGATAGCGGTAAAAAGCTTCCAGATGATAGGGGGGATCTTCGTCAATCCGACGACGCAAATTAGGGTTGGGTTGCCCAATTAATGGACCAGTGGTGATCCGAGGACGAAAGTCGTTATCGACGACTCGTGGAGATACGCCGAAGAGAAATCCAAGCAAGCTGCCCTTTTTGCCAAAATCAGGAAATCCGACAAAGGCAGCCCAATTTGAAATTCGAGCTTCTTCACTACTACGCCGATTTCCAGCAAAGCCATACCCATACCAGCCACCCACAGTAATAGCTCGACTCAAACGCCATTGCACTTGCGCTCCAAGGTTATTAAATGTAGTGGCTTCACCATTAAATGGATTGCTGGCATATCCTGTTCCAGTAGAACCTGTCAGGTTAGGACCAGGCTGGTTGAATGGATTGGAGAAGAGGGGAGATGCCGTGTTTGTAACCCCCAACCCATTGACATTATTTCCAGAAAAATAGGCGTGAACATAGGTAAAACCAATGTCAAACGCTCGGCTGGGACGGAAGACAAGCTGCCCGATCGCAGAATAATTGCCGTTAAAAATCCCATTCTTCTGTCCTGGATCATTGCTACTCGTATCAGCCACAAAGCCACCCTGGAGCGCAAATTGAGGACTCAGGTCATAGTTAAAGGTAATGCCCGCCCCACCAGGGTTATTTGTGCGAAAGATGGGGTTAAATCGAGAAAATCGGGAAATTGCTGATTGAGAAGCACTTTCAAATAAACTGAGCGTACTAATGTAACCTTCGTTATACTCTGTCCCGAAGGCGTCAACTTGAATCCGCAATTTATCCCCAACCGGAAATCGGTAATATAGCTTATCAACTTCAATGGCATTGCCATTATTGCCATCAAAGGACAATCGGGTTTCATTTGTGCCTGTGAAGGCTCCAGCAAAGGGCGTAAGGTTGATCGCATTGAGGCGAGTACGCAGCCGATCTCTACCTGTAAAACTAGTGTCAAAAACTAGTCTTGCGCGATCGCCAAAAATTGTCTCAGTATTATCATCTCTCAAGGCTCGTTCAGTTGCTGCATTGGTGACACCACTGCCGACAAAGCTATCGTTCCCAGTGCGAGTGGCGCGATCGCCAAAGGTATCAGCAACTGAAAAAATGACTTCTCCTGCTAATTTGGTGGTAGTCGAGAACTGTTGTTTCTCCAACGTTGCTGTGCGTACTTCTAAGGCTTCAACTCGACCGCGCAATGCTGCCAACTCAGCTGCAAACTCTTCTTGTAAACGTTTCACGACCTCCAAATCTTCTTTTCTGACGAAATCTGCCGTTGCTGCTGCAATCAATTCCTGGATTTTGTCTAAGCACGCATTGAGACCAGCGGCAAATTCATAACGAGTCAGAGCACGATTGCCGCGATAGGTTTTATCGGGATAACCTACAATGCAACCATACCGTTCAACGAGAGATTGCAATGCTTGAAACGCCCAATCTCTAGGATTCACATCAGAAAACTGTGACACCGATGTCACCTGCCCCATCACTGGATTGGTGGCAGTAACCGTTTTGCCTTCCAGTCCATATGTGCCAATCTGTTGCAACGTAGTAGCGGGATCTAGGGCACTGGAGTGTGACTCAGGTGTTGCTGTTCCTTGAGCCGTTATATTCCCCACTTGAACAGGCTTCGCTTCTGACGCGATCGCCCCATTCAGCCATAATCCAGCACTTGCAGCCAAAATCATCCAGAGATTCCATCTCTGCCCAGACATCCGATTAGTCATGTAACTTCCTCACACCAGAATTAAAAAGTTAAAAACAGAGAAAAGCTTTGTGTGCGATCGCCCACCAGCCAAAAAACACGCAGTGCCTTACCTCTTGCGAAGTAATGCTGCAATTTGCCCTCGAACGTGATTTCAGCGTCATATACTACTAAATATCGGTAAAGTTACCGTATTTAATCGGTTATCCTTGCATACCAGATTAAGAAAAGCAAGTGAGTTTGTATCTTTTTTGCTAAAAGCATCCATCTTGCGACTGAGTTTTTTGGGTGATGGCGCAAAATCTTGATTTTGGTGGTTAAATAACTTGCAATCTACCTATAGATATGCAAGACTCCTAAATCACAGGTAAAATCCGGTAACTTGATCGATCTACCGTGCTTTAGAAAGATGTTTATGGCAAATACCCTCTCCTATCCTTTACCCCGTGGTGCCTCAATTCGGCGATTCTTGCGGGGAGCATCCTTCAAGGCGTTAGCTCCCTGGGGTGTGCCAGTTTTACTCATTTTGGTGTGGCAGTTGCTGGTGCAGTTCGGCTGGATTTCCACCCGGGTTTTGCCTTCTCCCCTTTCTGTGGTGCAGGCAGGGATTGAGTTAGCCAAGTCGGGTGAGTTGTTTCATCATGTTAAAGTCAGCGCGTGGCGGGCGATCGCCGGGTTTGCGATTGGAGGTTCTATTGGATTTATTTTAGGATTGCTCAATGGCACCTTCAGTTTATCTGAGCGATTGTTAGATACTTCTGTACAGATGTTGCGAAACATTCCTCATTTAGCCATGATTCCGTTAGTGATTTTATGGTTTGGGATTGGTGAGGAAGCAAAGATTTTTTTAGTATCAGTTGGCGTTTTATTTCCCATTTACATTAATACTTTTCATGGCATTCGTACCGTTGATCCAGGTTTGTTAGAGATGGGAAAAGTCTATGGACTGAAGCCTCATGAGCTTTTTGGACAAATTGTTTTACCCAGTGCCTTACCCTCGATTTTAGTGGGGGTGCGTTACGCTTTGGGGATCATGTGGCTGACGCTGATTGTGGCAGAGACGATCGCGAATGATGCGGGCATTGGGTACATGGCAATGAACGCACGAGAATTTCTGCAAACAGATGTTGTGGTGTTCAGCATTTTACTGTACGCCCTGCTGGGTAAACTGGCAGACTCGATCGCTCGCTGGTTAGAAGCAAAACTATTGCAATGGCATCCCAGTTATCAGGAGGGTTAACCCGTGAGTCGTGGTGTTGATTTGAGAATTGTGGAACTCAGTAAATCCTTTGGCTCCAAGCAGGTGTTGCAGGATTTGAGCCTGGAGATAAAGCCAGGGGAATTTGTGGCGATCGTCGGTCGTAGTGGTTGCGGCAAGAGCACATTGCTACGCCTGATTTCTGGCTTGGAACGCCCCACGGCAGGTGGCATTTTAGTCGATGGAGAACCCGTCAAGCAGCTAAATACCGCTGTTCGGATGATGTTCCAGGATGCGCGACTCTTGCTGTGGAAACGCGTGATTCAAAATGTGGGCTTGGGGTTGCGGGGTAACTGGAAATCCAAAGCCCAACTGACGCTTGAACAAGTGGGGTTAGCCGATCGCGCGGATGAATGGATTGCGGTGCTTTCGGGTGGGCAACGACAGCGGGTAGCATTGGCGCGGGCGTTAGTGAGCGAACCCCGGTTGTTATTGCTGGATGAACCTCTGGGTGCGCTGGATGCCTTAACCCGAATTGAAATGCAGCGGTTGATTGAATCGATTTGGCAGGAGCAACAATTTACCACTTTGCTGATCACTCATGATGTAGAAGAGGCAGTGACCCTGGGCGATCGTGTGGTGCTGCTGGAAGCGGGACAGGTTACCCTAGACCTAGAAATTCCCCTGGCTCGTCCGCGCCATCGGGGTGATCCCGTGTTCGCGGCGTTGGTTGAGCAGATTTTGCATCGCATCTTAAGCCGTGATCAGAAGCCAGCAGTACAGCATTCTGCATCAGATTTATTAGTGCATTCTAATTAGATTTTCAGGTGATACGATATGAGAGTTTTCAGAAATATTATTCGAGTCTTAAATCAACTTCGTCCATCTCGTTTGCCCAGTTGGTTATTAGTGCTGGGGGCGACATTTTATTTTTCTGTTCTCAGCAGTTGCAGCAACTCTCAAGCTGTCAATCGACCGGATACAATTCGGGTAGATTACGCCTACTACAATCCCGTGAGTCTGGTGCTGAAGCAAAAAGGCTGGCTGGAAGAAGACTTGAAGAAGGATCAGGTGAAAGTCGAGTGGGTTCTAAGTCAGGGAAGTAATAAAGCCTTAGAGTTTTTGAATAGTCGCAGTCTGGATTTTGGCTCAACGGCGGGAGCAGCCGCGCTGATTGGTAAAGCAAACGGTAATCCGATTAAGTCTATTTATGTGTACTCCAAACCGGAATGGGCAGCCTTAGTTGTACCGGCGAATTCATCAATCAAGACGATCGCCGATCTCAAGGGGAAAAAGATCGCCGCCACCCGTGGCACCGATCCTTACATCTTTCTATTGCGAGCGTTGGATAAAGCAGGCTTGAGTGCAAAAGATGTGGAAATTATTCAACTGCAACATGCCGACGGACGAGCTGCTCTGGAGAAGGGCGATGTAGATGCCTGGGCAGGACTGGATCCCCATATGGCAAAGTCTGAGATTGAAAAGAATTCCCGCCTGTTTTTCCGAGAACCTAATTTCAATAGCTATGGTGTGTTGAATGTGCGAGAAGAGTTTGCCCAGAAGTATCCCGACTACGTGGGGCGAGTATTAGCGGCTTACGAGAAAGGACGAGAGTGGGCACTGCAAAATCCCGCTGAACTGAAACAGGTGTTAGTGCAGGAGTCGAAATTGACGGATGTGGTTGCCGCAAAACAGTTGGAACGCACCGATTTGTCTAATTCTCGCATTGGTGATTCCCAACGAGACGTGATTACCTCCGCTGGAGATGTGTTGAAGAAGAGCGGCATTATCGAAAGTTCAGTTGATGTTAACCAGACAGTGAGTTCCCTCATTGATCCGCAGTATGTTGAAAAGCTTGCCAGTAAATAGTGTGTGGGTTCGTCAGCGAGATCACCTGCTTCAAGTTCGTTGGCTCCGTGGTTTCTTCCTTCCAGTTGTTCTCCTTGTTGGGTGGGAATGTCTCTCACGCCTGGGTATCTTCCCGCCCAATCTTCTTCCTGCCCCTTCAGCGGTGTTAGCCACGATCGGGCAACTGGCAGCCAGTGGAGAACTATTTGCCCATATTGCAGTCACGTTGTATCGAGTAGCGGTTGGGTTTTTGCTGGGAGGCGCGATCGCAACGGTTTTAGGTGCCCTGACAGGCTACTCCCGTCTGTTTTCTGACCTGTTAGATCCCTTATTGCAGTCGCTCCGCAACATTCCCTCTTTAGCCTGGGTGCCTTTGTTTATTTTGTGGATGGGTATTGGTGAAACGTCAAAAGTCGCGTTGATTGCAGTGGGAGTGTTTTTCCCAGTTTATTTGAATTTAATGAGTGGGGTTCAAAATGTCGATCGCAAACTGGTTGAAGTGGGCAAAGCCTATCGCTTAAGTGATTTACAACTGATTCGCCGCATATTTTTACCCGCCACGCTTCCCGCTTATATTGTAGGTCTTCGCAGTGGGTTAGGATTAGGCTGGATGTTTGTCGTAGCGGCTGAAATTATGGGTTCCAGTCAAGGATTAGGCTTCCTGTTAGTGGATGGTCAAACTACAGGACGACCGACGGTCATTCTTGTCAGCATCTTGCTCTTTGCCGTATTCGGAAAACTGACTGACAGTGCTCTGGCAACCGTGGGACAACGATTACTCTTCTGGCAAGACTCTTACAGTTCTCAGACTCATTAATCATCATGTTGCGAATTGAACAGGTTGGAAAGCAATTTCAGAATGGGTTCATCGCCCTGGAGGAGATCAATCTGGAAGTGGCTCAGGGAGAAATTGTGAGTCTGGTGGGCACCAGTGGTTGTGGCAAAAGTACCCTATTGCGGATTATTGCAGGTTTGAGTCTAGCAAGTGTTGGTGCTGTTTATGTGGATGATGAGTTAGTCACGCAGCCTCATTCTAATGTCGATTTGATTTTTCAAGAACCTCGCCTGATGCCCTGGTTGACGGTGCGGGAAAATGTCCAGTTTGGGTTGGCTAATGTCTCACCGCTGGAAAAAAATCGCCGCACTCAGTTCATTCTAGAGCGGGTGGGTCTGGCTCAATTTGCAGAGGCATTGCCGCGTCAGTTATCGGGTGGGATGGCGCAACGAGTTGCGATCGCCCGTGCCCTAGTCACCCAACCCTCTATTCTGTTGCTGGATGAACCGTTTAGCGCTCTGGATGCGTTTATCCGCATGAAATTGCAGGATCATCTGTTGGATATTTGGGCAGACGATCGTCCCACGCTTTTATTAGTCACCCACGACATTGAGGAGGCATTGGTTTTAAGCGATCGCGTCATCGTTTTACGCGGCACCCCTGGACGCATCTATCAGGAATTTGCGATCGATTTACCCCGCCCTCGTAAACGCACTGATGCTCATTTTCAGCAGTGGAAAGAACGGATTCTCAATTCACTCGATTTGTCGTTAGAGCAAAGGCTAGCGGTAGAGGCTTGAAGGTAAGGGTTTTTCACATTCAATGCGATTAGTTTGTAAAACACTTTAATTCTATCGATTTACCGTAATATACTGATTGGGATGGTTTCTGCTTGAGTCCATCTTCATCCGTATCAACCCTTGCCCTGGAAAAAACTAGAGCTATGCGAATTGCAACCGACATTACTGAATTGATTGGTAAAACCCCGCTCGTGCGACTGAACCGAATTCCCCAGGCAGAAGGATGTGTGGCGGAAGTAGTAGTTAAGCTAGAAGGATTTAACCCAACTGCATCCGTCAAAGACCGCATTGGCATCAGTATGATTGAGGCGGCTGAGGCGGCAGGGCTGATTCAGCCTGGAAAAACGGTTTTGGTGGAGCCAACCTCCGGTAATACCGGAATCGCACTAGCAATGGTTGCAGCCGCCAAAGGATATCAATTGATTTTGACGATGCCGGAAACCATGAGTTTAGAGCGGCGAGCCATGCTGAAAGGGTACGGTGCTCAACTGGAATTAACGCCCGGAGTGCAAGGGATGAAAGGAGCCGTGGCACGGGCAGAAACGCTTACCCGCCAGATTCCCCATGCATTTATGTTGCAGCAGTTTTCGAATCCAGCGAATCCTAAAATCCACCGCGAAACTACTGCTGAGGAACTCTGGACCGATACCGATGGCAAGATTGATATTCTGATTGCAGGTGTGGGAACGGGAGGCACAATTACTGGAGTGGCAGAAGTTCTCAAGCAGCGCAACCCAAACTTTCAAGCGATCGCCGTTGAGCCGGAAGAAAGCTCTGTTTTATCGGGTGGTCATCCGGGAGCGCACAAGATTCAAGGAATTGGCGCAGGTTTCATTCCTCAAGTCTTGAAACGAGAACTCATTGATGAAGTGATTCAAATCAATAGTGAAGCCGCCATTGCTTTTGGTCGGCGTTTGGCACAAGAGGAAGGACTATTATCTGGAATTTCGTCTGGAGCCGCCTTAGCTGCTGCAATTCAGGTCGCCAAACGTCCTGAAAATGCGGGAAAACTAATTGTCTTTGTGCAGCCGAGTTTTGGGGAACGCTACCTCAGTACCGCGTTATTCCAGGATTTGCCCGATGGAGATGGCGCAGATTTGAATGGCATCAATCGCGAATTGTCAGCCAGGAGTTGAAATCTTGATTTAGAGACAGGTTGGATTGATTTTGTTGTCGAATGTCAATTGTCATTGGTCATGAGTTTGCCAGAAAAGAAGTATTACTGAACCAAAGTATAATTCATCATTTTGAGTCTAACAGCGTGACGCGAAGAATCTCGATAGATGCTTCCCTTTGCTAGGCTCCGTTCAGCATGACAGATCTGGCCGCATACTTTCATTAGGCAACGCTGACAAACGAATGACCAATGACTATTTAGTTAAGCACTTACGTTTGCTCATCGTCCAGATTGCTACTGTAAGTCTCTTGAATAAACTGTTTTAGATGCGGTTGATCCAGACTCAAGCCCACTTCATTGGCTTTTGCGGTGAGTTGTTCTAATGTCCATTTCAGATCTCTTGCCGTTGCAATTAGCGCGATCGCTCCTGCTCGTAATCCAGCGCCACAGTGAATCAGTACTGGTTTGGGCAAATCTTCTAATTCTTCTAAAGCTCGGTTCACCAACACTTCATCCGCTACGGACGAGTTCAGCGGCACATTGGCATAATTTAATCCCGCCGCTTCTGCTTGTTGTTGCTCGTCGGGCAACGTATTAGTTTCATTGGGCGATCGTAGATTGAGGACTGATTTAAACCCAGACTCCGCTGCTTGGTTTAAATCATCAGCAGAGGGTTGTCCAGCCACACTATACTCATCACTCACTTTTTTAGCGGATTCCATTCTGCATCTCCCAAATCAAGTTTTTCTACAATTGTATTCTTGCTAACAAGCAACGCTTCAGTCATTGAAGTTATACTTTCAGTCATTATATCAACTAAATCCTAAAAATAATTATGTACGAATCTTCATAGCATATAAATTTGGACTTGATCAAAGAGGCTTAATTGAGGCTGTTGATGTTTACAGTGTTGCAAATTTTCCAGGTATTCACAATCGCTTGGTTGCTCCTATTTCTGGGTGATTTTCTATCTACATTTTGCTATCACATTCCGGAGCATGTGTTTGGCAAATTACATTTGCAAACTCACCACGCAGGTAAGAAAACATTTCATCATTACGCCGTTCTTCTACCCGATGTCAAAGTACTGCTGGATGGTTTTTTGGGTGCTCTCCCCTATCTGTTGGTGGCAATTATCCTCTGGCATCATTCACCTCTTGGTGTGATCGGAGGTTTGCTCTTAGGACAACTGCACGTCTGGTGGCGGCATACCACTGCTTTAGGTTGGCGAACCTCCCAATCCGCTCAGTTCCTTTGTCACTTACTGGGAATTACGACTCCAGAACAACACTGGGTACACCATCAAAAAGTGACTCACGCATTTGGTGATATTTTTACTTGCTTTGATCCGCCAGCTAAAGTTTGGTTCCGTTACCTCAGATGGCTCAGATTGTGTGGGCGATCGCTCCTGATTACTCCAGTTCGATGACAAAAGATTTATCAGAACTACACGCAGTTTCTTACTTGGCTCCTAACTGGTTTGGATTTTACCAATCTGTAACTGATGCACTGGCAAGAGCGCTATCAATAGATGTTCAACTGCGGCAGGGTGAATGTGATCCGTTGGAAGATCCATTGTTGCTGAATGATCAACTGGATTTAGCGTTTATTTGTGGACTACCGTTTATTCGTCATCATCAAACTAATCCTCACCAGTTGCAGGTGCTAGCGGCCCCAGTGATGCAGGCTCCACGATATGGCGATCGCCCAATCTATTTTTCGGATTTAATTGTAAATGCAACCAGTGCTATTCATCAATTTCCAGATTTAGTCGGAAAAATATTTGGCTACAATGATCCAGGTTCAAACAGTGGATATTATCTGGTGCGCTGGCATTTACTGAGTCAAGGCTATGCTGAAGATTTTTTCGGTGCCTGGATAGCAACTGGATTCCATCAGCGATCGCTACAACGGTTGATCGATAGACAAATTGATGCAGCCGCGATCGACAGTACAGTATTGGAGCAGGTATTGCAGGATCATCCAGAGTGGAAGCAGTCTGTGCGAGTGATTGAAACGATTGGACCATCCCCCATGCCACCCATCGTTGCAGCCAATCATTCTAGTCCAGCCATTATTGACAAGCTGCGATCAACTCTTCTACATCCAGATCAAACTCTACAAGCGGCGATGGCGATTGCCGGAGTCAAACGCTACGCTCATCAATCCTGGCAAGACTATGAAGTCCTAGCAGAGCGGTATAGGATGGTTACTCATGATCCAAGATTTACTCAGGATTATTGAAGATAATGGGGCTGAAATTCTTGATCTCTTTTTGTTGATTCAACTATTTCGTAAGTCTGTTGCCGTAATGCCTTCCAGGGCAAGACCATAGCCAATCCCTTCATTCACCAGACGCTTTAGCCATTGGGTCAAAGCAACGCGAGTGTAGCGTAAGTTAAGCGTAGGTTGCTTGGCAAGTTGTCTAGCTAATTCCCAGGCTCGTTCCATCAGGAGATCGGGTGGCAGCACCTCATTGACGACCCCTAGCTGATGCGCTTGCTGAGCACTGAGTGTTTCTTGCGTGAGTAGGAAATAACGTCCACGCGATGAACCCAAAACAAGAGGCCAAAGCACATGTACTCCATCACCGGCACAATTCCTGCATTTAGATCGGGCATATCCTGAAATGTGGCATTCTCTGAAGCAAGAATAATATCGGTCGTTAGAATATATTCGGTATGCAGCAAAGCTGATCCATTTACAGCAGAAATAACGGGCACTTCGATATCGAGTAGATTTTGCAGCACTTTCTTGCCTTCCCAAAATGTTTTGTCCCACTCACGCGGATTAGTGACATCACCTAAGCTGTTGAAATCAATCTGTGACATCCAGGAATTACCTGTGCCTGTAAGGATAACGACTCGGTTGTCGCGATCGCGGCTAATGTCGTAGAAGGCATCGGGAAATTCTCTGTGAGTTTTTCCGGTGAAAACTAGTGATCCGCCATTGGTGTGCATTCTAACCTCAAGAATGCCATTTTCATCGCGGTAGAAGTGCAGATTTTCGTACTGGGTGAAGTAGGCAGGAAAGTTGTTGGTGTGCATGTTGTATGGATGAGATGATTCGGTGCTTCGACAACCGCTTCAAACACAATTAAATCAGAGGACTAGAAGCCAGTGATGCTTCAACTTCATGCGCTCCTCCCATGCGTTCAATTAGATGATCAGCAACTCGCAGGGCATTGGCAATGATGGTGAGCGTTGGATTCACGGCAGCACTGGAGCGGAAGAAACTGCCATCGACAACATAGAGATTATTTACATCATGGGTACGGCAATTGAGATCCAGCACAGACGTAGCGGGGTCATCCCCAAAACGACAGGTGCCACACTGGTGAGCGACTCCCTGTAAGGGCAGTTTTTTCCGAAAGTAGAAAGATGCTGGGATGATTTTCTCGCCGCATCCGATGCGTTTAAGAACACTAATCCAGCGATTCAATAAACGGTTATAGGCTTCAGTATTATTCTCCGTGTAATGCAATTGGATGGAATCACCGCGCAACGTGACCCGATTATTGGGATCAGGTAAATCTTCTGCGGTTAGCCACCAATCAACTGAGTGATTCGCGATCGCCTCAAACGTATGTTGTTCTCGAAATGACAATCCCAGCACAGAGGGTGATTCCTGGGCAATCATGTCAGCATTCACTTTACCGAGCAGTTGTATATGCCCCATTGGGTAGTCGAAATCTTCATCACCCCAGTAAAAATCATTCGCAGCTAGAGTTTTTTGGAAGGATGTCAAGTTAAGTTCTGTTGTAACTCCAATAATTGCACCATTTTGGTGCTTCATTAAGTTTCGCCCTACTTGATCAGAACTGTTGGCAAGTCCATTGGGATGGCGATCGCTGGCAGACTTTAGCAGCAATCCCGCCGAATTAATCGCACCACAGGCAACAGCGACAATATCACCTGAAAATAAATGCGTTTCTCCCTGCCACTCCACTTCTAGGGCAGTGACTTCTCGTCCGGAGGGACTGGTATGTAACCGTTGTACTTTTGCTTCGGTGAGTAAAGTGACATTTTCGTATCCTTCTGCTGGACGGATGCAATTCACATCTGCATCTGCTTTTGCATCCACCAAACATGGAAAACCGTCACAAGTATTACAACGAATGCAAGTGCTTAATCGGCGATTAACCTCATTCAGTTTGATGGCTAGCGGTAAATAAAATGGATGTAAACCTTGATGTTCTAATGAGTCATGGATTCTTTGAATTCGAGGTTCATGACTAATAGCAGGATAGGGATAAGCTTCACTGGCATGGGGTTCTGTGGGATCGATGCCACGTTTACCATGCACTTCATAAAGCTGCTCTGCCTGAGTGTAATACGGTTCAAAATCCTGATACTTGAGTTGCCATTCTGGAGAAATTCCCCCTTTGTGGATCACCTGCTCAAAATCTTGCTCGCGCCAGCGAAAAAGAGCACCACCATAGACTTTGGTATTGCCGCCAACAAAGTAACCCATGCCAGGATGAATCGCCTGTCCTTTCTGGTCATACCAAACTTCCGAGGTGTGGTAGCGGTCTTTTTGAACCACTTGCACAGTATCCCAGTTTGCTTTTTCCCTGGGTAGGAAAGAACCTCGTTCTAGAATCAGGATTTTTTTGCCTGTTGGGGCTAGACGGTCAGAGTACCACCGCCTGCGCCAGTGCCAATGATGATGAGATCGTAATGAGGAGTTGTCATAGGAGGGGAAAGAGGGGGAAGAGGAAGGGGGGAAACTTGACTGGTTTCATTATTCTGACGAATCACATTTGAATTACATTTCGCTGTTGGCAGGAGCTAAGGTAGAGTCTTCGATCGCTTTGGCACGACGACGACTCATCTTTTGTTCATGCGCTTCATAGGCAATACAAACCCAAATCAAGGTCATGAATAGAATGTTTTTGTTGAAACTTTCTGCGGCGTTGGGAAAAAGACTGCCCGCAGGGATAATACCAAATGCCAGAATGATGCTGAAGGTCATGAGAATCAGCACTAGACCTGTCCAGCGCACCCAAAAGTTGAGGGCAAATAATGCCCCCAGGACAATTTCTGCCAGGGGCAAAAGCCACGCATAGGGGATTGCAATGAATGCTGGAAGAGGTCCAATTCCTTCCCATCCAGGAGGAATATTTGGTCCAATCATTTGCAGTTTTTGCGTTAACACGGTTTGGTAGAAACCATTGGGAATGCTGAAGTTGAGATAGTTTGCAATGCCAGAGAGAAAGAAGAAAACACCCATCGTAATGCGATTTGCAGCGACAGCGGTACGGAGATTAAACAAGTATTTCATAATGAAAGATCCTTGAAAGTGAA
>JACYLN010000012.1 GCA_015272515.1 Leptolyngbyaceae cyanobacterium C42_A2020_001 | reverse complement strand
GTATCAGCAGTTGGGAAATGCAATTCTGCAACTTCAGCCAAATGATGCTCAATTTCAGGCACAGTTCACGTTGCGGTTTGCTGAAGTTTTGGTTCATCCTGCTGCTGCCGTTACAACGGAGATTGGTTTTACAGCCAAAACCCCAACTGAAGCAGAAGCAGAACAGCAAACCGAACAGGGAAAAGTATTTAGCCAGATGGCGACCCAGATTCGCCAAACTCAGGAACTGTCGCTCATCCTGAAGACGGCGATCGCGCAAGTTCGCTCTTTTTTGCAAGCAGACCGGGTGGTAATTTATCAATTTGAGTCCGAATTAGCAAAGAATGGTGCTGGATTTGAGACGGCGGAAAAGCCAGTGGAAATCAATCTCGTTTGTGGACGCATTACTTATGAAGACCGAGCAGACGCTTCGATTCCCCGCATTCTTAACCTGAGTGAAGGCGTGCAGTGTTTTATTGGTGTGCCGGATTATAAAGATAAATATCGCAAAGGCGCGATCCAGGCGATCGACGACATCCGCATCACTTACGCTGAGGCCCCGTGTTTAGTTAACTTACTGGAATGGTCGCGAGTTCGTGCAAAACTGGTTGTCCCCATTGTGTTTCAGGAAAAACTCTGGGGACTACTGATTGTGCATCAGTGTTTGGATACGCGCCATTGGTTGGATAGCGAGATCCGTTTCCTGCAATGTGTGGCAGAACTCCTGTCGATCGCAATTTATCAAAGTCAACTCAATAGCCAGTTGCAGCAACAGGCGCAAACTCTTGAGCAGCGCGTGATTGAACGAACTCAAGAATTGCACGATGCCCTGAACGCGGCGCAATCTGCCAACCTGACGAAAACCGAATTTCTAGCTTCCGTGAGTCATGAGCTTCGCACGCCTCTGACTGCCATTATTGGAATGTCTACCACCCTACTTCGGTTACCGTCCGACTCTAGACGCGAAAGTCTGGTTTCTGCTGAGAAACAGCAAGAATACTTGAAAATTATCCGCAACAGCGGCGGTCACTTATTAGAACTGATCAACGATATTCTTGACCTTTCAAAAGTAGAAGCAGGCAGAACCATTCTGGATGTGCAAGAGTTTTCATTGACGCAAGTCGCGCAAGAATGTATGCGGATGTTACGAGATAAGGCTCAGCAGAGCCAAATTACGCTCGAACTTGATTTGCGTCTGGAATCGTCTGACCCAAACGTTTCAACTCCTAAGAGCGATCGCTTTGCTGCCGATCCACGGCGAGTCAAGCAAATTCTGCTGAACTTATTGAGTAATGCCATCAAGTTCACCCCCCCTGCTGGGCAAGTCACTTTGCGAGTGTGGCTAGAAGCTGGAACCGCCATCTTTCAGGTAGAAGACACTGGCATCGGCATTCCAGACAATCAATTCCACCAGTTATTCAAAAAGTTTCAACAACTGGATCGGTCATATCATCGTCAGTATGAGGGGACTGGCTTAGGGCTAGCTCTCACAAAGCAACTGGTAGAACTACATGGAGGACGGATTGAAGTTGAGTCTGTCGTCGATGTGGGTTCAACCTTTACCGTCTGGCTACCAGCTCAGCCTCTAAAAACTCGCACCTTAGAGACAACCAGCACTTCTGTAGAAAAGATATCTGAGGGATTAGAAGGGCGGGTTGTGTTAGTTGAAAACAACGAAGCTATCGCCAACTTGATCTGCGATCTGTTAACCGCTGCTGGACATCAGGTGATCTGGATGATTGATGGCGTAACGGCTTTACATCAAATTGAAATTATTAATCCAGAAGTGGTTATTGCAGATACCCGCCTAGCTGGAATGAGTGTGCATGAGATGTTGCAGCGTTTGCGCCAAAATGCTGTGACGCAGGATATTAAAGTGTTGTTGCTGCACGAGGGAGATGTAGACCGCGATCACGGGCTAGCAGCAGGAGCCGATGTTTGTCTTGCGATGCCGCTCAATCATCCAGAAGAATTGCTTGATAGCGTTCAGGAATTGATTACAAGAAGGAGGATGGGGCAGGAAGCAGCAGGTAAGGGAGATGAGGAAGGGAAGGGAAGGGAAGAAGGGTATGGAGTGTGGGGTGTGAGGACAGGATTTTAGATTGCAGATTGGCGCAACTACAAGCGCTTCAATCTCCTATCTCCTATCCCCTATCCCCAATTCCCGCACAATCTCTCGCAACACCGTCTCCGGCGATCGCGGGTTCCAGCCCAGTTCCTGTCTGGCTTTGCTGGCATCCACTCGTACACAGCGATCGTAGAGGTAGTGAACACGCTCCCGGCTGATTGGTGGTTGCCAGGATAGTGCTCTTCCAATGGGGTCGAGAATATTGCCTAGAAGGCGCACCAACCATTCTGGTGTTTCTGCTGGAACGGGAATTCCGGTTTCGCGACTAAAGATTTCAAACATTTCCAGAGTTGTGAGTTCTCCGGCTGAAATGATGAAGTGGTCGCCAGGTTTTGCTTTTGCCGCTGCCAGTAGCATGGCTTCCGCCAAATCATCCACATGCACGATGCCTGTAACGCGTTGCCCCCCTGCCCAAAGCTTCAATTTGCCCCGCAAAAAAGATTTCAGCACCGGACCAAAGTGGGGATCATCCGTGCCAAAAATCCCGGAGGGCATAACGCTGATTGCATTAAAACTTGGTGAGATGGCAGCATCCACAATTTGCTGGGCGATATACTTGGTGCGATCGTAGGCGGAGGAAAAATCCTTCTGTTCACGCTGAAAGGGTTCGGCGATCGCCCTCCCCCCTGTATCACCATACACCCCAATTGTGCTGCAATACACCAGCTTTGGCACTCCCACCGCCTGCGCCACCTCCACCACGGCACGCGTTCCTTCCACATTCACCCGTTCCATCTCAGCGGCATTGACCAATCCCAACTCCACATACGCCGCCGTATGAAACACTACATCCACACCCTGCATCGCCACTTCCAGCGCCTTTCGGTCGGTAATATCGCCATACACAAGCTGCACTGGACACGTTGCCAACCGCGCCAGATTACTTGACTTTCGCACCAGCCCCACCACCTCATCTCCGCGTTGATGTAGCCGTTGCACCACATGAGAACCCGTAAACCCACTTGCTCCCGTTACCAATGCCTTCATCGTCCACTCATCCACTCACTCACCCACTCACCTCCCTCACTTCCCGACTCCCCCAACTCCCTCATCTCCCTCCACCCCATTCCCGCTTCCCCATCCCCTAAAGCTCCTTCTCATAAATCCGATAAGTTTTGTAGATCTTGCCACCTGAGGCTTCAATCAACTTGCGAGAGGGAAAATTATCTTCGTAAACCCAGGAAAGTTCAGCCCGCTTGTAAGGTTTGCCTTTTTGGAGTCCGCCCATCATGCCAAGATAAATCAAGGCTAGGGGCACCATTTTGAGGCGATATTCCGGCAGGGAGCAGATGGCAATGACTCGTCCTTGATCAATTTGGCGACGGAACCAAAGAAACTTGAGGATGCCGAGCCAGTTGAGTTTGCCGTTGACGTGTTTAAGTGCGATGTTGTAATCCGGCAGGCACATCCAGAAGCCGATCATTTCGCCGTTGTATTCAGCTACAGGAAATACGTCTGGATCGACCAGGCTTTGCAGCGATCGCGCTTCTTCTAAAAATTCTTCCTGGGTGCGGGGGGTAAAGCTCCAGTTATTGCCAAACCCTTTGGTGAACAGCTCATAAAGACTAATACAGTCTCGTTCAAAAGCTTCCCCTTTAGTGGCGATGGGGCGGAAGGTTACCCCCGACTTACAGGCAATGCGATATGCCTTCTCAAATTCTTGAGGCAGAGGTTTATCTAACGAAAAGTCATAAGCGTAAGCATCTTTTGCCTTTTGCCAACCGTTTTGCTCTGCTAGCTGAGGATAGTAGGGGGGATTGTATGGCATCATCACAGCCGGAGGTGAGCCAAAACCATCAATCTGAAAGAAACAGTTGTTGTGCGTGGAAAGGTCAATCGGCCCGCGAACTTTTTCCATTCCCTGTGCTCGCAACCACTGTTCTGCTGCGGCAAATAGGGCGTGGGCGATCGCGCCATCATTCACACATTCAAAGAACCCAAACAACCCAATATTGCTTCCCTCCCGCTCAATTAAACGCTGATTCACTGCCGCCACAATCCGTCCCAGCAGTTGAGGCAGCTTGTGGGGTGAATTCCCATTCCCGCTTCCCGCTTCCCCATTGCTGACTGCCAAAAATGCTTGTAGTTTGCCGTACTGAAAGAATGGATTGGTGGGCGCAAACTTTTTTGCCACGTCGCTCTGTAAGGGCGGAACCCAATCAGGATCATTGGCGTAGACGATCGCAGGCACCTGCAAAAACCAGTCCTGCTCAGTGGGGGTGGTCACAGGGATAACACGAAATGATGGGGTTTGCGGGGTGGACTGAGTTGGGGGGCGATCAGTTGAGGGATTTACCATGCGTTACGGCTCCAGTGGGGCTTAGTAGACACTTGCTTATGGTGAACTATATCAGGGTGAGGTTCCTTAGCGTTTTCTTAGACCAAGAGATCGATAGTTCCCATTGACTATGGATGAATTTGCTGGGATATTTTGAGCGTGACTTGTAAAGAAACACTAAGAATACGTTGTGGCGTTCCGTTCCTATCCCTGCTATGTCGAAAAATCATCAGACCCCCATTTTTTCTCTGGCTTTGCTTGCGGCGCTTGCGGCCAGTCCTCTATTTTATTTGCCTTCAGGGTCGGTGGTCGCCCAATCCCCTAGCCCTTCTCCATCATTTCCCTTACCCGCTTCAGTACCAACGGGATCAACGGTGAAGGTTGACGGTTCGCCCAGTATGAGTGTGATTAACCAGTTTTTGAAACAGCGCTATGAGAAGGAATATGCTGGGACGACTGTAGACCTGAATGTGAGTGATTCGGATCTGGCAATTCAGGCTCTGCTAGATGGAAAAATTGATCTGGCAGCCGTGGGGCGTAACCTTACGACCGCAGAAAAGAGCAAGGGAATTACACCCGTCAGCATTGGACGTGAAAAAGTCGCCATCATTATTGGTTCTGATAACCCCTTCAAAGGAAATCTAACGTTTGAGCAGTTCGCTAAGATTTTTCGAGGCGAAATTACCGATTGGTCTGAGGTGGGAGGGGCACCCGGACGCATTCGCTTTGTCGATCGCCCAGAAACCAGTGATACTCGTAGGACGTTCCCAACCTATCCTGTGTTCCAGAAAGTGCCTTTCAAAACGGGGGCAACGGCTGTGCAGGTTGCCAAAGATGACACGGCAGAAGTGATCAAAGAACTGGGGAGCGATGGCATCAGCTATGCAACCTACAGCCACGTAAAGGATCTGGATGACGTGAAAATTGTGCCAATGCACAAAACGTTGCCGGATGATCCTCGCTATCCGTTCTCCAAGCCGCGCAACTACGTGTATAAGGGAACGCCCAACCCCGCGCTCGCGGCGTTTCTGGGGTATGCAGTTGGGGAGCTGGGGCAGGAAGCGCTGGAAGCGGCAAATGAGGCAGAAGCCGCTGCGATCGCCACAGGGAAAGATCTTTCAACCGATACCAAAGCTGCCGCTGCCGCCGCTGCCGGATCTACGCCTGAAACCACCCTTGAAACGACCGCATCGCCTGAATCAGTTCCCCCAGCCGAAACGCCAGATGTGGCAGTAGCTCCACCCACCGAGGTTGCGCCAGCCGTACCCTTTAGCTTTTCGGCTCCTGGCATTTGGGATGATTTGTTAGCGCTGTTGCTGTTGCCGTTGTTGGGTGGTTTGTTGTGGTTATTCTGGCGGCGATCGCGTCCCGAATCACCCCCAATTTCACCTGTTTCAGTTGCTCCGCCTCGTCAATCTGTTCCATCGGCTCCCCCTGTTGAACCCGTTAGCCCACCGCCTCTTGCGCCCATTGCTTCAGAGCCAATGGTGTCCCCGGTTGTGCCGCCTTTAGAACCTACTGTGCCACCAGCGGTGCCGCCAGTAGAGCCAACCGTAACCGCATCAGTACCACCTGTGGTTCCACCAATCGAGACTCCTGCGGCTGAACTGCCTGCTGAAATACCCCCCACTCCTTCTGTTGAAGCGGCTTCTGCCAATGGGTGGCCCCTGGGTGGAATTGCTGCGGGTGCTGGAGTGGTAGCGGGATTGGGTGCAGCAGCATTATCGGCGCTATCTGATGATCACGCCCAATCAGACGTGGAAGCTGCCCGATACGATGTTGGACAGAGCAATGATGGACTCGATGCTCAAACCAACACTTCTCTGGCGGGCGTAGACGATGGGCTGGCGGGGTTGCCTTCTGGCTATGGCGAAAGCCGCATTGTGCTGATGCCTCGCGATCCTCAGTGGGCGTATACCTACTGGGATGTGTCGAACGAGCACAAGGCAGCGTTGCGACGTGAGGGAGGTAGCCGTTTGGCGCTGCGTTTCTACGATGTGACGGATGTCGATGTCAATGCTCAGAATCCTCACAGTATGCAGCAGTACGATTGTGAGGAAATTGCTCAAGACTGGTACATTCCAGTTCCCGTGAGCGATCGCGACTATCTGGTTGAAATTGGCTACCTGGCAAACGATGGATGCTGGCTGGTGCTGGCTCGCTCAGCTCCCGTTCGCATTCCGCCGGTCTATCCTTCTGACTGGTCGAATGAGCAGTTCTTGACAATGGATTGGGAAGAAAATTTGCAGGGCCAAACCTTTATTGAGTTAACCCCCCCCGAACAGAAGTCCAGTATCCATGAAACGATGTACGCTTTATCCTTGGGTACGGAAGCTCAACGGGTTTCGGGTTCTCTGTATGGCTCCATGCAGGCAGTTAGTTCCTACACATTGCCATCGGGTATTGGCATGTCCGGTGTTGGGATGTCTGGGGTTGGCATGATGTCGGGCGTGGGAATGGCTGTTCCCACTATGTCTGGGATGGGCATGATGTCTGGAGTTGGCATGATGTCGGGCGTGGGAATGTCCGGGATTGGCATGATGTCGGGTGTGGGAATGGCTGTTCCTACTATGTCTGGAATTGGCATGATGTCTGGAGTTGGCATGATGTCGGGCGTGGGAATGTCCGGGATTGGCATGATGTCTGGGATTGGCATGATGTCGGGTGTGGGACTGTCTGTTCCCACTATGTCTGGAATTGGCATGATGTCCGGGATTGGCATGATGTCTGGAGTTGGGTTCGCTGGGCTAATGTCGGGTGTGGGAATTTCTGGAGTGGGCTTTTCTGCATCTGCGCCGCCAATTCGACCCCGCAAGTTCTGGTTAATTGCCGATGCTGAACTGATTGTGTATGGTGCAACTGAGCCGGATGCGAATGTAACGATCGCGGGTCGTCCGGTTCAACTTAATCCAGACGGTACCTTCCGCTTCCAGATGTCATTTCAGGATGGCAACATTGACTTCCCAATTTTGGCAGTGGCAGCAGATGGTGTTCAAACTCGCTCCATCCACATGACGTTTGATCGCACTACTCCAGAGCGACGCACTAACCCGAAAGAAGACGCGATCGATGAGTGGTTGTAGAATGGGTAGTCTGTCGCTCCTCTGCGGTATTGTTGGGAAAGACAGTTTTATAGCCGTAGCCATCTGTAACGTGGCTATGGCGAGTCAGAACGCCTACCCAGCATTGGCTTTGCCACTTTTTCCTGTCCTAAGCGTTCTGACCAAAGCTATATTTAAGAAAACTCATTTCTCGCATGACTTCCGTAGCCCCTCACGACGCAACCCATAAAAAAGCCAGAGCACTCAAGCCTTCCAGCCGCCGTCCTGCAAAAGAACTCTGTAGCGAATGTGGGCTTTGCGACACCTATTACATTCATTACGTGAAAGCAGCCTGCGCCTTCCTGACTCAACACATTGCTGAGTTAGAAGCCGCCGCCCACGGACGTAGCCGCAATTTAGACAAGCCAGACGACTGGTACTTTGGCGTGCATCAAACCATGATGGCAGCCCGCAAGCATGAGCCAATTCCCGGTGCTCAGTGGACTGGTATCGTCAGTAGCATTGCGACTCAAATGCTAACGAGCAGCATGGTGGAAGGCGTTGTGTGTGTGCAAAACACGGAGGAAGACCGCTTCCAGCCCAAACCTGTCATTGCTCGTACACCCGAAGAAATTTTGGCGGCACGAGTAAATAAACCCACGCTCTCACCTAACTTATCTGTTTTGGAGCAAGTTGAGCAGTCTGGCATGAAGCGCTTGTTGGTGATTGGCGTGGGTTGCCAGATTCAAGCCCTCCGCACTGTGGAAAAGCAACTGGGGTTAGAAAAACTGTATGTGCTGGGCACTCCCTGTGTCGATAATGTGACCCGTGCCGGATTGCAAAAATTTCTCGACACCACTAGTCGCTCTCCTTCGACGGTTGTTCATTACGAATTCATGCAAGACTTCCGCGTTCATTTCAAGCATGAAGATGGTTCCACGGAAACAGTACCTTTCTTTGGCTTGAAAACCAATCAATTGAAAGATGTGTTTGCCCCTTCATGCATGAGTTGTTTTGATTATGTCAACTCGTTGGCGGATCTGGTGGTGGGCTATATGGGTGCGCCGTTTGGTTGGCAGTGGATTGTGGTACGCAACGATCGCGGTCAAGAAATGCTGGATTTAGTGCAAGACCAGATTGAAACGCAACCTGTGGTGTCGCAGGGCGATCGCAGACAAGCTGTGCAAAACAGCATCCCTGCTTATGACAAGGGCGTAACCCTTCCCATGTGGGCAGCAAAACTCATGGGTGTTGTGATTGAACGAGTTGGTCCAAAGGGATTAGAATACGCCCGGTTTTCAATCGACTCTCACTTCACCCGCAATTACCTCTACGTCAAACGCAACCACCCCGAAAAACTAGAATCTCACGTACCAGAATATGCCAAGCACATTGTTAACCAGTACACACTGCCAAAATCATGAGTCTTTTGGATAAGGGTTGATAGTACGGTGTGCTCAATTTTGAAGTGTTTAGGATGTTTGAAGTACTCTGTGCTACTCTAGATAAGGTGAATTCCTAAGTCTGGCTCAGTAGCTCAGTGGTTAGAGCAGGGGACTCATAAGCCCAAGGTCGCAGGTTCAAATCCCGCCTGAGCCATTTTTTCACGCGAGTACGAATACCTAAAACCTTTGGCTAGTGGGTGTTTGGAGAATTGATAATTTTTATCAATCTCCGCTAAATATGGCTAATTGCCGCTAATCACCCCTAGAAAAATAGGACACTTTTTAGGCTATGAGCAATTTTGAGGCTCGTATGGCACAAGCTAACGGACGGTTGAAAAATGATCACGTTGGGGTAGCAATTGAAGTTAAAGGAGCAAAGTTACTCCTTCGTGCCGTTTTCCCGCCAAAACCGGGTAGTAGCAAAGATTCCGACCATCAACAGAGATTGTTTATTGGGTACAGTGCTAATCCTGCTGGATTGAAACTGGCAGAGAAGGAAGCCAGGAAAATAGGTGGATTGCTGCAAGCGGGCGAGTTTGACTGGAAACCCTACATCAAAGAAAAAGCCGCATCTTCTACGGTTGGTGAGTGGGTTGAGCAATTTGAGCGGGATTACTTCACCCGTAGGCAGCGCAACCCTAAAACAGAAACCACTTGGAAGGATGACTATCTGAAGGTGTTTAAGCGGTTGCCAGCAGAGACACCGTTAACGATCGCACTCATGAGGGAGGCGATCGCTAACACTGAACCTGATACCCGAACTCGAAAGCGCTATGTAGACGTGCTTTCACGATTGGCTGAATTTGCCGGGTTACAAGTTGATTTCACCAGTTTGAAAGGCAACTACTCTCCTAAGAAAGTCCAACCGCGAGATTTGCCCACCGATGAAGTGATAGCCGAATGGTGGGGGAGAATACCCAATTCCGCTTGGAGACGTGCCTATGGGCTGATCGTGACTTATGGGTTGCGTCCTCATGAACTATTCCATCTAAGTTTTGAAGCGCTGCCAGAGTTGCGAGTGCTGGATTCTACAAAAACTGGGTATCGTCCGGTTTACCCGTTCTATCCAGAGTGGTTCGAGCGATGGGATCTGACAGAAGGAGATCTGCCCCAAGTGACTGGACGCAACAACACTGATTTGGGTAATCGGGTAACTCATGCATTTGCTCGCTACAACGTGCCATTTTGCCCCTACGACACGAGACACGCTTGGGCAGTACGAACCATTCATTTTGGTTTGCCTGATACCCTGGCAGCGAAACAGATGGGGCATTCCGTTCAGGTTCACACGGAACTTTACCACGCTTGGCTATCGGCTAATGAGCATCGTCGGATGTGGGAAGTGTTGGTGAATCGGAGCGATCGCCCAAATGCTCCTTCAACCTAAAGCGATCACAAGTCTGTTTTAGGTGAACTTCAGCTAAAGTCCGTTCTTCTACCGCAGTGGAGGCATTTTCAACATAATACACAGCCAAGAAACCATACTCATACTTCTCGATGTCTAAGTAACAAATGCCAAATTTGTTGCCTGATGAAGCATAAATGTCAACCTGTCCGAAACGACCAAGAATAAGACGGAAACCTGATTTCTTAAGCTCTTTCCTCAATTCCTTAAAGAAACGAACTATCTGTTCGTGATCCAATTTGAATTTAGTCATTCCGCCAACTCCGCAAGCCAGTGTAAAACCACCTTCCTAACTTCTTTTCTCCGTCGTTCCCGGTCCCTGATTGGGTAACGGCTCAAAAAATCCTCCATCTGCCCACTATCCGGCTCCAACAATGCCCCTAGCACCGTGACCGCTGCACACTCAAACTCATCCGACCAATGATTGTCAGCGACGAAACTCATCCAGGCTTTCAGCGATCGCCTGTAGGAATGAACGGCACGGGTCGAAAGCTGGCTCACCCTCTCAACTCCTGTGGTACTTCCAACGCTTTCTCAACCAGCTTCAAGTGATAGCGGTAGGTCGGTCTTGCTGCCATCGGTCGGGCAATGTTGCGCCAATGTTTGTTTTCCTTCAACAGTCCCTCTTTCCTCAGTCGCGTCAAGTGATCATCGCTAATTCCCAAGTGCTCACACACCTCTGAACCCTTTACCCAATCACTTTTACTCATGCTTCCGACTCCGATAAATCTGCTGACACTGCTGTTTCAACGACTCTGCAAGGTTGCAGTAATCCTCATAGCTCAGGGAGTAGCGACACTGAGCGTTCAACCAACATTCAACCGTTGGCAGTTCGCGCCAGGTCGCATCTCCCATCCACACCAACAAATCAATTCGCACCTGGATAGCGGCGATCGCTCTACTAAAGTCGATGGTTTTTGGCTCTGACAACGGCATTTTGAACAATTCCAATCAACTCCTGATAGGTCAGACTCGTGTTCTCTGGTTTCACCTGCCATTGCTCTGCTTCATGGCTCAGCTTGTAATTCCATCCCAACGTTTTTACAGTCCAACTCCATCCCCTACGGGATTGGGGGACAAGTTTGAATTTAGTTCCTTGTAAAGCCAGCTTGATCGCCTGAAATTCCTGTTCTAACTGCTGTTGTTGTGCGTACTCGTCCGGTTGCATTCATCCTCCTTTGCCTCATGCGACTGTATAGAATCGCTAAAAACCTTATCCAGTGGGGTGTTACACCCTGATCTATCTGAGATCGAGGCTAAAAACCGCCTGTAACCCTCGCTACGATTGGCGTTACGCTCACTTGGACTAAATAAGCTTGGAGCGCCATGAGTCGCTGTTCCGCCGTCAGGCAGGATGCAGCGCTCATCCGCTTCACCCGTGGGGGGGTGCGGGGGGGAATTCCACAAGTGCTCCGGATGCCACAAATCGCGATGGTGATAGAGAGTTTCACCGCTAAAGTGGTAGCCCGTGGTCAAGATTCTGAAGCGCTCCCTCGCACCTGCTGGCAACTTTCCTGTCTCCAGCAAGCACGCGATCGCCCATCGCAACCGATCGCGTGCTTGCTGTTGCTGCCACTCATTCCAACTAATGCGGAATGCCTCCAAAGCTTCCGATTCCCGCACTTCTGGTTGTGGTTTGGGCTGTTTCCAATGCCAATACTTGGAAGCTTCCACCGACCGGGCCCAATCCTCAGCCCGTTTCCAAATCTCATGCTGATGACGGCAATAGTCACGGTAACCAGGAAGCTCGATCGCAGTGGCAACGATGGCACTGGTGAGGCGATCGCCTTCCAGCGGTTCACCGACTCCCCGTATCAAGTGCCCGAACACATACTCTCTCAGCGCGATTCTTCCTAAGATGAAATTGGTTTGTCCATGCCCAGTCCATCCAGGGTCAACACAAGCATTCAGGTCATTGAGAAACTTTGAGCCTTTGTGACTGAGATTGGAATACTTACGCCGTGCCTGTTTCAGAATTGGGGTGAGCGCTGCTGTGTGTATGTCATTTTTTGACGTACAGTATCGCCACTGGTGAACGAAGTGTTCCGGAGTGGTGAAGGTAATGCCCCAATCTCCATCGAGAATGTAGCTACCATCTTGCAGCGGTAGACGATGCCCTTTGTAAAGCGTAGTGCTGTCAGGGTCGTAGTTGCGGGGATTGGGCAGAACTTCTAATGTCCCTTCCTCCACGGTGAAGCCTGCTTTCTCCAAAAGATGGGTGACAACGGCGGCAATCTCCCAACTTTTGCACGGCTCACTCATCGGCAAGTAAACGTGAATGCCTCCGGACCTGGATGAGGTGACAGGCACCATTGCACACATGCCAATTGGCTCTAGTGCTGCCAGCATCCGACCGATGGCGAAGCGATCGACGACGGGATGATAGAGACTACTGCGATCCACATCCAGCAGCACGTAATTTGTGGTTGCACCAAACCGAACGCCGTAGAGGTAAGCACACTCACGAATCAGGCGATCGCTGAGTGGGTGTTTGCTTTCAGTTCGCCACTCTGGTCTGTCGCCTGGTCTTGGGTGAGGTGCCCAGAGGTAATCGTAACGATGAGGGAAGAGTTTCAGGAAATCATCATTGAATTCCTGAACATATTGAAAGGTGTGTTGCTGTGGGGAACGTCGCACGGTAGGCACCAAATGAAGAAAGGGTGAGCGCTGCCAAATCTCAGCACTCACCCACTAAGGAGCGTTTAACGTTGGAGAAGTTTGAGTCGTTTGAGTTGGTCGTTTAACCTTGCAATCTCAGTCTGTAGAGCTTCTTGAATTGCTGGTTCATCAGTCATTGAATGCAAAATCTGACAGAGGGAATTGATACGGCAATTGAGAAATTGAATCTCAAACACCAGATTCTTAGTTGGTTGGTCAGTCATAGCTCTCACCTAAAGGTAGTAGTCCTCCCGCCGTTGCTGTCACAGTGGGCTGTTTACGTCGTATTCTTGAGGGTCGGTCATGCCACAACCTCACGTCGGGTAATGTTGCGACAGTGCATGGTAGCAGAGAGGTAAGCCCACACTTGATCAGCTTCTTCGTTGTAGAAAATCTGCTGATCATCTCTGCCAAAGGTGACGACACACTCTTTCCACTCCTCACGCGTTGCGGGATGGAAGGCACATGGATCGTAGCTAGCGTGAAGAATTGCATCGGGATTTATAATCCTGTTTCCGATTTTTAAGAGTTGCATAGTGTAGTATTGAGTTGGTCAGTGTAGTACAAAAGTTTTTGCACTCAAAGGGCATTTATCCCGTGGGGGATAGGTGCCCTATTTGCGTTTGAGGAATGGGGCATGGTGGTTAAACATGCCCCACCTAGTTGAAAGCTCAGTTAATTAAGGAGGGGCACCCGTGGATAGGTGCCCTTTTTAGTACTCACGTAAAGCGTTCGGTTGTTGCTCCGTCTGGCTTCACCTCCCTTTTCTGATTTCACAACCAACTTTCGATAGATGATTTGGATAGCTGCATGGAGAAATGCTTGGCGGCTGTTCCATGCAACTTAGTCCCTCCGTAAATCGCTTTACGGCTTCCGATCTAGGATACCGTGAGTTGTTTTACGGGTAAATATGATTACGGTAAAATGTCTCATGACCATCCTGAAAACCTTGGAGAATCGCCACTGGTGGAACTACGAAAAAAAGTTGGAGTAACACAAGAAGCGCTTGCAGAAGCGCTAGGAGTGACTGATCACACTGTTCGGAATTGGGAAAAGGGACGAGCTGAGGCGAGATTGACCCTTAGACAATTCAAGATTTTGTGTCGAGAGCTTAAATGCTCTATTGATGAACTGCCCGATTCTTTTGCCCCAAAAATTGAAGGCGCTGAAGCTAATTAGCCCCAGCGCAAAGGAGGTGAATCACTCAATCAAACTCGAAATCGCTTGATCTTATGATCACATCAATGTGCCGGGGTAACACCCGGTTTTTTACTGAGCGCGATCGCACTGGGAGAGAAGTGCGATCGCGCAACAATCATTTAGAAGTCGAAGCTTTCACCTGTCTTTCGGTCATGAACCCGTTTGAAGGTTGTCTTAACTTCTCCTGTGCTTTCGTCCCGTTTGGCACGGTCCATCGCTTGGTTAAAGTCTTTCTCACTCATGTCTTGGCTTCTGCGCCCTTGCCCATTGTCTACCTGAACTCGATAGCGCTTCTCTTCCACCATGAAGATGTCAGAGATCGCTACTTCAATCTCTCCACCTCCGTAGAGTTTCCCGGTCATGATGCCTTGATCGTTGGGGTCATCCATGACAACGCCATTGAGAGCATCGACAGGGACAAGCCAGTGTTGCGATCCATCAACAAGGGTGAGCAAGTAGGTGAGAGCGATTTCGGCTTGCTGTTGCACGGTTTGAATGAAACTCTGTGTCATGATTAGTTTGCCTCTTGTGGGGTAATCGGGCTGTGCTTCTTGGTCGGAGAGCAGCCCGGTTTATCGAGATGGATTTGAGCCGATGCCCATACTTTCGTAATTGCCGTCTTTGTCGAACTTCAAGCCAATTTTGACCTTCTGAGAATTGCTCTGAAAGGTGCGTTGCTTCCCTTCACCCTTCCACCTGCCAACCCAAGACCTGCTGGAATCTCGCACGTCGTACCAGTTGATCACACCTCCATCAGAGGTTTGTTCTACAGCGGCTGGCATCCGGGGAACAATTTTGTTTGCGGTTTCCCGCCGCTGCCTACCGTAGTAGCTCAATCGCCTGATTTCTTGAGGAGAAAGCGATCCATTAGAGGAAAGATCGGTGAGTTCTCCGGACCCTACTTGGCGTTCCCAGCGAGCAACGGCAGTGGTCGATCGAGGAGAGGGACGAGTAGGAAGGTTAGGAGTATCGTAGTTGCGACGAGCAACCACACTTTGACCTGTGGTGATGGGTTGTTGACGAGCAGAAACGGGGTGATAGCCAGAATGAGAACGGGCGATGCGCCGTCTCCTGGTACCTTCCCCCCCATACCCATAACTCCGCCGTCTACCAAAAACACCTCTACGCCGTCGTGCGTGAGCAGGGTCAGCCAGGGCCATTGATGCCCCTACACCAAATAAAGCTGCTAGCAATGCGCGTCGTTTCATGCCAACCTCTGCACAGTGGCTTCAATGATTTGCCCGGTAGGAGTGGTTGCAAGTTGGCGAGTTTTCAACCTTCGTGCAAGTTTGGCTTTCTTGCGGTTGTCGGTGTTTTCGATGAATGTTGCTACTTCATCAACGATTTCATCTTCTCGCTGTTCAATTTGCCGTCTGATGTCGAGCAGTTCGTTATCTTGCTGACGGGCGATCGCTCCCATCTCTGCCAAAATTTCTAAGTCTTCATCCTCTTCTGGCTCATCGTCAGGCTGTAAATTCTGGGATTTCTGGAAGTTCTGAAAATTCTGGAACTCCTCAAAATGACCCTCCTTACGCATATGACGGATCTTTTTGATGAACTCAGTCCCTTTCAACCGTCTGGTTTCTTGGGTCTCGGCATAGTAGAGCGTGGCTTTTTTGGAGATGTGTTTACCCACAATTTCGAGTAATCGTGCCCCCCACGCAGGGAACGGTCCCGACTTGGGAAGTTGCACATCAAAAGCCAGGTAGACAATCTCAGTCCACTTTTCCACGGTTTTAGGGTCAACCTCCCAGGTATCAGCGACGTGTTCAATTGATGTCAACGTGTCGCTAGGCGCGGTTTTTGCCGCTCGTAGCTGTCGCATAAAGTCTCCTTTGTGAAAGTTCTAGAATTTTCGGAAGTTTCAGAAGTTCTGGAATTTCCGCTTGAATAAGTCGTATCACAATATCATCGCTATTGCAATGCAAATGTGATGGAATAGTGGTGAGATTGCAATACTTCCAAACTCGAAGGAGAATTGAGCATGGTAAATCTGGCTGAATCAATGAGTCCACAGGATCGAAACCAAGTCACCATCACGCTTTCAGAGCGAGCAATGGAGGAATATCGATTGATCGCCAAGTGGTTAAATATGCCAGTTGCGACACTGCTGAGGCAGGTTCTAGAAGAGCATCATCAAAGCCCTTCCGTTGGAGCTTTGGTGCGACGTGCTAAGGAGGGTGTAGAGGGGGAATCCTAAAAATGCACTGCCCCTCTGATCAAGGGGCTTTCATCAACTGAGGGTTCAAGTGATGCGTCGCTGGAGAAAGAGTTCAAAATTTGACCCGTATCTAGGTCGGCGTTTGTCTCAAAAGGTATGGAGTAAATTCGCAACGGTGTTTGGAGTTGTGGCGCTCCTTGGCTTTTCCGCTGCAAGTGCTTATATAAATGGCAAAACGAGGGTTTTAAAGATTTACTCAAGTGATGAGCAGGATGGTAGAGCCGCACTTGAGTATGTGAACCAACTGAGATACCAGTATGGGAAACAAAAACTCACCTTTGATTCAAGGGCTTTTTCGCTTGCCATGATGAGAGCTTGGGATATGCGGAAGTATAAATACTACGATCATGTGAATCCACAAACAGGTTCTTGTGCCGATACCATGAAAGCAATGTATGGGTTCGGAGTTGGAGAGTATGCTGCTGAGAATATTAGTGGTTATCCTGACTACTCAGAAGACTTCTTTACTCTCACCAAGAAGGCACCCATCAAAGAAGTGGTTGATGGTTGGATGAACAGTCGAGGGCATCGATATAACCTACTGTATGAAGGTCATACGTCTGGAGCCGTTGCTTGTTACAAAGATAAATGCGTGTTCTTAGGAGTCAATAATCAGCAATTTGGTGAAGGTTGCCACACAGCAGTACAGGGAAAGCAATTTTGGCAATCTGCGCCATTGAAACCAGGAGAAGTTACCCCAAAAGCTTTTTAAAAGCAGCGAGATGAAAGTGTTTCTAGAAATTCCTCCAAAGGACAGTAACCCATGAGTGAAACAGAAGACAAAATCCTGACTGAAATTCGAGAGATTCGGCAGGAAATCAACCAATTTGATACCAAGTTTACCAACTACCAGAAAGCAACTCAGTGGGTTGTGCAACTGGCATTTACCCTAATTGCTTCCGCTACACTTACCGTCATCATCACGTCTGTGCTGAAGAAGTGAGGACAGTAACCTATGACAGTAACCAGAGAAGAATTTGAAGACGTGAAACAGTTGATGGTAACGATCGCGCGAGTTGCTGAGAGTAACACCCGCGCAATTGACCAATTAACCTCTAACCAGCAATTGCTGCAACAAGACATTCAACTAATCCTGCATCGCATGGATGAAATGCAATCTCAAGTGCGAGGACTGCAAACCGAAAACCGCAACATCTTAGGGTTACTGCAACAGCACTTAGGAGATGGACACGGGGGAGCCACATGACACCAGAAGAACTAACCACCGTTGTCACAGCCCATCAAAGCGCTATTTCTCGCCATGATTTAGAAATGGCTGAAATCCGTTCTATCCTGTCTCACGTAGCGCAACAGCAATCACTTAACCAAGAGTCGATCGCTACCCTCACCGCCAGCATTCAGGAGTTACGTAACCTGGTAGCAGACTACATTCAAGGGCGTTCTCAATCGTGAGTTTTGTTGAAAACTGGGAATCATGAAATAAGCCCCTAACCGTTGTAGTTAGGGGCTTTGTTGTACCAAATCTCAGGATGCCCAATGACTACCGATGAATCACTCAGCATTCTCCTAAAGTTGGTGAATGGCAATAAAGAAGAATGTTATCAGCGTGTTGAAACAGTTCGTGAAGCCTACCCAGGAAAATCAATGCAATGGTGCATTGAAAAGGCAATTTACGATCTACGGTTTGGGAAGAAAAGCATAAAGCCAAATGCAACCTTGAGCCGATGGGGAGAAGGGGGAGGCACCTTCAACTCATCACCCACTTCATCTAAACCAGCGTCTCAGCCCGTTGCAACACCCTCTAAAACGACTAAACCAGCGTTGCAACTGCCACCGCCGCCGCCACCTAATTCAGCCTTATCCAGCCCAACTCAACCCAAACAGGAAACGTTGTTTGCCCCATCCCTTCCTGACCTTGCAGCACTTGCCAGGGCAAAGCGTCAAACAGTAGTAAGACAACCTGCAAACGAATCTACCAAGCAGAAACTCTTTACCCTGGCAGGAAACCGGGCTGTTGCAATGCGATTAGTTGAACGCATCCAAACGGCAAATCCTGACCGCTCTGAGCAGTGGGTGTATGAGAAAGCAATCTACGACCTAGAACGCGATCGCCTCTAACTACTTGCGTTGCTCTGTGGTTGGAACTGGTGAGTGAGACGGGGGATTAAACACCCTGGTAATAGCGATCGCCACTAATCCCACCAACGCCGCCGCACCCAGCGAGGCAATAATTTTATTTGTCACATCCAGTTGCGCTAGGCGCGTCTCTAACCTGGCAACTCGATTATCCACCTCTGCCACCTCTCGCCTAAAGCCCTCTCTCATATCCTTCATGTCCTGATCGATGGCTTTTTCGAGTCCCTGAATCCTGTCTGCCAACTTATCTACTGAACCTTCCACTCTTGTAATGAGTCTGCCCAACCATGCAGTCTCAGCACTCCCAATAGCACTATTCACCTCATCTTGATTCGGCATGTTAGACGGCTCCAAAATTGGCATAACATTCACCTTTGCGTAAAGAATTGGAAACCTACGGAGGGGCGAGAAAAATCCTGTCGATTGCACTCCGTAACTGCTGGGATGCCTTTTTAATTTGGGCTTGTTCAAACCCCAAAAAAGCTTGCACTTCCCCCAACTTTTCTCGCCTATCTTGTTCCAAAATACGCAAAATATCAGTTTTCAATCGTGCCCTTAGCGCAGTCGGGTAACCGTCTAAAACAGCTTCTACTATCAAGGGGTAGCTCATCAGGAACCTACCTTAAACACAATGCCATCCAACGAAATATAGGAGTTTCCCCCCACAATCCACTGCACACTACCGTCTGCCAACACATCCACCCGACCAAAGTTGTTGCCATAGCTAGGAATCTCCGTCACCACTGGAAACACCCGCCTGTAAAGCGGTCTAGCCTCAACGGGCAACACACAAATTGTTGCATCGGTTGCACCACCGCCCACAGCCAATCCACGCAGATAAACCGTGTTCAAGGCGTCCACACAAAAGCCCACAGGAGCAACCGGATCACCAAAATTTGTCCAACCATTAAGCAATTCTAACGGTGTCCAAATTCCAGGATTAAGCGGTTGATAGATAGGCATCAGAGAAAATCTCTCACATCCGCATAGCCTGCGCCTGGTGCCACCCAAGCGCCTGTAATTTGCCCACTAAACCCAAATGGCGTTTCGTAGTAAGCATCTGCCTCCAACGTCACACCCGTACTGAGCACAAGTGGCTCACTGCCCTTGTTAGAAATCACGACCCCTTTACGGTTGGGATTAGCCGCCACAAACACGATCGTCTCAGTTGTTTGATTAAACTGGGCTGCCTGGATGTCGTCAGCACCCAAATCAAACACCGTCTCGTCTCTTCCGTCGTAACGCCAAATCTCAACCAGCGCTTGCTTAATCCACTTGGGAATTTTGACATACAGCATCCAAGTTGATTGGTGCTTGGGAAACGTGACCAGATTCAGCACACCCAACCGTAAGCGATAGTTGCAGGTTTGCACATTAGCAATGAACTCGCTCGTTGTACTGGGCAGCATGAGTAAGCGTTGAGCCACCCATGCCCCCGTGTACCAGCTAGGCATCGCCATCGAACTTTTCACCCCAATTTGCAGTACATGAGAGTTTTCAATAATCCAAGTCTTGGGGGGAATGGGTGTATAGGTGCCATCCCCGTTTTCAACCGCTGTATAGGTCTGACGATCAACCAAATTCCACTCTAATGAGTTTCCAAAGTCAGGTAATCTTCGAGTGTCCATTCATCGTCATCATTATCAGGAATTTCAGCCAAACGCTCGTCATACTCCCCACTGTGGCAATACTCGTAGGCTTCCTCCGGAGTGGCAGGCTCCAAGATAGAAGACCCTGGACGCTGAATGTAAACCACCTCCGTTCTTTGGGGAGTGGGAGGAAGGTAGTTTCCCAGCGTCCAGGCAAACTCCGGATCACCTGGCAGAATGAGCGGTGATAGGGAATTAGAAAGCATCTTGAGAAGCTCTTACGGTTGTCCAACCCGCGGGTAAGTTGTCCAACTTGGAAGGGTCGCAATAGGTGGTGTAACGGCTTGCAGCACCCGTTGTTGGCACATTAATTTTGGCTACTCGTGGCAACTTGGGATAACGAACACCAAATATCAGATCTAAATCGGTGGCTGTGGCTGCCGCAATGCCCAACGCCGTCAAGTCGGTAGAAATCTTGGTGTGAAGGAAAGTGGGCATTTTCCACGCGATCTTGTTGGTTTCATGCACGATGTAAACCGTTTTTGATTTGGCGCTACTGGCTCCATTGCGTTGCTTACCTGCCGAGATTTTCCAATCAGCCGCTCTTGCTGTTGCGATCGCCTCTGCATCCACAAATGAGCTTTCTACCCCTGTTGCTCTTAATCGCGATGCCCGTGGAGGTTTGGGGGCATTGGCACCAATCACCAACGCCGATGGGTAAGCACCTGCGATAGGGACGTGTCCTAAAGCTGTTTGAGTCGCACCATCCGCATTCGTCATAAATCCAAACTTAATGGTGCTCCCTGTAAACGGAGTCACCCAAACCAGCGTTCTTGGTCCGTAAGGATTGCCCATTGATCAACTCTCCCAAAAATCAAGTAATTAGATATTCAACGGCTTCAAACTGCGGAATTCCAGTACTGTTAACTACCAACGAAACAGGAAGCGTAAACACGCCTGAATAAATGCCTGTGTCGCTGTTGAAATTGCCAGTAATAAAATTCCGATTTTGAGGATTCTTGACAGCATCACGCTCCAACAATTGGAGATACATCAACACTTCAAGCGCATATCGCTCTAGCACGGTAGACTTAAATGTGGGTGTACTTCCACCCGGTGAAAATGTCACACCCTGAAGATAGGGAGTTGCAATGATAGTTAAATTTCCCTCATTAGAAATCGTTTGTTCTGCGGGTAAAACGAACGTTCCTGAAAAGGTCAATTCTTCAATCGAAAAATCGCCTGAAACAGCATTTCTGCTCTCAGGATTTCGCGCCGCTGTCGCTTCTTGCAACTGCAAAAAGCAAAGCGTTTCAATTGCTCTACCCTCTGCGGTCTCAGTCTTGAAAGTACCACCTGTACCGGGTTGAATTGCTGCCATTGTAGAATCCTTGACCTACTAAAGAATTGTTGCTGTCAATTTTGGAAACGTCAATGGAGCAATATTTTAGGGCGATTTGTCTGCACTCTTACTTAGCTCCTAAAGTACCGAATTTTGCACATTGTTTTCTAAAGCAAAAACCATAACAAATATTGATATGAAATTAGTCATTTTCCCCAGGCTTTCGACACGTTCAAGACGCGCCATGCTAAAACGTCAGGGAAGATACGGAGCGTATTATAATTACATCCCTCGAATGAGATTATTAGAGCGACTCAAACGAGAATTGGGATGGACAACAGAGCAAGTTTTAGATCAAGTTGCGAAGGAACGAACCTATTTAGTTAGAGACCTTTAGTAAGGATTCGTCTGATTAAGTCCTTTGCATTTTCAGGCTCTTTTTGAACCCATAACGGAATTTTAGCGTTCGCATCTCGATAGTTTTTTTGGCGAGTGCTCGCCCGTCCCTGTTCAGGGTCTAGCAACTCCTGACGGTTGATCACGGTGAAGTATCCAGGGTAGATTCGAGTGCTTTCCTTATACAGCTTGCGTTTGGTGATTCGTTCCCCTGCTTTCTTCTCCTCAGTGATGTTGAGGGTCGTAAGATCAGCGGTGGTTAGTTTCAGGAGTGCGTTGATCCGCTCCTCTGCTTCCTTCTCACTACCACAGTGGATGACGATTCTTCGCCCGGTTGAAAGTTGAGCCGTCGCTCGAAATCTGCCCCACTGGTAACCGTTGGTTCCCCCCACTGCCAGCTTGATCACCTCCCAATCCAACGCAGATCGCTTCAAGTCGGGAATGGTGACGGTAGCCCATACAAGGTCATCTGTTTTTGCAAAGTATGGAGGTGATTTGCGGGAATACAAATCAATTACCAGTCGCAACGATTGCGGTTTGGCTCGTGTGTACTCCTCAATCGGTAAGCCCATCATCAACCCAACGTTGCGATTCTGCATGACGCGATAATTGCTGATTTGGCTTTGCACCTGTTGGATCATCATCTTCTGAGGCATTTTCACCAGTTGCAGTTTTTCGCGGTTCTCTGGCTCAGCTTTAGCATCCAGGGTTAACTCAACACTGCGAGGTGAACCGAGTGCTTGCACTGCTGCCTGTCTGGACTGCGAGTAAGCTTGGTCGATTTCATTGGCAACGACAAAACCCGCTTCAATGAAACTATCCCAAGCTTCCTCCAACAGAGAGTCAATAAACGCTTGGAGTGCTTTGTTCTGGATGCTCTCCACTGCTTCCTCTACCTGCACGTTAAAGCTCATATTGGGTCCGCCTTCCCTTCCCCAAATTTTCTGGATAAAGTCAGCCCCATCTTTCCCATAAACCGCCTCTAACAATGGTCTAGGGGCATTTTTGAGCATTCGTCTGAAGTTGATGTATCCCTGAACTGCCAGATTTCCACCCAAAATTCCCACGGTTGAGGTGATGGCACTGCCAAGACTGGGTGCCAATTCCTCAAGGGCTTCCTTTGCCGTTTTGGAGGCGATCAGCTTTGCCAGACCAGCTCCCCCAATCACAGGAACCACCAAACTCACCCCATAGCCAACGGCAATCCCAGCCAGCCAGCCAACACCTTGACCTAACAGACTGCCCCAAATTGTAGCGATCGCCACGTTGGAATTTTTGATAGATTCCTGTAGAGCCTTATCTGACGCATTCCAATCAAACGCCTTGAGTTTCTCTACCCCAGCAACAACCCAACTAAAAATAGTGGTTGCTGAAAAGCTGAGGAAGTTCCATGCAGCCTTTGCAATGAAACCTAAAAGCGACGTGCCTTTATTCCAGAGAAAACCGAGAATCCCACCATCTTTGTTCTTCTCCGATTGCAATTTGGTCAACTTGCCAATTTTGCGAACTAATTGAGTTCTGGCTGGAATGTTTCTTGGAGGTAAAATCACATCACGTCCGACTTTACCAGCCGCTGCATTGACACGAATCCGACGAGAAAGGAGTAAATCACGGGTGAGAGCTAAACTCATTTCTTATCCTTCTTCTCTTCTTCTGGATCGATAATCGGCTTATTATCAATGTTGCTCAACGGAACGTCTCCAGTGGATACACCTTTATTGAATTGCGACGTTGCATCATTGACTTCTTTAATAAACTCCTTCCAGGCTTTCTCATCATCTGGATTCTCGAAGTAGGCTTTGAGTGCATCCCAGTTTTGCAAGACTCACTTTGAGAATTGTCCATTAAGATAGG
>JACYLN010000049.1 GCA_015272515.1 Leptolyngbyaceae cyanobacterium C42_A2020_001 | reverse complement strand
CCCGCAACTTCCGCCGTGACAGGGCGGTGCTCTAACCAATTGAACTACAGTCCCTCGCTGGTTCAAGCTAGTTTTACAACAATAGCTTACTCTAGACGAGACGCACTCTTTAACGAGGCGATCTTTATTGTGCCGATGGAAGGCGCTTTTGTCAAACGGTTTTTTTAGACCTTTTTCAGAGCGATCGCCAGGAACCAATCGCGGCCCCACTTTATGGTAGCGTCCTGCCAATACTGAAAGTGCGGCTGATACGAGTATGGTGATTCGAGATGCAGTTGAGGCAGATTTGCCAGCCATTGTGGACATTTACAATTCCACCATCGACTGTCGCAGTGTCACGGCAGATATGGAGCAGGTCTCGGTGGAAAGTCGGTTAGCCTGGTTCCGCAACCACACACCCGACAAGCGCCCTCTTTGGGTTATGGAATGTGACGGCAAAATTGCAGGCTGGCTGGGCTTCCAATCATTCTATTCGGCTCGGCGTGCCTACGATGCCACCGCTGAGCTGAGCATTTACATCTCGCCTGCCTTTCGACGGCAAGGGATTGGACGAAAACTGTTACAACACGCGATCGCCTGCAGTCCTGAATTGGGTATCAAAAACCTGGTTGGCTGCATTTTTGCCACCAACGAAGCCAGCCTCAAGTTGTTTGAAAATTTTGGCTTCGAGCGTTGGGGCTTTTTGCCTGCGGTGGCTGAGTTTGAGCGCGGAACCTGTGATCTAGTGATTATGGGGCGGCGACTAACTCCTCACATCCCAAACTCATCATCCGAAAATCCGCTATAGGCTTCCATGCCATGTTCGGTAATATCCAACCCAATTTGCTCCCCTGAAGCCGTGACCCGAATACCCATCGTCATTTTGAGTAGCCACCAAATCACACAACTGAATAGCACTGTGTAAAGCGCCACCGCACCGATGCCAAGCAGTTGGATCAGCAGCGGTTGCACATTTCCAGTTGTCAACAATCCGCCACTGGGTCCGTTGGTTTGCCCATACCAGGCATAAACATTAGGACCGACACTAAACAGCCCAACCGCCAACGTGCCCCAAATCCCACCAATTAGGTGAACAGACAGCGCTCCTACCGGATCATCAATCTGGCGATTGTCGATATAAGTCACGGCAAACACAATGATCACCCCAGCGATTAGCCCAATCACTACCGAACTGGGAAAGGCAACATAGGCACAGGAAGCGGTGATGCCAACCAATCCAGCTAGCAGCCCGTTGATGATCATCGAGAGGTCGGGTTTGCCGAGGTAGAACCACGATGCTAACGTTGCACCCACTCCACCCGCTGCCGCCGAAAAGTTGGTCGTGAGAATAATGTGTCCGATCTGTTGCGGGTTGGCAGCAAGGGTAGAGCCAGGGTTGAAGCCAAACCAGCCCAACCAAAGAATGAAGCAACCCAGCGTGGCAATGGCAAGGTTGTGTCCCGGCATGGCAATGCCCATCCCGCTTTTGTAACGTCCCAACCGGGGACCGAGCAAAATTGCGCCTACTAATCCTGCCCAGCCGCCTACAGAGTGAACGACGGTAGACCCAGCAAAATCCCAGAAGCCTAACTTTTGCAGCCAACCGCCACCCCAAATCCAGTGTCCGGTGACAGGATAGGCAAAGGCAATCAAAAACAGACTGAAGATGAAGAAGGCGACAAATTTAACCCGTTCCGCGATCGCGCCAGAAACAATGGTTGCTGCCGTTCCGGCAAAGGCAAGCTGAAAGAAAAACTTCACTTCCAGCGGAATGCTTGCCCAACTGAGCGAATCAAACACGCCATTGTAAGCTGCTCCCACTGCCGGACTGTTATCTTGCCCCACTAAGAAAAAGCCATTCATCCCAAACAAGGGCGTACCATCGCCAAACATCACGGCAAACCCCACTGCCCAATAGGCAAGCGTAGACAGGGCAAACACGATCAGGTTTTTTGCCAGCAGGTTCACGGCATTTTTGCGGCGACAAAAGCCCGTTTCGAGCATACAGAAGCCTGCATTCATAAAGAACACCAGCATTCCAGTCAAAATCACCCAGAGCGTATCGGTGACGACTTTCCAATCCGCAGGGGCGATCGCGACCGAAGGTTCTGCCGCCATTCCAGCCGCACTCCAACTCAAGCCTGCACCAACCACAAATGGCAATATCATCCGCCGACCACGCGATCGCGCCGCAGCAGACACGCTAACCTGAAGAATGCAATTCAACATAAACGTTAATTAGGGAATGGGGAATGGGGAATGAAAAATTACCTGCAAGCTTAACAGAACAAATCCTTTCATCCCTGCCGAATGATGTTTTGGCAAGTTTGCGCCGTGCCGATGGGTTGTGGAAATCGCTGCGCGAGGGCACCTTACCCGTTCCAAGCGTGGTGCAAGAGAGCCAGAATACCCTGGAGTCCGTGGATTGGGATGTGGTGATTTGTGGCGGAACGTTGGGGCTCTTGGTAGGAGCCGTGCTGGCGCAGAAGGGCTGGCGGGTAGCACTCGTTGAGAGGGGCGTATTGCGCGGACGAGAGCAGGAATGGAATATTTCACGGCGAGAGTTAGAAGTTTTTGTGACGCTAGGTTTACTAACCGAGACAGAACTGGAGCAGGCGATCGCAACAGAGTACAACCCAGCCCGCATCAGCTTTTTGGGTGGCGAAGATGTTTGGGTTGAAGACGTATTAAACGTTGGGGTCGATCCCGTCTTTTTGCTGGAAACGTTGAAGCAGCGGTTTTTGGAGTGGGGAGGAAAATTACTGGAGCAAACAATTTTTGACGGCGTAGTCGTTCATCCCAATGGGGTGACGGTGACAGCGGGTGAGCAATCGTTGCGGGCACAGTTGGCGATCGATGTGATGGGGCATTTTTCGGCGATCGTGCGGCAGGCGCGCCAGGGAAGCAAACCCGATGCGGTGTGCCTAGTGGTTGGCAGTTGTGCAGAGGGCTTTCCCAACAACAAAACAGGCGATTTGATCGCTTCCTTCACGCCCATCCAAAACCAGTGCCAGTACTTTTGGGAGGCGTTTCCAGCGCGGGATGGCAGAACCACGTACCTGTTTACCTACCTGGATGCTCACCCTGATCGGTTCAGCCTGGAAACCCTATTTGATGAATACCTGAGCCTACTGCCGACCTATCAAAGTATTGAACTGGATCATTTACAGTTCAAACGAGCATTGTTTGGCTGTTTTCCCTGCTATCAAAACAGCCCTCTGAAGCCGCAATGGGATCGGATTTTGTTTGTGGGCGATAGTAGCGGTGCCCAATCACCGTTGAGTTTTGGCGGTTTTGGGGCAATGGTGCGGCATTTGCAGCGGCTCACGACGGGTATTCATGAGGCGTTGCAGGTGGATGGGTGCGATCGCGACTCCTTAGCCGCCATCCAACCCTACCAGCCGAATATTTCAGTTACCTGGTTGTTTCAGAAAGCGATGAGCGTGAATATTGATCAAACCCTCCCACCTAATCAGATTAATCAAATGCTGGCTGGCATCTTTCAAGATATGGCGAAGCTGGGCGACCCGGTGCTCAAACCCTTCCTGCAAGATGTGGTGCAGTTTCCAGCATTATTTCAAACGTTGACCCAAACTTCGCTCCGCCATCCTGGCTTAGTGCTGAAAGTCATTCCCCAAGTGGGGTTGCCAGCCCTAGTTCAATGGGTTGGGCATTACTTGGCATTAGCGAGTTACGCCGCTGCCTATCCCCTCGCCAACAATCTTAGGGCGAGTTCGGAGATGTTCCCGCCCAAGATGCAGTACTATTTTCGACGCTGGCTCGATGCCTTAAAGTATGGGTCAGGGCAAGACTACTAGCACAGCAAGTCTAAACGGCTTTGCTACATTGCACAGAGTAGCGGCTACAAACGAGTTTTCCACAGGGGACAGGTGGAATTCAAACGTTTTCCACAGATTTTCAAGGGTTTTCCACAACGAGGTGAGGTTGTGGATCATTACTCCCACTCGATCGTGCCAGGCGGTTTTGATGTGATGTCATAAACGACTCGGTTAACACCACGCACCTCATTCACAATCCGAGTGGAAATAGTTTCCAACAAATCGTAAGGAACTCGCGCCCAGTCGGCGGTCATGCCATCCTCGCTGGTAACGAACCGCAACACGATGGGATACGCATAGGTGCGTTGATCGCCCATTACGCCCACACTGCGAATCGGCAGTAACACGGCAAATGCCTGCCAAAGCTCGTTGTAAGCACCGCTACGGTTAATTTCCTGGCGCACAATGAAATCGGCATCCCGCAAAATGTCGAGTCGTTCATCGGTGACCTCGCCCAGGATGCGAATGGCAAGCCCAGGACCAGGGAAGGGATGACGTTTGACAATTTCTTCTGGTAAGCCAATCGATAGTCCAACTTTGCGAACTTCGTCTTTAAACAACTTGCGGAGCGGTTCTACGAGTTTGAAGCGCAAGTCTTTGGGCAGCCCACCAACGTTGTGATGGCTTTTGATTTTGACTGCAACTCGTTCACCCGTTTTGGGGTCAACATTGGTGTCGGCAGATTCAATCACATCGGGATAAAGGGTTCCCTGTGCTAAGTAATCAAACGGTCCCAGCCGTTTTGATTCTTCTTCAAATACTCGAATGAATTCGTGCCCAATGCGTTTGCGCTTTTCTTCTGGGTCGGTGATGCCTTCGATCGCCTGCAAAAAGCGATCGCGAGCATTTACGTATTCCACAGGGATGTGGAATTGTTCGCGAAACAGCTTCACCAGGCGTTCAGGTTCCAGTTTTCGCATAAACCCCTGATCAATAAACATGCAGGTGAGTTGATCCCCAATTGCCCGATGCAGCAAAAATGCCAGGGTTGAAGAATCGACTCCGCCGGAAAGCGCCAGCAACACGCGCTTATCACCAACTTTGGCACGGATCTCTCGAACCGACTCTTCCACAAATGCAGCCGTTGTCCAGGTGGGTTCACAGTCGCAGATGTGGTAAACAAAATTGCGAATGAGTGCTTGACCACCAACAGAATGCACCACTTCCGGATGAAACTGCACGCCGTAAAGCTTTTTCTCGTGATGCGCCACAGCAGCACAAGAGGTGTTTTCGGTATGGGCCAACACTTCAAACCCATCGGGCAAGCGAGTTACTGAATCCCCATGACTCATCCACATGGTGGTGCCATCTTCCACATTGGTGAGCAAATCCGTGGGGTCGTCAATCAACAGCGAGGCTTTGCCGTATTCAGCCTGTTGAGAACGCTCCACTTCGCCGCCAAGCTGTTTTGCCATGAGTTGCATGCCATAGCAAACTCCCAAAATTGGGATGCCTAATTGCCAGATGGCAGGGTCACACTGGGGTGCGCCCGGATCGTACACGGAACTGGGGCCACCCGACAAAATGATGCCTTTGGGGTTCAGTTGCTGCAATTGCTCCACCGTAGTGCGGTAAGACAACACTTCTGAATACACCTGGGTTTCGCGAATGCGTCGAGCAATCAACTCAGAATATTGGGAGCCAAAATCTAGGATGACGATGATTTGGCGGTTCAGTTGATTCACTGAAGAAATATCAGGTGGCTGCTGAGTTTGTAGAGTCACCACTGTTTTCCTACTGATGCGTGGTTGAGTGAACTAACAGATGCTTATTAATGAGAATATGTTGAAAACGGCTTTACAAAAATTAAAAGATAATCCTTTTATTCTAACTCTACGAGCAGATGTCGTGGAGGAGAATTGCGCCTGTTTTGCTAGTGATAATAATTTTTCTTTGTCGATTAAACAAAACTGTGCCTATGGACACATCAATCCCGCTGTGAGTGCGTATGTAGGTTTGGGCCCGGTCGTCGATGGTGTCAGCGATCGCGTCATACACGCGCTCCACCCATTCTCCTTTTAAAGCGCTCAAATAAGTCAAAGCATCTTCTGCGGTTGCGGATTGAAAAATTGCCTGAAGATCCGTAGCGGGCAAACCGAGGTTGGCGCAGTGAGCCGTTAAGATTTCCAAGCGTCCGTCGGCAACATGATGATGGGTATGAAAAATGCCTCCCGCCAGTTTCAGGAGTTTGCCGTGGTAGCCAAACAGCAGAATCGATTGAACTCCCTGTACCCCTGCTTCAACTAGCATTGGACCGAGCCAATTCGCAGTTTTCACCAGGCGACCTGCATCGATTCCTCTCTGCTGGCAGAGATCTAGCCCATTTTCGCCAACACAAAAAACCAGACAATCAAATTGAGCAGCTTTCTGTTGAAGTTCCTGGCGGTAAGCCTCCAGTTGTCCAGGAGCGCTCAACGGCTGCGAAATACCCGTTGTTCCCAGGAGGGATAAGCCTTCGACCACACCAAATGCTTCGTTAGAAGTGCGTTTTGCCAGGGTTCGTCCTTCCGGCAAAATCAGCGTTAACCGGATGGTTTCGCCCGCTTTGAGCGAAATTTTCAAGTTTTTTATTAGAAGCTGTTGAGCATAGCGATAAATGGCAGGCTGGCCGTTCGCCAATCGTCCAATGCCTTCGCCACCAACCAGGGCGATTACATCTGGTTGATCTGCCGCCCCCCACTCTACCAATGCCCAAATGGGGGTGTGGCGAGTCAAATCGAGATTGTCTCCTGGATCGCTGCGGGTGATTGCCAGGGCAGAGCGATCGCTGAGTTTGGCAACTTGTTCAACCGGGATTTCCACGATTTTTGCAGGTTCAATTAAATCAACGGAAACTACAGGCAACATAGTGTCCGTCTGCAGTTGTCGTAGAGCTGCGATCGCTGCCGCACAAGCATAAACAGGTAAGGTATAGCCAGAACGAGGAGGACGCATAAGCCAACGTGTTGCGAAAAGGCAGAGGATTTCAACAATCTTAAAGGGTTAATAATCTTAAAGGGTTAACAATGACTTCTGTAATTTCACTGATTTGTGTGATTTAAATCACCGACAGCATTGATCGAATACACAGGTAAGACTTGATTCTCGACACGGGAACCGTTGACGAAGAACACGCGATCAATGTGATATAAAACGAACCGATTTGCATAATCTTGACTCACCCTATAGATAGTTGGGAAAGACGGGGAATTCTTTCAAACTCTTGAATTGGAATTTTGTCTCACCATCTGCCCAACCGCTTTAAGAGGTTAATATGAACGTTCCAATTAGCTCCTCGATACTGACTTCTGAAACGGTTGCTCCTTCTTTGGGAGGGAAACCTGCAACGATTGTTTTGCAACCCAATGGAGTGTTAAATCAGGGAAATCGTGAGCATTTTCAGCAGACATTAGAAGACGCGCTGGAATTGGCAACCGAAAGCGTCATTGTCGATCTAATTTGGGTGAACGAGACAGACGCAGATGGGGTGACGGCTCTGGTGGCTGGAATTGAAAAGGCAGCATCACTCGGTAAGGCAATCTCGTTTCAATCGATGAATCACGCTACTCGTATGGCGATAGAAGCCGAATGGGATCGCCGCCGAGCGGTGCAGTTTGGTTCCTGGAGCGATCGCTTTGAAGCCAAACTAGAGCGGTTTTTAGACAATCTGAGCTAGGAAAACGTCTAGGTGTATGCTCAACTTTGTTGAGTACATAGGGTTGGATAGCGATGAACGTCAGTGTATTTAAGATTCCGCAGCGTAGCCCAGATGATGTCTCTGGCTTAGAAGCCATGATTCAGCAAGAAATGATTGACCCTGCTGCTATCGTGGCAGTGATGGGGAAAACCGAGGGCAACGGCTGTGTGAATGACTTTACACGAGGGTTTGCCGTGCAATCGCTGAAAGCATCGCTGCGATCGCGCATTCATGACGCTGCCGACTCGATTGTCTACGTCATGTCCGGCGGAACAGAGGGAGTTTTGAGTCCTCATTTAACCGTGTTCACCCGTCACCCCTCGGAACCAACGGAAACACCTAGTCGAGGGTTAGCTCTGGGAATTGCCCATACGCGTAATTTTTTGTCTGAGGAGATTGGCACTCTGGCAATGGTGGATGCCGTGGCGGATGCGGTGAAGACGGCAATCGCCCAGGCAGACTTGGCTCCAGAGGAGGTGCATTTTGTCCAAATTAAGTGCCCGTTGATTGCTTTTTCGCGGGTTCGGGCAGATGACCTGGAGCGGCTGAAAACCACGGAAACTTATAAATCGATGGCGTACTCGCGGGGAGCGTCGGCGTTGGGAGTGGCGGTGGCGTTGGGCGAAGTTGAGCGATCGCAGTTGAGCGAAGCCGATATTTGCACCAACTACAATTTCTACTCGTCAGTTGCCTCCACCTCTGCTGGAATTGAGCTACAGAACTGCGAAATCTTGGTGTTGGGGAATTCGCCCACGTCCACCAGTTCCTATGTAATTGGGCATAGCGTGATGCAACACGCCCTGGATCGTGAAGCCGTTGAACGCGCGATCGCCAGTACCAGACAACCGATGGAGCAAGTGGTGAATGTGTTTGCCAAAGCGGAAGCTGATCCATCCGGCGTGATTTTGGGGTGTCGCCATACCATGCTGGATGATTCGGACATTAACCACACCCGCATGGCACGAGCCGTAGTGGGTGCAGTGGTCGCCTCGGTTGTACAAAATCCGATGGTGTATGTGTCGGGCGGGAGTGAACATCAAGGTCCCGCTGGGGGTGGGCCCGTTGCCGCGATCGCTCATCGTCCTTCCCGATAGATGTCACCCTGGGATGAATGCAACCAATCCCAACAGTGCTTAAGATAGATCGAAATTCGTAATTTTCTTTTTATATCCTTTGAAATTTATGGTAGGACAGGCAGTAGATGCCCGCATTGTGGAACCAATTCCGTTGAGTGAGCAACCCGCTGTGGAGTTGACTTTACCTCAGCCAATGCCGACTGCGGATGAGTTGTCTATCCCCGCAGAAAAAAGCGTCATTCGCACTAGTTTACGGGCATCTACGCTAGACGGGATGTTTGCAACGATTTTCTCCAATGCGGTAGGCGGCGTTCTATTGAGCAATTTTTTGGTGGAACTGCACGCCAGCCCAACTCAAATTGGGATGTTAGCATCGATCCCCATGCTGGCAAACCTGATTCAACCGATTGGAGCCTTTCTGGGCGATCGCACCCGCAGTCGCCACTGGTATTGCTTCTGGATCTACGCCCCATCTCGTGTGTTATGGCTGATTCTAGCTGTTGCCATAGCCTTTACCACCTGGTCAAGGCTAAATACTGACACGCTGATTCTGTTGACACTGGCGATCGTTTTTGTGACTCACTTTGTTGGGGCGTTGGGCAGTGCTTCCTGGTTAAGCTGGCTGGCAACCCTAGTGCCCCGGCGCTTACGAGGGCGTTACTTCGGCGTTCGTAATAGCGCCGCCAGCCTCACGAACCTGCTCTCGGTTCCCTTGCTGGGCTGGCTAGTGTCATCCTGGTACGGCGGTTCCCTTCAGGGTTATGGCATCGTTGTGATTTTGGGTGTCATTGCAGGACTGGTTAGCCTGGGGTTTCAGTTCTTCATGGTGGATGTCAATCCCCAGGTGCAGCAGCAAGAGGGAGATGAGAAAACAGGAGGCAGGAGACAGGAGGCAGAAGACAGGAAGCAGAAGTTAACAAATCCTCAGTCCTCAGCACTCAGCACTCAGCACTCAGCGATAGATCTTTCTCTATTGAAGGATTCTAATTTCCTCTTTTTTCTGCTCTACTTTGGGTTGTGGATGTTTGCCGTGAATTTGAGTGCGCCGTTTTTCAACCTGTATCTGTTGGATAGTTTGCACATCGATTTGCGCTGGGTGACGATTTATAACAGCCTGCAAGCTGGGGCGAACTTAGTGATGTTGGTACTTTGGGGTAAGCTTGCTGATCGCATTGGCAATCGTCCGTTGCTGTTGGGAATTGGGGTATTAGTGGCAGTTACACCACTCCTCTGGCTAGGAACCAGTGGCAATGATGTGTCGTTATGGATTCTGTTTCCGGCGTTGCACCTTTTAGCGGGCGGCACCTGGGCAGCGATCGATCTGTGCAACAACAACCTGCAACTGGGAGTAGCCCCGGTGCGAAATCAGGCAACCTATTTTGCGATTGCGGCGGCGGTTTCGGGCGTGTGTGGGGCACTGGGCACCACAGCAGGCGGATTCTTGGTGGAATATGCCAACTACGGCGGCATTCCAGGCTTGTTTGCGCTGTCGGGTGTGGTGCGCCTCGGTGCCTTGCTGCCGTTGATGCTGGTGCATGAGCAACGGGGGCAATCCTTCCGGCAAATGATGCGAACCTTATTTCCCGAACAAACTGCCGCGATCGCAAAAGCAGAAGATTGAAAGGCAGAAGGCTTTTAGATTGGAGATTGGAGATTTTAAACCCCCACTCCCTATCCCCTGTCTCCACAGATTCACACTCAACTAAGCAGAGGCTAACCACTGATGGAAACCAAAATCATTCTGGAAGAGAAGGATATCAAGCGCGCCATTGAGGAGTATTTGATTGGGACGAATCAGGGCAAGGCAAAATCGATTCGGTTGGAGCAGGGCAATAAGGATATTTCGGTTGATCCCAGAGAGTATTCTGGCTTTTATGCGGAAGTGGAGTTGGAGCTAGAAGAACCGATTGAATAAAGCGATTGAATAAAAGGTAGGCTTTTCGTTGAAGCCCACGGGAAAAATCCGGCAGAATGAGGGCATGAACGATATTGACTATCTCCGCATCAGTTTGATCGATCGCTGCAATTTTCGCTGCCAGTACTGTATGCCGGAAGGCACAGATTTGACTTATGCTTTGCAGCGCAATCTGTTGACGCAGGAGGAATTGCTGAGCCTGATTCGCGAGGTGTTTATTCCAGTTGGGTTTTCGCGCTTTCGGCTAACGGGTGGTGAACCGTTGATTCGTCCCGGTGTGGTGGAGATTGTGCGGGCGATCGCATCCATGTCAGAAACACAGGATTTAGCCATGACAACCAACGCCTTTCTGCTGGCGGATCTGGCGCAGGATTTGTACGATGCAGGCTTACGACGCATCAACATCAGCCTGGATTCGCTCAAAGCCGAAGTGTTTGATCAAATCATTGGCAATCGGGGACGCTCTCGCTGGCAGCAGGTATGGAACGGCATTCAGGCAGCGCATCGAGTCGGGTTCGATCCGTTGAAGCTGAATGTGGTGGTGATCCCCAGTGTGAATGATGCAGAGGTGCTGGACTTGGCAGCGTTAAGCATCGATCGCAACTGGCATGTGCGCTTTATTGAATTCATGCCCATCGGCAATGACGATCTGTTTCAGGATCGAGGGTGGGTGAGTTCGGAGGAGTTGCGCTGCCGCATCCGCGATCGCTGGGGACTAACAGATGGGCAGGTGCGTGGCAATGGTCCGGCAGATGTGTTTCAAATTCCCGGTGCAAAAGGGACGCTGGGGTTTATCAGCCAGATGTCGGAGTGTTTTTGCGATCGCTGTAACCGGATGCGGCTATCGGCGGATGGTTGGTTGCGTCCCTGCCTGCTGAACGAAACAGGACAAATTGATTTGCGATCGCAGTTGCGATCAGGTGTGCCGCTACACGAACTACGGCAACAGGTGCGAGAGCTGGTGTTGTTAAAGCCGGAGATTAACTACAAAGAGCGAGACTCTGGCACAACCGGGCGTTATTCTCGCACAATGTCGCAAATTGGAGGCTAATCACCAAATCACCAGCCAAAGGGCGTGGGGGAGATTGGTTCAATATCTGGATCGTGCCCGCCCACCTGATTGGTTCGTAGAATCCAGAGAGTAGCCCCTTGCTCAATGAACTGTTTGGCGATCACTTCACTGGCGACACGAGGCAACAAGGTTCGCCAACTCCGCAATCCTAAAGAAATTCCTTCCCAAAATTGCTCTTCTGGGCTGATCCCCAGCGTGGTTTCGCCACTCTGCCAATCGGCACGGGCAGACCCAAGCGGCAGCAATTTTTGCCGTATGTTTTGGGTGAGTTTGTCCAGTTGTTCAAAGCGTTCGGCTTCGCCTGGATCATCCTGAAGCTCTTGCACAAACTTGGGATCTGCCTGAATCGCGTTACGAACTCGCTTCAGTGCCGCATATAGGGCCTGGTTAGAATCTTGGGAGCAGTTGTGTGCCGCACCAACATAAGTACCACCTGTGCCATCACCAATGCGGTAGCGGGCAGTCATCATTTCCAACTGATTCAACAAAACATCCAGTACAGAATAGGGTTGCCCATAGACATCAAATGTACCTGTGAATGCCGGAAGCTTGATCAACACATCACAAACAGGGCGAGTTCCTAACCATCCCACCTGGCGATCGCCCACAAAACGGTTCCATGCCAGTAATCCCGAAATGATGCCATCAATGTTGTGGGTGTAGACCTGGTAATAGGTGATGTCAAACATTAGCTCATCGGCGAGGGGTTCTCGCACCACAGTGGCAACCCCATAGGCAAAATGCCCAAAGAAAACGGGAGTTCTGGCGGCAGGTTCCCGATTTTTACCGCCAATCCCGCCATACGTATGCAGCACCAGCGCGCGATCGCCCTCCTGCCATTCGGCGATCGCCGTGTCTAGGGTAGAAACTGGCTTGCCATCCGTACTCCACCCCGCCATTGGTTCATGGGGAAGCATCAACACCGATTTCGTCCGCCCCTTCTGCCCCTCAACTTGCCACGCTTCTTTTCGCAAATAGTTCCAGCTAGCCATTTTGCCCACAATCAACTCATCCGGCTGGAGCCGTAACAGGGCACGGGGCGCGATCGCCTGCACCACAAACATTCCAGTTGCATCCTTTGCGCCATAAATGTACCACCCGGTTTCATTGGGCAAGCTCTTTTCCAGGTCGCGGGTGGTGGAGGGATAACTGCCATACTCCTTTGCAAACACCACCTGCGGAAACCGAACCACTTGCTCCTCGCCATCAAACTGCCGCGACATGCGATTGAAATGCACCACACGAAACCGTTCCGGCGGCGACGTTTCCTGATCAACTGGAGCCAAAACCTTAACCAGGGCGTAATAGCGTCCAGTGATTTGAATGGGGGTGCGATCAATGGAGAGGGTGGAGGAGATGGGAGATAGGGGTTGGGGGTTTAGGGTTAGGGGATAGGAAATGGACGAACCCTCATACCCTACACCCGACACTCCATCCCCTACTGCTGCTTCCTGCACTTCCACGTTTCCGTTTAACATAACGATGATGTCATCGATTGGATGAGCACCTGCCAGGGATTCCAGGGGATCGACTTGCTGCCAATGATCCAGGCGATCGGGATGAACCACTCCTTGCCGCTGACTATAGGTTGCTTCGCTGCTGAAATGCACGTCTTTAGTCACCGATCGCACCAGGGTTTGTGCTAGCGGATTGTCACTCCAGCACAGCCGCACTATCGTTCCTACTAAATGCTGAAACTGAGGTGGCGCGTGATGCACTTCCAACAAAACGCCTTTCAGGTGTCGTCGTTGCTGCTTGGCAGGCAAGATCAACCGCCCCATCCAGGGGGCAACGGGCTGGTAGAGGGCAGGATCAACGGTTTGATCAAGTGGGTAATGACCAGGTTGGTTAAAGTTGGCTTCCCGGTAGCGATCGTAGTGACCCAGTTTGCGGGCAGTTTCGGCTTTTGCCAGGGGTGAGGTTCCTTCAATAATGCCAGAGATGACTTCAACCGTATGTTGCAGGTGGCTGCGTCCATCCGGTAGGTAAGCGCTGGTGCTGTAGGGTCCTGTTCCAGCGTTGTGCCCAATTGGACCAAGTGATATGAAGCTAATCTTGCCGCGCTGTTTGGCTCGGTTCCAGTAGGAGAGGAACATGATTTTCCAGCGACGGGGAAACATGACGGGACCTTCTTTCTCCACCAGGTCTTTGTCGCCAACGATGTGATAGAGGTGTTCTAGTTCCAGAATGTTGTGGTTGCCGCTGAGAACACCGGATAGCGAGATCACATCCAGGGGCGCTTTGAGCGATCGCTTCAGGTAAGGAGCCGCCCCCAATGCCATCTGAGCACCACCACTGTAGCCAAACAAGGTAATTGGAACGCCGCTACCAGGTCGATAGCCGTGATAGAGAACGCTGTTATAAATCGTTTGAGCCGTACTCTGGTTATAGATGGGTCCATAGCGCTGATCGGCAGAGACGCTAACGATTAAGACATTGCGAATATTGATCGTGGCTCCAATTAAGGCTCCAATCATGCCGCCGGATGCAGTCATCTGGAAGCGATCGGCAATGCGCCAAAAAAACGACAGCAATCGATCTTCGGTTAACGGTTTATTCAGCACGGAGTAGGGCATCAACCCGCGAATAATCACAATATCATCGGATAGCACTGCTGCCAGTTCTCCCAAAAACCGTTCCACTTCTGGAATGTATTGGTGCTGTGCCTGGGAGATCCCATCCAGGTAAACTAAATATTTTCGTACCCGAACATTAGCTGGAACCGCCTCTTCTAATTTGCCAGGATTGAAGTTAGTATCAATTCCGTCGCCGTACCAGCCAGCCCACCAGCCCAATGCTTCCAGCGGAATCAATAGCCCCGCGACAATCAAAACGATCATCAGGATCCAGAGCAGATCCAGGGTGAAGTTCCAAGTGGCTAAACCAGCCGTCACTGTTACGGAGAGCGTTTTAAGCAACGCTGTAAGGATAGAGCCAGACGCGATCGCCAATGCTAAAAAAGCAGCAAGGAAACCAAGACAGACCCAGCGAACTAGTTTGGATTGAGTCATTATCGCCGCCCCTGCTCCACAAGTCGCTCCAACTCTTTCAAATCAGTCACAAGAGACACGCCTGCTGCCGTATTTTTGAGCCAACGCCCAACCGCTGCAACCGGACGACCAACCGTATTTTCCAGAATTTGAAACATCAGCCATCCAATGGCACCACACCAAAACGCTTGCCAGATACCAATCTTGAGTGTGGCAGTGATGCCAACCAGAAAGGCAAGAAAGCTCCAGACTGACAACACAATCGAGATTGGCACCCCAAAATACGGGAGGGCAATAAAAACACTGAACAAGCGAGGAGAATAGGACAGCGCCAGCGTTCGCAGTAGTTGCACAAAATCTACCGAACCTCGAACGATGAGTTTACTAATCAACCAGGTGCTACCCGCCCAAAAGAAAAAGCCGAAGACAAACAGAACAGCCGCAATTCCAATGCTAATGATGAAGCGAAAGGGTTTGACCCGATTGATAAATAAAACAATTCCCTGCGCGATCGCTTCCGACAACCCAGCAAAGAACACAATCCAAACGGCAACCTGATTTCCGTTTCGCAAATGTTCCATGCCCTGATATGCCTGGGGCTTCAGCGCGATCGCCCCAAAAATGATCTCCCACAAGCTGATTGCTGATGTGTCTGCCATCGCTGCTAATTACCACTCTCATCTGAGTAGCGTAAGCCCCGAATCCGCTCTTGAGGAAGTTTGTTAACGAAGTGAAATGACGATGATTTCCAACAGGTAACTTCTTGGTGTTGGTGCCCATGAGGATTGTTAGGTTAGCGATCGCTGAAGCAACAAAGGTGACTCGGTGAATTTGTCGGTTTTCCTTTATCAACCCAATCTACCGCTGGCGTACTGAACTAGCGATTAGCCTTACTTTTATCAACCCATCAACTCATCTGGCAGGATCAATCGTTACCTCAATCCGAAAATTGCCAACATTATCCCCCGGTTTACTGTCATTCACCGCAAACTCCAGAACTCCCTGCGATTTAGCAATCATGTCCCCACCGTCCCCAACCGGAACCCAACCATCCAACGCGCGCATACCAGGTTGCCGAATCCTTGTCATCAACTGACCATGTGCCATGTGAAAAAACAAGTTATAGTCTGGATTAAAGGCAATTCCTTTAGGACCTCCCGAACCTGCAACAAAACCAAATCGAACCATTCCACTGGCTTGAATCTTAATTCGGTCTCCAGGATTAACAGACATGCCTGTACTAACGTAGCTATTCGTTTGGAATACGTAGGTCTGACGATTGCTAACCCCTGTTTGATTCGTTAGTTTACTATTCTGCTCATCAAGTTTAGAGCTATTGGAAACCGTAGCGCTATAAGAGGGTTTCTTTGACAAGATTCTGGCAGGAAGGTCTACAACATCTAGGCGATTAGAATCGGTCCTGACTGGAATGACGCTAAAGCCACACAACCTTTTGCATCCATCCATCCGCACCCAAAAATGCAAGGTTTGGCGGCGGCGGATTTCAATGGCTGTTCCCTGATCATAAACAACGCCTTGTTTTGGACGAATTTGCAAAGCTGGCGGAAGTTGAGCAGATTTTTTAAGGAATTTTCCGTTAGTTTCGTAGATGGTAAGGGATGCTTCTGAAGGAGATTTGGTTACAGCGTCGATCGCAGTCACATACAGAAGATAGATTCCTGGTTCTAGGGTTGCCTCCATGTATTGGGTTTGTCCCCTTTGTAAAGTGCCTTGCAGAGCCGCTTCAGCAGGCATCGAGACCAGTCCACTGGCAAGCACAGATAAACCCGCAAGTAACTGTAAAACGGTTTTACTCATAAAGTCACTTTTACTCTTATCTGATATTTGTGTTGAGTAGAGACGTTTCATGCAACGTCTCTACCAGCGATCGTCTACCCATTGGGAACATCACCAATGGGATGCCCCTGGTAAGGTAGGAAATGACGAAAACCTACATCTACGACAAATCAAATACAGGTTATACAGAGCGACGGCGCTTGAGATAAGCAAGTCCACTCCCTGCCAAAGCAATTCCCAACAAGGTAGCGGGTTCAGGTACCGCAGCCGCACCCGACTCTGGCAAAACTTCAGTGTTGGAATCTGGCAGAGGACTATTATCTGGATTAGGGATAGCAACAGTGGTCAAATTAAGCCGAGCAAACGAGTTGCGGTTGAAGGATAACCGCTGGACATTGACAAACAACTCATTGCCATTAAAGGTGACACGGTCTGCGGTTAAGCCCAGGGTTGTGAGTGGATCGATCGCCACGTCAGTAATCTGCAAGGCGATGGGTGCAGTGAAGGTGAACACATAGGTATTCTTGAATCCGCTTGCATATAAACCAGACCCAGCATTATCAAAATCGATCTCCAGGTAATTTGAGCCAGCATCGATCGCAACATCGACAAGTGATCTGGCAAATCCTGAGGGAACGCCAACCGTCGGGTCAAACAAACTTTCAACGTTAGGAAACTCCACAGCCGATTCACTGACAATGGCAGAAGCAGGAAACGAGGTTACAAATAATTGGCTGGTTGGAGAGGATTGCGCTTCGGTGCGAAGTCTCAGTTCCGACCCAACTAGGCTGAAGCCCCAAGCAGAACCGCCACTGAATACAATCACCGCAGCGGAGGTTAACAGTGATAGGGTTTTCTTGATCATGACATTTCCTTAGTTTTCACAAATTCACATGATTGAAAGCAGCCCAACCATGATGAGCAGCTAAGCCAGGTTTTGATAAACACTGAAGCTTGGAATTTAGCAATGTGCTTATTACCAAGTCCTACTGACCTATCTCTCCGCTGACTGAGAAATATGCAATATCCCAGAAACAATCAGACGGGAGAACAGGGGATGCTAGATACACACCTTTGAGAAGCTGAATATATTTCCCGTCACAGAATACATTTTCCTCACACGGAAATTCTCTGATTTTCCGTATATTCACAGAAACAACACAAATCACTTTCCGTTTTCTTATTTCTGCCGCTGCTGCATATTCTCTCTGGCTTAGGGGTGATAGCTTAATGACCAGTGAGCTTACCGGGAAAGCCTTTTGCGATGCGCCTTTGTTTCCAACTTCTCAGCCTTGCTACTACCACCCTACTCTTCTCCCACTTCCCCGCTTTCTCCCCTAGCTGCTTTAGCCTCTCCCTCCCCGCCACCACTGCCCAGACAACGCACAATCGCAAAGCAGATGGCGATCGCTTGTTTCAACAGGGGATTCAACAGCTTCAGAATAATCAGAACCCAGCAGCAGTGCAGTCCTTCGAGCAGGCTCTCATCTTGTATCGCCAGATTCAGCATCAAACTGGAGTTGGTGCCGCTTTAGTTGGTTTGGGTGAAGCCAATCTTAGGTTAGGAAATAGTGCTAAAGCGTTAGAACTTGGTCAACAAGCGATCGCCATTGCCAAAAAACTGAATAACCCTGAAATGGAAAAACTAGCTCGCCAAGTTTTAGATGCAGCCAAAATCGCTGATAACCCACGGAAACCTGAAGCTGATCGCCTCTTGCAGCAAGGAACTCAGCAGATTCAAAATAATCAGCTTCAGGTAGCAATCCAGTCCTTAGACCAAGCTCTCACAATTTATCGACAGCTAAGACATCGCCCTGGCGAAGGTGCTTCATTAATCGGTTTGGGTGAAACAAACCTGAGATTGGGAAATAGCGCTAAAGCATTGGAGTTGAGTCAACAAGCAATCGCCATTGCCAAAGACCTAAACAATCCTGAGATAGAGAAACTCGCTCGACAGGTTTTAGATGCAGCACAAACACTAGCCAACAGCTCAACCCCAGTTTCTCCTCTGAAAACAGAAGCAGATCGCTTACTACAGGAGGGAATTCAGCAATATCAAACCAGTCAATTTGAAGGTGCTTTAAAGTCCTGGCAGCAGGCACTCTCAATTTATCGGAACATCAAAGATCGACTGAAAGAGGGATATATACTGAACAACCTGGGGCTTGCTTACCAGGATCTCGGTAACTATGGCAAGGCGATCGAGTTTCAGGGACAAGCGTTAGCTATTGCACAGGAAACTAAAGATCGACCAAGTGAAGGTCGTGTAATAGGAAATCTGGGTGAAGCTTATCGCTTTCTGGGGAATTACGGTAAAGCAATTAAGTACCAAGAGCAAGCATTAGCCATTGCACAAGAGGTTAAAAATCAAGATGGGATAGGAAATGCCTTAGGCAATCTTGGAAATGCTTACTTCTTCCTGGGTGACTATGGCAAAGCGATCCTGTATCAGGAACTGTCTTTAGCTGTTCTACGGGAAATCAAAGACCGATTAAGGGAAGGGCGGATTCTGGGGAACTTGGGTGAATCCTACCGCAATCTCGGGATCTACGATAAAGCAATCGAGTATCACAAACAATACTTGTCCATTGCGCGAAGCATCAAAGACCGCCAGGGAGAAGGGATTTCTTTGGGCGGTTTGGGTGTTATTCACGAAAAATTAGGCAACTATAGCAAAGCAATTGAGTATCAGGAGCAACGGTTAGCCATTACACGAGAAATCAAAGACCGATCCGGAGAGGGCAGTGCTTTGGGCAATTTAGGTGCAGCTTACCACGCCCTGGGTAACTATGCCAAAGCAACCGAGTTTCACCAACAATATTTAGCAATCGCACGGGAAATCAAAGACCGCCAAGGTGAAGGCATTGCCCTGAATAATTTGGGATTAACTTTATTCGAAGCCGATAAGTTGGCAATGGCGGAGACTGTTTTGTTACAGGGAATAGCCGTATGGGAATCAATCCGGCAAACCGGAGTTGGCAACAACGATGCGAACAAAGTCTCAATTTTTGAACAGCAAGCCCGAACCTATCGCACCTTACAGCAAGTCCTAGCAGCACAGAACAAAATAAATGAGTCCCTGGAAATTTCTGAACGGGGACGATCGCGGGCATTTGTGGAATTGTTGACTCAGCGAATAGGATTCCCCCCAACTCTCCTTCATGGGGGTGCCGTAGGCGGAGGGATTAATGCAGTGTCTCCACCGACCATTCAGCAAATTCAACAAATAGCAAAAGCCCAAAATGCCACCTTGGTGCAATACTCCATCATCTATGACGATGTCAAAACACAAGCCGGAATCCGTGCTCAAGAATCAACGCTCTACGTCTGGGTCATCAAGCCCAGTGGCGAGATTGCCTTCCGGCAAGTGCCCCTCACCCAAGACAAGTCACCTCCGCAAACCGCTCAGGCATCCTCCGCTCCTAGCAACAACCGGGGTGACAGCCCATTGGATGCTTTGGTTACCCAAACCCAGATTGCCCTGCGAGGACAGCCAGCCAAAACCGCTACCACTCGGTCTAATGGCTCCTCATCCCTTGTTTTTAGCGCCGATCCAGCTTCCATCCGCCGACAAATGCGGCAACTGCACCGAATTCTGATTGAACCGATCGCCGATCTACTCCCCACCAACCCCAATGACCAAGTGATTTTCATTCCTCAGGGTTCTCTCTTTTTCGTACCCTTTCCAGCACTACGAAATGCCAACGGTCAATACCTGATTGAACAGCACACCATTCGTACCGCGCCTTCGATTCAGGTGTTAGAACTGACCCGGCAACAACGGCAAAAGTTGGGCACTCAACCCCTGATAGCAAAAGGAACCAAGGCGTTGGTTGTGGGTAATCCCACGCTCGATTTACCTCATGCAGAAGACGAAGCCAAAACCATCGCGACCTTATTTGGCACTCAACCTGTTTTGGGCGCACAAGCTACTAAATCCGTGATTCAACAAAAAATGCCGGAAGCCCGACTAATCCACATTGCAGCCCACGGACAGTTTAATGATCAACAGGGATTAGGCAGTTTGCTCAAGTTTGCAGGCAAAGACCCAAATACCAGCTTTCTAACTGCCGATGAAATGCTGAACATGAAACTCCAGGCAGAGTTAGTGGTGCTGAGTGCCTGTCAGTCGGGCTTGGGCAAATTGACTGGGGATGGAGTGATTGGGCTGTCGCGTGCCCTCATTTCTGCCGGAACACCCAGTGTATTGGTGTCCCTCTGGAACGTCCCCGATGATTCTACTAATTTATTAATGACGGCGTTTTATCAACAATTGCAGAAGACACCCAACAAAGCCCAGGCACTCCGGCAAGCCATGTTAACAATGAAACATCAAGATCCAATTGATTGGGCAGCTTTCACCCTGATCGGGGAAGCAGAGTAAGACGAAGGAAATTTTACAGTTTGGGTGGTGGTCTAGTAGGTGGTTTATTCCTGTAGGGACGTTGCATGAAACGTCTCTACAGACTTGAAGCCTGTGTGCATTGTCCAAGATAATGACAAGACGCTGGTAAGCGGCTAGATTTGTTATACTACAAATACTACAACCGCCAAACATTCTTCATTAATACTTTGAAACATGGCTGCAACAGAACCTGGATCGTACAAAGACACTGTGAATCTCCCCAAAACCGACTTTGATATGCGGGCGAACGCCGTCAAGCGGGAACCCGAAATTCAGCAGTTTTGGGCAGAAAACCAGATTTACGATCGCCTGTCGCAAACCAACCCTGGCGAAGTCTTTGTGTTACACGATGGACCTCCTTACGCCAACGGCTCTCTGCACATGGGGCACGCCATGAACAAAGTGCTGAAAGACATCATCAATAAATATCAGTTGCTCAAAGGGCGGAAAGTGCGCTACGTGCCCGGTTGGGATTGTCACGGGTTACCGATTGAACTCAAAGTGTTACAGGCGATGAAACCAGAGCAACGGCGCGAGCTAACCCCTTTGACGCTACGCCAAAAAGCCAAAGAATTTGCGCTAAAGACTGTGGATGAACAGCGAGAAAGCTTCAAACGGTACGGGGTATGGGGCGACTGGGAACATCCTTACCTCACCTTGAAGCCAGAATACGAAGCGGCGCAAATTGAGGTGTTTGGGCAAATGGTACTGAAGGGCTACATCTACCGGGGACGCAAACCCGTCCACTGGAGTCCCAGTTCTAAAACGGCACTGGCAGAAGCCGAACTGGAATATCCCGAAGGGCACACCTCGCGCAGTTTGTATGCGGCGTTTGAAGTGACCAATGTGCCGATGGCGTTGCAAACTCCCTTCGATCCATTTTTAGGTGAGTTGGGGGTTGCCATCTGGACAACCACTCCCTGGACGATCCCTGGCAACCTGGGCGTGAGCATCAATCCAGACCTTGTGTATGCCGTCGTGAAAGTGGGCGACGAACTCAGCCACCTCAAAACTCGACGCGGTCAGATGCGCTACCTGATCGTGGCGAAAGATCTGGTCGATCGCCTCTCAGAAATCCTGGGCACCTCCTTAACGGTGCAAGCAACCGTGATGGGGCGCTTGCTGGAACACATCACCTATCGCCATCCCTTGTTCGATCGCGAAAGTGAAGTGCTGATCGGCGGCGATTACGTTACCACCGACTCTGGTACAGGTTTGGTACACACCGCTCCGGGTCACGGTCAGGAAGACTACCAGGTGGGAATGCGCTATGGTTTGCCCATCCTCGCTCCCGTGGATGATGACGGCAACTTCACTGCCGAAGCCGGTCCCTTTGCCGGACTGAATGTGTTGGGAGATGGCAACGGAGCCGTAATCACTGCCTTACAGGAAGCGGGGTCCCTGCTAAAAGAAGAACCCTATCAACACAAATATCCTTACGACTGGCGCACCAAAAAACCGACGATCTTCCGTGCCACTGAGCAGTGGTTTGCCTCGGTGGAAGGGTTCCGAGATCAGGCACTGAAGGCGATCGCAGAAGTCCGCTGGATTCCGGCACAGGGTGAAAACCGGATCACGCCAATGGTTGCCGATCGCTCGGATTGGTGCATCTCCCGACAGCGCAGTTGGGGCGTACCCATCCCCGTGTTTTACGACGAAGAGACAGGCGAACCTTTGCTAAATCAAGAGACGATCGCCCATGTGCAGGCGATCGTTGCCGAAAAAGGCTCCGATGCCTGGTGGGAATTGCCCGTCGAGGAACTCTTGCCCGAACCCTATCGCAGCAACGGCAAGACCTATCGCAAAGGCACCGACACGATGGATGTCTGGTTCGATTCCGGCTCATCCTGGGCGGCAGTTGCTGAACAACGTTCCGAATTGCGCTATCCGGTGGATATGTACCTGGAAGGCTCAGACCAACACCGGGGATGGTTTCAGTCCAGTTTGCTGACTAGCGTGGCAGTGAATGGTCACGCGCCTTACAAAACGGTGTTAACTCACGGCTTTGCTCTGGACGAACAGGGACGTAAGATGAGTAAATCCCTGGGCAATGTGGTTGATCCAGCCATCATCATCAAGGGTGGCAAAAATCAGAAAGAAGAACCGCCTTATGGTGCCGACGTGTTGCGGCTTTGGGTGTCGTCAGTGGATTACACATCCGATGTGCTAATTGGCAAGAATATCCTGAAGCAATTGGGTGATGTGCGCGGCAAAATTCGCAACACCGCTCGTTTTTTATTGGGCAACTTACATGATTTCGATCCAGCCGCCAATGCAGTTGCTTATGACCAACTACCAGACCTCGATCGCTATATGCTGCATCGAATCACGGAAGTATTCAACGATGTGACGGACGCGTTTGAAACGTTTCAGTTTTATCGATTCTTTCAAACGGTGCAAAACTTCTGCGTCGTTGATTTGTCAAACTTCTATCTCGACATCGCCAAAGATCGGTTATATATCAGTGCGGCCAATTCTCCCCGTCGGCGCAGTTGTCAAACCGTGATGTGGGTAGCGCTGGAAAATTTGGCACGGGCGATCGCGCCTGTCCTGTCTCACCTGGCAGAAGATATCTGGCAATTCCTCCCCTACTCTACGCCACACAAATCAGTGTTTGAAGCGGGTTGGGTGAGGCTAGAACCAGCATGGAATCAGCCTGAATTGGCAAAGAAATGGGAAGCCCTGCGCGACATCCGCACTGAAGTCAACAAAGTGATGGAGAAAGCCCGTACCGACAAAGCGATCGGCTCTTCGTTGGAAGCCAAATTGCTGCTGTATGTCTCTGATCCTGCCTTGCAAAAAACTTTGCAAGAACTGAATCCTGGCGATCAAAACTTATCACTCAATCATGTAGATGAATTGCGGTATTTGTTTTTGACTTCCCAAGTGGAGTTGTTGAATACTCCTGAAAAACTTGCTCAAGCACAGTACAGTACTCAAACGGAAACTCTGGGAATTGGCGTAGTCAAAGCTGACGGCAAAAAGTGCGATCGCTGCTGGAATTACTCCGTTCATGTGGGCGAATTTGCAGAGCATCCTTTGCTGTGTGAGCGATGCGTCCCCGCGATCGCTGGAAACTTCTGAATACCTTTTACAATCCAGCCCGAATGAACTACCCCGCCACAAGCGGACGGGGTATCAGAATCAAAAAAGAGCAAGCT
>JACYLN010000046.1 GCA_015272515.1 Leptolyngbyaceae cyanobacterium C42_A2020_001 | reverse complement strand
GTGAACCCAATTACAGGTTCCTATGATTATTGGCATCCCTCCCGCTCCGTTCAGTCCATGATGTCTTACGGGTGGATGTATGCCTTATCTGCGCCCACCATTCTAGACTATGCCATGCTGGCAGATAGCGGTTACGCGATCGCAGGCATCAATGCTCCTCTGCCAACCGCTGCCACAACCCCAACCACAGCTACTCAACCTGTTGTTACCCAACCCGTGCAGACAACGCCAGTCGTTGCAACCGTGATCGCCTGATATCTAATCCTTACGTTCTGCCTTTACTAGGTATCCTTTCTGGGGGATAGGTAATTTACATGCCGATTCCCAAGCGCCCTGCGAGGCTTGGGGTAAGTGGTAGCAGAGTAACAACCATGAGAAATAGCGCCAGTAGCCCCAGCGCTGCACGCGCATCATCGGGTTCGGTTAGCTCATTGGCGCAGGGGCGTTCTAAATCGCGTTGCAGGAACAAAATCAAAATTGCCCAGTAGAGTGCCAGTTGATTCACCAAAGAGGCAAGCCCCAGGAGAATTAGGGTTCCAATCGTGGTACGTGAAGCGACTTTGCGACCGTAAATCGACTGCACAATTCTGCCACCGTCTAGTTGACCGGCGGGCAGCAGATTCAACGCTGTAATCACCAACCCCAACCATCCCAGTACTACCAGCGGGTTAACATCCACAATCGGATCTTGCAAAGATTCGCTCAATACAACCCGTGCCAGGGTTCCTACCAGAATGGAACCCTGGAAAAACTGAGATGGCAGTTGGAACAGGCTACCTTTGTGGGATAGGAGCAGTCCAGTTAGCAGCATGACAAACGAAACAATTCCGCCAGCGGCAGGACCTGCAAACGCAATGTCAAACAGTACATTTCGGTTGGGCAGGATGGATTCGATCCGAGTCAGTGCTCCAAACGAACCCAGTTGCAGAGTGGGGATGAAGAACGGCAGACTGAGGCGCACGTGATAACGCCGAGCTAACACCCAGTGGGCAATTTCGTGAATAGCGAGAATGGCAATGATTCCAGCAGCGAAGGGAAGCGTTTCATTAATTCGTTGCGGTTCGGCGTAAAAATCGAACCCTAGCATTAGTCCTGCGCTCTCTAAACAGGTGGAAATGGTGACCAGGATTAAGACTACTGCCAGAATCTTCTGGGGAATGGTCATGGGTTGAGGATCGCGGCTACTGGGTAGCACGATCGCTACGGGCTTGCCATCCTGGTTTTCGAGCAGGAACATGCGGTAGCGATCGCCCACCCGCTCTTGCAAATTCGCCGACAATTTAGCGTAGGCTTCATCGGCTTCTGCCCTCAGATTGCCACGAAAAATGGCACCTTCCTGGTAAGGAATGGTTTCGGTGGCAAAGAAGGTATCAATGCTAAAAATGCTTTGAATTGCTTTCAAGTCTTCGGCGGGAATGGGCACAACCTCTGGTTCTTCTGAAAGGGGTGCAGCAGAAACAGCGGGAGGAACTTCGGCATCGCTAGGAACCTCAGAGGTTGCTGGAGTGTTTTCTGAGTTTTGGGCTTGCGCGATCGCCGAAGCTCGACGTGCCAGGATTGCTGCTTGTTTGAGCGATCGCACCTGATTGCCCAAGCCGATATAAACCGCAGTGGATACCACCAGCAGCAGCAACACCACCGCTAAATTAACCATCACGCCCAGAGATGCCAACCCAAATACCAGTAGCCAGGGAAGCATCAACGTCACTGATTGCAACCAGGCGAGAACTCCCAATTTGCCGTAAGGTCTAGCCCGGAAAAAACCCCACGCCAGAATTAGAACCCCAAACGCAACGGTCAATATGGTCAAATCCTCAGTAATGGCTGTGAACATCCCCAATCCTTACCAACGTTACGGTTTGTCTAAATCAATTAAATCTTTGTTAGAAAAATCCACTTCCAGATATCTAATCTACCGTGATCCGTCCCCTGCAAACCCCTACATCTGCTCTGCATCGACCTGAAAGGAATAAAAAAGGGCAGCCCGGTAGACTGCCCGTTGTGTTATTAGACCTCAAGCAAGCGGTTTATTTCTTACCTTTCTTCTTGCCTTCTTTCTTCTCCGCTTTCGGTTCTTCCTTCACAGGTTCTTCCTGAGGAGTTTCTGCTGCTGGAGTTGCTACACCCATTTGGGCAGCAACTTCTGCGGCGAAGTCGGTTGTTTCTTTCTCAATCCCTTCACCCAATGTGAAGCGTACAAACCGACGCACCTGAATATTTTCACCGAGTTTAGCAACGTGCTGCTTCACCAGTTCCTCGACGGTGATCGTAGAGTCTTTGATGTAAGGTTGATCCAGCAGGCACATTTCCTTCAGACGTTTGTCGATCCGTCCCTGCACAATCTTTTCTTTGATATTGTCCGGTTTGCCAGCCAGGTCTTCTTTGCCCATCTCGATGGACTTTTCCTTTTCCACGATTTCGGCTGGAATATCGCTCACTTTCACGTATTCAACATTAGAGTAAGCGGCAATTTGCTTGGCAATGTCTTTGACCAACAATTTGAAGTCTTCATTGCGGGCAACGAAGTCGGTTTGGCAGTTGACTTCCACTAAAACGCCAATCCGTCCGCCAATGTGGATATAGCTATCAACTAATCCTTCAGCGGCGATTTTGCCAGCCTTCTTCTCAGCCGATGCAATGCCTTTTTTCCGCAACCATTCGGCTGCTTTCTCAAGGTTGCCATCGTTTTCCTGGAGAGCCTTTTTGCAATCCATCATGCCTGCGCCAGTCTTTTCGCGCAGTTCTTTCACAGCCTTTGCCGAAATTTCCGCCATGTTTCCCTTTGCTCCTAACTGATTAACCATGAGTAGAGGGACATTAAATTTAATGTCCCTACAGAGTCTCATTTATTCTTCGGTGTCTTCGTCATCTTCTGCAAAGGAATCACTATCGTCGTAGTCGTATTCCTCTTCAGCACCATCGTATTCTTCGTAATCTTCTTCAGCTTCAAGTTGACCATGCCGACCCTCGTAGATGGCATCTGCCAACTTGCCTACTATTAGCTTAATGGAACGAATCGCGTCATCGTTCGCGGGAATTGGAATATCTACCACATCGGGGTCACAGTTGGTATCTAACAACGACACGATGGGAATGTTCAATTTTTGACACTCTTGTACCGCGTTGTATTCCCGGCGTTGATCCACAATCACCACAATATCGGGAACTTTCCGCATTGCCTTAATACCACCTAGATACTTTTGCAGCTTTTCTAACTCGCGCCGCAGCACCGATGCTTCTTTCTTGGGCAGCAGATCAAGCGCTCCAGTTTCTTCCCGACGCTCTAACTCCTTAAGGCGATCGACCCGGGTTTTGATCGTCGTCCAGTTGGTGAGCATTCCACCCAGCCAACGTTGGTTGACGTAGTAAGCACCACAACGGCTGGCTTCTTGAGCCACAATCCCTGCCGCCTGACGTTTAGTGCCAATGAATAAAAACTTTTTACCTTGCTCGGAGGCGGTGCGAACGTAATTGTAAGCGTCATCCATTAACTTGGCAGTTTGCACCAGGTCAATAATATGAACACCATTCCGAGCGGTGTAGATGTAGGGATCCATTTTGGGGTTCCAGCGACGCGTCTGGTGACCAAAGTGAACTCCCGACTCCAGCAACTGAGCCAACGAAACAACTGGCATTATTTGATTCTCCTTTCGGGTTAATCCTCCATCCAGGAGCAGCCCTTGAGCCACCCGAAGTCCTGAATGTGCGGAATTTTGACAACTTTTCTAAGATAACACGGGGAAGAAGGAATATGGGAGGTAAGGAAGATAAGGGGGTAGGGGAGTTAAAGACAGGAGACAGAAGTCAGGAGATAGGGAGGCAAGGGCGTTGCGAGAGTAGGGAGAGACTTCCAAAATTCAAAATTCTCCAGTTCTTCAATCCCCAATCCCTTCCCTATCTTCCCCATCCTCCCTATCTCCCTACTCACCTGTCCCTATCCCCTTACCCCTCACGCTGCTTGAGTTCGTGATAGGCGGCGTAGACTCCCTGAACGTTGTACCAGTTGAGGAATATGCGGGCGAGTTCGAGGGCGAGTTGGGGTTTGCCGCGATCGATGAGCCATTGTAGTAGGGGTGCCATTGTGCGTTCGTTCAGCAAGCCGCCGAGGGAGAGTACGCCCCAGAGAATGCGATGCAGCCAGGTCATCTGAATCATGAGGCGCACATCAAAGGTGGGGTGTTTTTGGTAAAACAATACGCCCATTCTGCCGCGCTGAATTTCGCGATCGATGAGTTTGGGGATCTGGTCGAGGGAGAAGGGGGGATGCCAGTGATAACCGACGGCTTCTGGACATTTGATCAGTTTTAAACCCAGTTGTTTGAGTCGCACGCCCAGTTCTAAGTCTTCCCAACCGTAGAGCTGAAAGCGGGTGTCGAAGAGTCCGGCTTTGTCGAGCCAGTGACGCGCGATCGCCACATTTCCCGTAGCAAAATACGCCTGCGAGTAGTCGGTGACTTTGAAGGGTTCGGAGGTGGGATCGTCAAAATTGGCGGTGTTGATCACCCAACCGTAGGTGAAGAGGCGATCACTGCCGAGTGAGCGTTCCCCTGTTTGTAAAGCTGTGGCATGGGCTTGCAGAAAGCGATCGGTGACAACCAGATCACTATCAATAAAAATAATGGTGTCGCCTGTTGCTTGTTCTACACCTAAGTTTCGGGCGGCGGCTGGCCCCATGTGGTTCTGTTGAAACAACCGCACGTGCGGATATTGAGCAGCAGCAGATTGCAACCATTCAACGGTGTTGTCGGTTGAACCATCATCAACGACGACAACTTCATACCCTGTGATTTGATCCTGGTTAAACACCTGATGCTCTAATGCTTTCAGGCATTTCTCCAGAATTGGCTTCCGGTTATAAGTTGGAATGACTACACTAAAAAACACAGCGTCTCCCTTGCACCACGATGAACCAGCGTGGAATGTCTGAACATACTGCCATTGTTCAATGGAATCGTCGCGATCGGGCAACGTTTACCGATAACCAATATAGCCGCGAACATACCTGGACGTTTGATGGAGGAGTGGAGGTTCCTGCTTCGTCTTCGCCTCACGTTGTTCCCGTGCCTTATTCTAATCCGACCTGTGTTGATCCTGAAGAAGCCTTTGTTGCGTCCTTATCAAGTTGCCATATGCTGTGGTTTCTTTCAATTGCGGCCAAGCAAAAGTTCGTGGTTGAGCGTTATACCGATCAGGCGATTGGCGTGATGGACAAGAACCAGGATAGACAACTTGCAATGGTCAAAGTCTTGCTTCGTCCACAGGTTACTTTTGTTGGCGATCGCCAACCGACCGAGCAACACCTTCAGGAGATGCATGAGGAAGCGCATCATCGCTGTTTTCTGGCGAACTCGGTGAAAACAGCAGTGATAGTTGAAGCGATCGCTCCCTAGCAGGGTAACAACTGACTAAAAATTCATGGATGTATTGGTTGACGAGTTCTGGCTGCTCTTGCTGCACCCAATGGCTGCACTTGGGGATGTATTTAATCTGAAAGTTTTGTACGTACTGCTCTGTTCCGTAGCTGAGTTCTTTGCCCAGAGGCAGATCATCCTCGCCCCAGATCATCAGAGTTGGCACCTCCAGTACATTCCACGATCGCTTAACCAAACCATGACGGAATGCATTGCGGTAATAATTCAGGGCGGCCGTGAGTGTGCCCCGCTTCGCAAAGGCATTTTTGTAGGCTTCGATGTCCTCATCAGCAAAAGCACTTTTGTTCACTGCCATGCCGCGAAATGCCTGCTCCAGTATTTTGAAATCATCAAACTGAATCATCAATTCTGGCAGCAGTGGTAATTGGAAAAAGAAAATGTAGCTGCTTCGTAGTAATTGTTGAGGCGTGAGTAAGCCTTGAGCAAATCTTGCAGGATGGGGAATGTTGAGGATGATCAACTTTTCCACCATTTCAGGATGAGCATAGGCAAACGACCAGGCGATCGCACCGCCCCAATCATGCCCCACCAGCACACAGCGATCGTAGCCCAAGCCCTGAATCACACCCTTCACGTCTTTGATGAATTCCTCCATCACGTAAGCCGATTGGTTGGTGGGCTTATCACTGTCGTTATATCCACGCAGATCCAGAGCAACCACTTTGCGATCGCGGGAAAACTCTGGAATCTGCTTGCGCCAGGAATACCAGAATTCTGGAAACCCATGTAAAAACAGGATCAGTGGACCATCACCCTGCGTGACGTAGTGAAGCTGAATACCGTTCGTAGAGATAAATTCGTGAGTCCAGGGTTCGACCATAAGGGAATAGGGTTGGGGGATAGGGGTGAGAAGAAGCAGTATGAGGGGGGGAGGGAGGTAGACGAATTTTCACTCACTCCTCCACTCGCCTACTCCCTCACCCCCTCCCCGACTCCTACATCCCTCACTGATACGCCCTGGTGGGAATGCGCTGCGTTACCCAGGTGAGTTCGCCGTCTGTCGTTGTTTTGGGAAAGGCGGCCCGCCAGGTTTTGCCTTCTTGCTGACGTTGCAAGTAAACCTCGAAGGGCACATCTCGTTGAGTGACGGATCGTTTGGGCAATTTAACGGCTAAATCACAGGTCCCAACTATGTGAAAGGATGGCAGATCTTTAATCCGGAGTGGGGTTTGCTCGGCAACACTGACTCGACTAATTTTGATATCGGTGGCTTGGTCATCCAGGCGAAGTTGTTGACTCAGTTCTTGCCGAGTCTGCGTTAGTTGTAGCGCGATCGCTTGCTCCACTAACTCTTTCCCTGGTTGTAAACTGATGGTTCCACAAGCGGTTAACAGAACCGCCAGGGCGATCGCCCAAATCACTCTTAGCATTCACAAGTCCAACTCAAAGGTGCCCCACAATTATGGAGGAAGAGGCTCAAGAGATAAAGAGGACTACCAGTGTGGGTTGCGTTTTAACAAGGCTTCTACTACGGGGCTAGGGGCTGGTTTAGAGAAGAAATAGCCCTGGGCATACTCGCAATTCAACATGCGGAGGCGACTCAGTTGATCGGCGGTTTCAACGCCTTCTGCCACGATGCTCATACCGAGGTTGTGCCCCAACATGATGATGGTTTGAACAATATGAGCATCTTCGCTTTCGTCGCCTATGCGACTCACAAAGGAGCGATCTACTTTGATGGTGTCGGTTGGGAACCGATGCAAGTAGCTGAGGGAGGAGTATCCCGTCCCAAAATCATCAATGCTGAGTTGCAGGTTTAGCGCTTTGAGCCGCATTAGTAACGCGATCGTAGATTCTACGTCGGTCATGGCGATGCTTTCGGTGATCTCAAGCTTGAGACTGTGCCCATCTAGTCCCGTTTCATCCAAAACTTGCTCAATTTGCTCAACCAGGTCTGATTGAGAGAACTGTTTGCTAGAAAGGTTAACGCTGACTAAGAGGCGATCGGTGGAAAATTGCTCTTGCCAGATTTTGAGTTGGCGGCAGGCTTCCTCAATCACCCACTGCCCAATTGGCAGAATCAGGTCGGTTTCTTCTGCTACGGGAATAAATTCGACTGGATGCACAAAACCCCGCTGCGGATGCTGCCAGCGGAGTAACGCTTCAAATCCCGCGATCGCGCCAGTTTCTAGCCGCACAAACGGCTGATAATGAAGCTGAAATTCCTGCCGCTCAATGGCTCGCCGCAGGTCGGTTTCAAGCTGCATTCGAGTCATCACCTGGACTCGCATTCCCGCCCGAAAGACTTGATATCGGGCTTTCCCAGCCGCCTTTGCCTGATTCATGGCGGTGTGGGCATCCCGCAAAACATCCTCTGGTGCGTATTGCTGATCGGGCTGGTCGAGCACAATCCCCACACTGGCAGTGGTGACGATATCTTGATCGCCAAGAGTCATGGGCACTTTGACCTGCTTCTGCAAGCGGTTTGCCAAGTGGGCCACTTCATCAGGGTCGCGAACATTCTTCAACAAAATGGCAAATTCATCTCCGCCAACTCTAGCCATCTGGTCTCTAGGGTGGAGGCAAGATTTAATGCGATTAGCGACTGAAACAAGCAACTCATCAGCGGTTCGATGTCCAAAACTATCATTAATGGCTTTGAAGCTATCTAACCCCAGGAGTAAAACGGCAAAGGAATTGTCTTCGTTGGCTGGGTTTTGTTGCTTGCGCTGATTGATAACGGTCTGAAGCCGATTGACAAATAAAGCCCGGTTTGGCAAGCCAGTTAGTTCGTCGTGCAGGGCATCGTACAACAAACGGTAGGTAACAACGGCAATGCCTGAGCCAACAAACGCGATCGCCGCCGGAACAAAAGGAATCCAACCTGCTTGTAGAAATATGATGTAGCCAATCGTGAAAAGCCCACCTAAACCCACGCCAACGGCGATCCCCAGGAGGATGGGATGCCGCAGCCGCCAGCCGAGCAATGCACCCGCCCCAGCCCAAAGCCAAATCCAGATTCCTTCAGTGAAGTCGTTCCAAAACCAGATCAAAGGATAGCCATCTAACACTGTCGCTAGAAGCTGGCTGGTTTTTTGAGCGTGAATGACAACCCCTGGAGTTTCTGGACTCTTATTGCTTGAAAGGTTGTAAGGAGTTAAAAACAAATCCCGCACGCTAGGAGCCGTTGTCCCAATCAGCACCATTTTGTCTTTGATCCAGGCTGGCTCAACCTTACCCTGCAAAACCTGAGTCAGTGTTACTTGACGAGCGACGTTTTTGGCATTTCGGTAGTTCAGCATGATCTGATAACCGCGATCGTCTAACGTTTCGTAGCCACCAGAGGTTGCCGATAAAGAAGGAAAAGTCGTATCCCGGATTTGCAGCGACTCACCTGACTGGACTTTGAATTGGGAAGGCTGAATGTTGAGATAATTCAGTGCTAACCGCAGCGCAAAAGAGTAAAAATCAGTATCCTGAGTTCTGGCAAACAGCAGACTGCGTCGAACGACTACGTCTGGGTCAACCACAATATCACTCAACCCAACCTGGTTCTCAGGTACCTCGGACGGGGCGGGTACTGCATCTTTTGTCTCGTTTCCTAAAAGCTTAATAGTAATGACATTCGGTGCTTGAAGCTGTTTGAGCAATGCCTGGTGCCCCGGAGGCTGAGGAATATCTCGGTAAATATCAAGCCCAATGGTGCGGGGCTTATATTGCTGAAGGCGTTGAAGCAGTTTGGCGATTACCTCGTCTGACATGGGCCAGCGATTTTGCGCTCGGATATCTTCTTCGGTAATTGCAACAATCAACAATCGAGGATCGGGTTCTTTGTCTGGGCGAAGCCGCACGAGCTGATCGTAGGTCAACAGTTCCCAAGCTTGAATTCCGCCGATCTGCCTGACTCCAACGACTAACCCGGTTAAGAGCAAGCTTGTTAAAAAGACGGGGTGTTTGATGAGGAAGACTGTGAGTCGGCGACTGGCTCTCATTAATCCAGTAAGTCTACGTTGGGATAATGTCATGCAAGTTGTACAACCTAAATCGAGCGATCGCGCAAGAGAATGTGTTTAAGGGCAAGTGCTGTTACGAAATGTTTTACAGAACTGAATAGTTCTCCTGCTGTCTTCTCTACGGCGTTTTGTTTGCCAGGTAGAAAACTGTATCCCGGTAGATGCCTGAACTCTAGTATTCCTGGTTGCTGATGATGTTTATCAGCATAACTAAGGGGGTGTGAACCCTAGAGAGTTTTGCCGATAGTTGATAGCAAAAATGACAGACTTTCAGCTTCATCAAAAATTGCTCACCTTTGCAAGGGCGGCAAGGAAATCTGGCTTTATTCTAGCCAACAGGGTTAAACATAAACAGAATCTAAGATCTCCTGTTAAAACAGATGTTTAATTCTTAAGAATAATAAGGAGCAGGGCATTCGTAACTATTTCTCCATACGCGAGAGAGTCCCCTCGTTCAGGAGAAAGTGCAATTCCAATCCTTTTTCCTCAATCATTTTTCTTGGGCAATCTAAAAAACTACAGTCACGGATTCTAGCGGTTTTTGAAGGACATCGATCGCTCAAGTAACCTACTGTGCCCGTTAGAGTTCCCTTTTATCACAATTTATTAACTGATTTTCTAACTCAACGATTGCAATTCGTGCAATTTACGAGACAATAGGGCACCGAACCTATTCTGCGGGCTATGACTCTCGATCCAACCTTCGTCGCCAAACTCTCTGCCTCGGCTGATCGCCTATGCAGCCTAATTGACCAGTTCCATAAACCACGAGTCATGGTGATTGGGGATTTATGCCTGGATGAATTTTTAACTGGACAAGTGGAGCGGATTTCACGGGAAGCCCCTGTGTTGATCATTCGCCATGAGCAGACCCGTCAGGTAGCAGGCGGCGGAGCTAATGCTGTTTATAACCTGGCAAAGCTTGGTGCTCAGGTGAAAGCGGTGGGATTGGTTGGCAAAGATGAACAGGGGAGAGCGCTTTGTAACATCTTTGAAGCAGTGGGGATTGATACAAATGGGATTTTGCCGGATGGCGATCGCCCAACAGTCACTAAGACCCGCATTTCTGGGCACGCTCGTCAATCTGTGACGCAGCAAATCGTTCGAGTAGATCGTAAATCCGATGAACCAGCCTCGCCTGAATTGCAAGCACAATTGGCAGATTATGTTCATCGGCATCTCAGCAGTGTGGATGCGATTGTTTGCTCTGATTACGGTGACGGTACCTTATCTACTCCTGTGATTGCGGCTGCTCTGGCACACCCCTTGAGCGTGGTAGATGCACAGAAGAATTTGAAACGGTACCAGGGAGCCACCATATTCACGCCCAACTTGCCAGAAGCCGAACAAGCGATCGGTTATCCTCTGATAAAACCCTCAATCGACAAGGCTGATCTATCTCTATTGCGTCAGGGTGGACATGATCTATTGCATCTTACGCAGGCTCAACAAGTATTAATCACGCGCGGCGAAGACGGCATGAGTTTGTTTCACACGGATGGCAGCGAATGTCATATTCCAGCATTCAACCGTACTGATGTGTTTGATGTTACAGGAGCTGGTGATACTGTAGTTGCTGCATTAACACTGGGATTCATCTTAGGAGCTTCTTCTTGGGAAGCGGCGGTGCTTGGCAATTTAGCAGCAAGTATTGTCGTTCGCCAGTTTGGTACTGCTACCACTAGCCCGACGGAGATGAAAGCTGCGCTCCATATGCTTTTAGAGGAAATAACAGGATAAAAAAAATAATCTGACTCGCCATATCCACGTTACAGATGGCTACGGCTATAATTTTGCCCAGCTACTTATTAGCCCCAGTCTTTACACAAACTTCACTACAAACTGTCCTGACTCTGTCCCTTTTGCTGGAATAACTGGGTGGTAGATGCACCCTGATTCAAACCCTGGCGGCAAGCTAGGGTTTTTTTATGGCTTTTTTTGGTGCTTTAGTTCAGTGCGCGCTGATTTTGCTCCTGTTTGTGCCATCATTCTTCTACCCAAAAAAAAGAGCCTGACCAAAGCCAGACTCATCGCTACTCTCTCATACTCGTAAACTTTTTTGTAAATCTAGAGATCTCCGCCGCGTGCAGCCAAGAGGAAGATCACAATGGGACCAGAGATCATAATTGCCGCTACCATAGTTAGCTGGACAATTGCTTCCCAGTTAATGCCACCAAAGATATCGGTAATTAAGCCCATCTTTCCTCCCATCACGAGTTCGTTGTGGAACTCATTAATCGTCTGTAATTCAGCCTCAACAGTTAATTATCTTAACTGGCATCGTTACACCCCCTCAGAAAGTTAACAAAAGTATAAGTAGGACTAACTATGGCAACTTGGCGCTGTATTGAACGCTGTGGTGCGTGCTGTCATCTTGATCCGGATGACCGACCCGAATTGGAAGAGTACCTGACTCCGGAGGAATTAGTGCTTTATATGGGTATGGTGGGCGAAGACGGATGGTGTGTTCACTATGATCAAAACACCCGTAAATGTACTATCTACCCAAATCGTCCTCGCTTTTGCCGGGTAGAGGTGAATGTGTTTCAGGACCTATATGGTATTGAACCAGAGGAAGTTAATGATTTTGCGATCGCGTGTTGTCGGGAGCAAATTGAGGCGGTGCATGGCGATCGCAGCCTGGAAATGCTCCGATTTGATCGAGAAGTAGGAATTTAGCAATATCTGCGGTTGAGCATAAATTTCACGTTGCGCTTTCTGGCAAAGTCTCAGATACTAGAAAATGAAAAGAAAATGAAAGCTTTAGTGGAAACTTGTGGTAGAACGCTTGTTGCTGTCTTCAACCCCCTCAACCCTAAATCTGCCAGCATTAGATGTCGCTCATACGCCATCTTTGCTTGAGGTTCAGTCCGACTCAACCGTTGTTTCTGAGTCCACGATTTCTACTGAATCGACTTTGGGGGTTGCCGATGAAACTGGTGCAACGAGCGATCGCACGTCTGATACTCGATGTATTACCGAAGAACAGCCTGGTTGCCCACCCTGGCGGGTTGTTACTTCCACATTTATCACCATTTTTCTGGCAGAGATTGGTGATAAAACTCAAGTTTCCACTCTGCTAATGAGTGCTGAGTTTCATAAGCCCTGGACGGTCTTTTTAGGAGCAGGTGCGGCTCTTGTGGCAACCACGTTATTAGGAGTTTGGTTGGGGCAATGGCTTTCTACTCGCCTCTCACCACGCACGCTCGATGTTGCTGCTGGAATCTTACTAGCGCTGATTTCGGCTTCCCTCATTTGGGACGTTCTTCAGATGTAACTTTTTGAATGTCGTTTTATGGATTGGCAACTTCTCGGCTTAGCATTTGTCACCGTTTTTGTCTCGGAACTGGGCGATAAAAGCCAGTTGGCGGCGATCGCCATTAGCGGTGGCTCAAAATCTCCCCGTGCGGTGTTTTTAGGTGCTTCAGCAGCGTTGTTGTTAGCAAGCTTTTTGGGCGTAATTGTGGGCGAGGGTACAGCCCATTTCTTGCCTGCAAAAGCTGTGAAGATTATGGCGGCAGTGGGATTTATGATTATTTCAATCCGACTATTACTGCCAAAGTCAGATGATGATTCGGAAGAAGCTACACCTTAGGGGAATTTGTTGTACATGCTAGGCGATCGCTTTCTCCCACAACCATTGTTGTAGGATCGGATTCACCAGCTCAGGTGCTTCATCCTGTGGGCAATGCCCCACGTTTTCCAGGGGAATTAGCCGTTCGACACAAGCAAATTTTGCGAATTCTTGACCCAACTCGAAGGGTTCCCAGGGGTCTTTTGTTCCCCAGAGGATGAGAGCAGTACAGGGCAGTTGCTCCAGTAAATCTTCGGGGAGGGGTCCTTGAGAGTAACTGGTAAAGGCAATAAACACATCAGGTGCACCCGGATCGCGTGCAGGTGCCATCAAGAGATCAATCAGTTCATCATCAACAGCTTCCGTTCGGATGTAGGCTTTTTGCAGAATTTTGCGAACGGTTTCAGGTTGGGCAACTTGCTTGAAAAAGGCATGACCTAGCCATTTTACCTGTAAAACCCGCTGGAGCAGGGGTGCTCCAATTTGTTTGAACCAGGGCTGAGTGGATCGTCGGCGATCGTGCAGAAGGCGTAGAGAGCAATTAATTAGGGCGATAGCTTGAACTACATCAGGATGATCGACCGCGGTTTGCATGGCGACGATACAACCAATTGAGTTGCCAATGAGAAAAGCGCTTTCGCCAATCACTTCTCGACAAAAGTCAGCAATTTGTTGTGCCCAGGTTTCAAAGGTATAGCTGGCTTCTAGATTGGGAATTGGTTTGGCAGAAGCTCCAAAACCCAGTAGATCGATCGCGTAGACTCGGCAAGACTCTGCTAAAACAGGTAGGTTTTTCCGCCAGTGTCCCAGAGAGGCACCGAATCCATGAATCAGGATAACAGCAGGACCCTGATGACCAGATGCTTTATAGGCGATCGCAAACCCTTGCCAGTGCCATGTTTGGGTGGGAATGCTTGCCCAGACATCTCGATGTGAAGTTGTTGTCATACGCTTGAGGACATGATTCCCAACTCTGAATCATAAGTGGCTTTCGATAAAGCTTCTTATCATTAAAAGTTCGGATCTCCCTACCTGGCGAGGTAGAAGTGTCCGACTTGCCAGAAATAAATTTATCTTCTTAAACTCTAATTTAACTTTAGCTTTTGTTATAAAGTTACGGGATGTCAGTTTTTCTCTAGAGAAAGATGCGACACTCCGAACATGAGGATGCATTTAGCATTTCTTTCCCAGTCGTGTTCGTACCTCTGAAACACTCAGTCTGTGGTTTTAAGTCTTTGGGAGGTTGGCGTATTACCAAAGTGAGGTTACCTTACCGCCCATTGGCATAGCTAGCCCGGTATTCATCAACTTCAGCTAGCGCTCTGTTTTTCCCATAGACACATGGTTTATTCCTGCGTTTTTGTATTCGATTCGACGAGGTAAAGGCATGGTCAGTCTGAATTCAAAGCCCAATTCAGCTAGTTCAACTCAGAAATCAGCAAAAGCCTCTTTTGTTTCTTCTCGCTCTGCTTCTCCCAGTAGACAAGCGATCGCGCTAATCTCAGACCACGGCGACCCGGCAGCCGATGTGGGCAAGGAAGAAGCTGGTGGACAAAATGTTTATGTTCGTCAGGTGGGAGAATGCTTGGCAAAGTTGGGTTGGCAAGTGGATATGTTCACTCGCAAAGTGCGCCCAGATGACCCCACAATTGTGCAGCACTCGCCTCATTGCCGCACGATTCGGTTGGTGGCTGGACCTCAAGAGTTTATTCCACGGGATCAGGTCTTTCAGTACATGCCTGAATTTGTGAGTGCTTTCCAGAAGTTTCAATCTAAGGAAGGGACAAACTACCCACTGGTGCATACCAATTACTGGATGTCTGCTTGGGTTGGGCTTCAGCTTAAAGAGCATAGCAATATCCAGTTGGTTCATACTTATCACTCGCTGGGAGCGGTGAAGTATCAGGCGGTGCCGCTACGTCCTGCGATCGCAGATACCCGGTTGGCTGTTGAACGAGAGATTTTGGAGAAAGCTCATTGCGTTGTTGCTACCAGCCCTCAAGAGGAAGAAGTGTTGCGTTCCCTTGTGTCTGATCAGGGTTGTATTGAGGTGATTCCCTGCGGAACGGACATTGATAACTTCCATACCATGCCAAAAGCCGAGGCGCGAGCGACGTTGGGCTTTGCCCCGGATGATGCGATCGTGCTCTACGTCGGCCGCTTTGACTCGCGTAAAGGCATTGAGACATTGGTAAGAGCCTGCGCCAAGTTGAAGGATGGCATTGAGCATCAGGCTCATAATCCAGACGGTTCACCCCGCACCTACAGCCTGAATCCAGACAAACTGCGGCTGGTAATTGTTGGTGGCAGCGATCCTGAGCATTCTGACGGAATGGAGCGGGATCGAATTGAAAGCCTGGTTGCCGAACTGGGAATTACTAAAAACACCCAGTTTGTAGGGCGAGTAGGGCACAATCGCCTGCCGCTTTACTACACGGCAGCGGATGTCTGTGCCATTCCCAGCCACTATGAGCCATTTGGTCTGGTCGCGATCGAAGCCATGGCCTGTGGAACTCCGGTGGTTGCCTCAGATGTAGGTGGCTTGAAATTTACAGTAGTTCCCGAAGAAACCGGGTTACTGGTGCCGCCCCAGGATGTGGATGGGTTTGCTCACGCAATCGATCGCATCTTGAGTGATGAGTTGTGGGCACGGAAACTCAGACGGCAAGCCCCTATCCGAGTGCAGCAAAACTTTAGCTGGTCGAGTGTGGCGGCGCAGTTGAGCAATCTGTACCGTCGCCTGCTGGCGCAATCAATTTCTCATGAGATGGTGTTCAGCCAGAGCCAGGCTGTAGTTTCTCCAACTGCAAACACCATGACGAAGGCATCGTAGATTGGGAATTGGGGAGTCGGGGAGTGGGTGAGGAGGCGAGTGGAAGAGTGAGTGAAAATCTATCCACCCAACCTCCCCTCCTGACTTCTGTCTCTTCTTTCCAGATTAGTCGTTGTTCCAGAGCGCAATGCCGCCCAACAACCCGGATATATTGGGAACCGTTTTAACTTTGGGTGGCAGTTCAAAGTTGATGTGTTTGGTGTTGCCGCCGCCGATGTAGAGCGTATCGAAGTTGAACAGGTTTTGTAGGGTTGCGATCGCTTCTGGAAGGCGTTTATTCCAGCGTTTTTTGCCGATCTGGTCTAGGGCAGCACGTCCAAGCTGCTGTTCGTAGGTTTCGCCTTTACGAAAGGGATGGTGCCCCATCTCCAGGTTAGGGACTAAGCGACCATTGACAAATAAGGCAGAACCGAACCCTGTACCCAGAGTAATTACTAGCTCGACTCCATTGCCCGCGATCGCTCCCAAACCTTGCATATCGGCATCATTGATAACACGAGTTGGTTTATCTAACCGTTTAGTTATCGCGGTGCATAAATCAAATAAAATCCACTCAGGGGTCAGGTTTGCGGCAGTTTCGGTGACTCCTGCCCGTACCACTCCCGGAAAGCCAACGGAAACGCGATCAAACTCCTTGTCCTGTGCTAGGGCTGTGACTATATCCAAAACGGCATCTGGGGTCGCTGGTTGGGGCGTTTCGGAGCGATCGCGTTCCGTTAAAGGGTTGCCATCTTCACTCAGCACCATCACCTTTATGCCACTGCCGCCAATATCTACTGCCAGTGTTCGTATTCCCATGAATCTGTCTGGTCTTTCCATGTCTGTTTGTCTGTTGTGATTATGTTCGGCAATCCCCTACAGACTGAAAATATGCAGAATCTTTTTACAGCCCTCAATCTACCCAGCCCATGTCCTGTTCTGAGAGGTGCCCTGGTGATTTGTCGGTTGTGGGGAAAACTGGATGGGCTAAAGAATCTGCTTGTCGTCGCCGCAAAATTTCCTGCTGGGTTAGCGGTCTAGCTGCCAGAGATTGAGCTGATTCGTTGGATTTCACAGCCGGAGTTGCAGGCTTACTCGGTGCTGCGAGTGTTGTAGGCTTATGGGCGTGCTTCAAAGAGTCAATTTCCTGTTTAAGCTGCGAGTTGCCATCTGCCAACTGAAGTACAGTTTGTTTTGCCTCTGCCAGTTCGGTTTCTAGCTGATGGTTGCGCTGTTCCACCGTTTCTAGCTGAGTTTGCAACTTTTTGGTTGCGGCGGTTTGGGTTTTCAAGTCTGCTTTCAGGTCTGTGACTTGGTGTTTCAGGTCGTTTTCGTGTTGTTTGGCAGTCTCAAGGGCTTGCTGTAGTTCTGCAATTTTTGAATTTAGCGCCGCGTTTGCTGGAGATGAGGTCGCTTTACTGGAAGGAGTTTCAGAGATTTTAGTGGGGTTGTTTTTAGATGAGTTAGACGAGGTTGGTTGAGCGATCGCGGCTTGCTCATCCGCCCCCGTTTCCGCTCCCCCATCGGCGGGTTTGTTTGCTTCCTCACGTAACAAATCCGAAAGACGTTTTCTAGCCATTAGTTCCTCCAATCCCGCTGAATTTCATCCGCTGCACGACGATAATCTGCTTCTGCCTCTCTGGCATTTTTTCCACGCCACTGAGCAATGGTCATCCCATCCAGCGCTGCCCGCTCATGCGCCTTGTAGGCTCGAATAAATGCATTGCAAGCAGGAATCCCAAGCTCCATCAACGTATTTTGAGCTTCAAGTGCTTCTGCCAAACTGCGAGGGTCAACTTTTGTTAACAGCACCCGATGGGGCACTTTTGCGGGTACCACCGCCGATCGCACCGTTTCAATCAATGCCGTTAAATCCATTGGGGCAGGCGGAGTAGGCAACACCACATAGTCAGCCGCGGGTACAACTGCCGCCAGTGCTTCAGAATTTAAGGCAGGAGGCGTGTCTACTACCACCATGTCGTAGTTTTCAACCTCACGCAACTTGGCAAGAAAAGTAGGATTTGTTTCCTGCGTTAAATCAAATCCGATCGCAGTGCTACTGCGTTCAACCCACCAGGTTGCTGAACCTTGCGGATCAGCATCAACCAACAACACTCTGTAGTGCTCTGCTAAGGTTGCGGCTAAATTCACGGCAGTCGTTGTTTTACCAACGCCACCTTTACCGTTGAGCACAACCAGCACTTTACTAGATGACATAGCTGTGGAACTACGTTTGGGGGTTTTGGTTGTAGAGCGAGAAGATGATTTTGCAGACACAATCGTTGAGCAACTCTGACTTCACGGCTAGACTATACCGTGTTCTTCCAGGGTATATCGGCGAACGCCTACAAATATTTTTGTTTGAGAATTGGTCATGGGAAGTAGGGGATTGGGATAGGTGGGTAGGTGGATAGGCGGAGTTTCACTCCCTCACTCCCTCACCCACTCACCCACTCCCTGATCATTTGTGCCTTCTACTCCTAACTCCAATCTGCAATCTAACTCCCTACTTAATCGTCACCTGCAACTTATAACTGGCGTTTCCCCGTGTGCCACCAACAATCACCTGATAGTCTCCAGACTGAGGTAAAACCCCTGTCCAACTGATGGCTTCTGGTTTAAGGGTGCGACGTTGTCCGGCTTTGTTTGGCGGCGCTTTCAGTTCAAAAACGGCATTATTTTCTAGGGAGGCAATCGCGACGGTCATGGTTTGCCCTTTGCTCGCTCCTACTAAGTAGGTGTCGCGGGTGCCTCGCACAACTGCATCTTCAATCGTGGCAGAGATAGCACCGGGGGCAAAGCGAATGCGACGCACTCTCGATTGCTGCGCCAGTTGGAGGGGTTGAGATCGCACCAATTGCGCCGATCCAGCCGCCGTGCTTACAGATGGTTGGGCGGTTGCAGGTACAAAGGATGGGTTAACAGGGCTAAAAACAAGGGTAAGGGGCGCGATCGCCAGAATGGGAAAGACTTGAAAGGTTTGCATGATCAGCCGTGCTCAGATGAATACCTTATAACCATCCCTCCGCTGTCTGAGGGAATCAGGAAACGGAGGGGCTGAAGTTTGAGCGTTACAACACTAATTCTGGCTTTTTCTGGGTAGAATCGACGACACTCGGTTCTTGAGACGGCGTTAGTTCATCCGCGTCTGGTCCCAGCAGATCACGATACAGTTTCTCGTATTCGATCGCCGATTTTTTCCAGCTAAAGTCTTGCGCCATTGCCCGCTGTTGCAGTTCGTGCCAGCGGTCTTTATAGCGGAACCCTTCCCACGCTCGGACTAAGCAGGTATAGAGATCAAGTGGCTCGTAGCGATCGAAGCAGTAGCCCGTACCCGCATGGTTCATTGGGTCATGGTGGGTAACCGTATCGACTAGGCCACCTGTTCGCCGCACGATGGGAATGCAGCCGTAGCGCATGGAGAGCATCTGGCTAATGCCGCAGGGTTCAAATCGGGAAGGCATTAAAAAGCCATCACACCCTGCATAAATGCGGCGTGCCAGGATGTCGTTATGCAGCAGATAGACAGACATCCGCCCCGGATAGCGGGAAGCTAGATGCCACATTTGGGTTTCATAGTACCGTTCCCCCGTTCCCAACAAAATCATCTGGGCATCGGAGTACGCCATGAAGCGATCGAGAATCTGGATTACCAAATCAAGTCCTTTTTGTTCCACCAGGCGTGTCACCATACCAAGCAGAAAGACTTCCGAGTTTACTTCCAAGCCCACTTCTTCCTGGAGTGATACTTTATTGGCAACTCGCTCTTCTAGGGTGTCTGCTGTAAAGGTGCGGTTCAGGCTTTTGTCGGTAGTTGGATTATAAGCATCAGTGTCAATGCCGTTGAGGATGCCGGACACTTTGCCGCTAATAAAAGACATCAAGCCCTCTAGCTGTTCACCGTAGGCAGGGGTCTGAATTTGTTTGGCGTAGGTGGGGGATACCGTTGTAACGCGATCGGCAAACTGAACCGCTGCTGCCATTGTGTTGTGCCCTTGCATATACCAGGGGCACCAGGTAATTTGCTCTAGCCGCCAACGCCATGGACCCTGATATGCCAGGTTGTGAATCGTGAAAATGGTGCGAATGTCGGGGGTTTCGTGCATCCAGACTGGGATCATGCCTGTGTGCCAGTCATTGCAGTGCACAATTTGTGGTCGCCAGGTGCCGTAATTCCAGATAAATTCAGCCGCTCCATTGGCAAAGAAGGTGAACCGCCAATCTTCATCCTCACCGTAGTAAATACGCCGTGGTTCAAACACAGGATGCCCAAATAGGTAAAGAGGCACGTCTGAATTAGGCAGGGTTGTTTGGTAGATATGAAAATCCTGAAACATTGCCTTGCCTTGCCAGATAGGCTCTTTCGACACTCGCACCCTGTCTGTTAAGAAGCCGTAATAAGGCATGAAAACGCGCACGTCATGTCCCATCTTCTTTAGGACTTTTGGCAATGCTCCAACGACATCAGCCATGCCGCCAACTTTTGCTAAAGGAGCCGCTTCTGCGGCGACAAACAGGATTCGCATGACCTATCTAAGCCCCTTGAATGGTTGACTGTGCTCTCAATCCGTTGGCACGGTGTGAACAAATGAGATTCGCACTGTGATCATAAACCAGTGAGGGACTTCCATCGCGATTTAGAGCAGGACACTTTCTCACCAAATTGAGTTTGGGCTGCTAGACTTGTACAAATCGGAAAAGGCGATGCATTAAGGCTCTTAAGCTTTAACTTTGGTAAAGTTAAACATTTTTGTTGGGTGTAAAAGCGATCGCTTTTTTGGGGTGGCTAGATTCGGAAACCTCAGTCTAGTTGGTTCAGTCAACAAGGTTACTTGCTTCAAACTACCTCCGTCGTTTTTCATTTGTGATTGGTATGCCTCATACATCCGCGATTCGGCAACTATTTTGTCAGGAGATTTGTAAACCAGACACTGAAATGAGTTTGGACCGTGCAGCGCTCTATGTTGCCCTAGAGGAATATCCTGCGCTCGATGTTGAGGCTTACTTGAAGATGTTGGATGATATGGCGGCATCGGTAGAGAAGCAAATTCCCCGGAATGCGCCTACGTATGAAGTGATAGATGCCATTAGCGATCGCTTATTTCACCAGTTGGGCTACATGGGTACAACCATGCACTTCAGCAATCCGATCGCGATTCACTTTAACGACGTGCTGGATCGACGGGTAGGAGTGCCAATCACTCTGTCGTTGGTCTATCTAGCGATCGCGCGGCGGGTTGGGTTGCCAATGGTGGGGATTGGGTTTCCAGGGCATTTTTTGATTCGTCCAGAAGATCCAACCTTCGATGGTTGGGTTGATCCGTTTTACCGAGGTGCGATTTTGACTCGGCAAGACTGCCAATTCAGATTGTTGGAAATATTTCGTCAACCAGTTGAGCTGAAGGATGAATATCTTCAACCGCTGCCATCCCGTCAGGTTTTGGCTCGTTTGTTAACAACTCTCAAAATGGCCTATCTCAACGGCGGCAACCCTCGGAAAGCGTTGGTAGCGACAGAGCGAATTTTACTGTTGTTTCCAGATCGGGCAGATGAATGGCGCGATCGCGGAATGCTCAATTACCAGCTCAACCACTTTTCTGAAGCCCGACAAGACTTCACTCGTTACTTGAAGCTAGTCCCCAATCCTCCTGAAGATGCCAGCTTCATTCAGGGAGTCCTCAACACAGTGCAATAGAACTAACTGCGCTCAATGGTCGCCAAAATTTCATCCAGAATTGTTTGTGCGCCCTGCGATCGCATCCGCTGTGCCAATTGAGTTCCCAGTTGTGCAGCTTCGGTAGCATCACCTGTAATGGTGTCTTTCACAACTTGCTTCCCATCCAAACTAGCGACAATCCCAGTCAGGGTTAAAACGTCACCCTCCAACACGGTATTCACACCGATGGGCACCTGACAGCCCCCTTCGAGTTCCCGCAAAAAGGCGCGTTCGGCATAGCAGCGGTAGGCCGTGGGCAAATGCTCCAGGGCTTTGAGGAGGGTAAGAATTTCCCCATCATCGCTGCGGCACTCGATCCCCAGTGCACCCTGCCCCACAGCATGGAGCGAAATTTCAGCCGGGATCACCTGGTGAATCCGGTCTGCCATGTCTAGCCGCTGTAATCCTGCTGCCGCCAAAATCAGCGCATCATATTCACCCGCATCCAGTTTTGCCAAACGGGTATTGAGGTTGCCACGCACATCCTTAAAGCTGAGGTGGGGGAAGTAGTGCCGTAGTTGAGCGAGTCTCCGTAAAGAAGAGGTGCCAATCACGGCTCCTGCTGGCAGAGTGTCTAACTGTTTGTCTTTATGGTTGGCGTGAACCACGAGGGCATCGGCTGGATTTTCGCGCTCGGTGACGCATCCTAGCATCAATCCTTCAGGTAGGCGGGTGGGCAAATCTTTGAGGGAATGCACGGCAAAATCAATGTCGCCATTCAGCATCCCAACTTCCAATTCTTTGGTAAACAGTCCCTTGTCGCCGATCTTTGCCAGCGCTACATCCAAAATTTTGTCGCCCTGGGTGCTCATGGTGTGAACTTCAAAGGTGCGATCGGGAAACGCCTTCTGCAATTGATCTTTGACCCAATAGGTTTGCACAAGCGCCAACTGGCTTTTACGAGAACCGATGCGGATGGTGCGATTGGAGGTGGAAATGGTAGGCGATGCGGCTAGGGACATATCGCGAATCTAAAACAGCTTGGTAAAGTGACTTTTCCCACCTTACCGCAGTGTGTCCCTCAACTGCTGTGGTTTCAGGGTTTTGACTGTTACAGATGATTAAGCCGTATGCAAAAAAATCTACTCAACCGGGCAAATTGGGCATACTGAGGCGGCGATCGCTCCACTATCCAAATCCAACTCATGAAGCGATCGCTCCACTATCCAAATCCAACTCATGAAACTGACTTGCTTACCTCTGGCTGCGCTGATTCTGCTGGGAACTCACACCACTGCCCAGGCTGCCAACCCCAGCCATGTCCAACGGTTGCTCAAGACCAATCAATGTCCTCTGTGTGATTTGAGCGGCGCGAACTTAGAGGATGCCAATCTGTTTGGTGCCAATTTGGTAGGTGCCAACCTGAAAGGGGCAAATCTCACGGGAGCCAATTTGGGATCAGCCAACCTGACGGATGCCGATTTCACCGAAGCCCAGCTTATCCGGGCTTACTTCTACCAGGCAACCCTGGATGATACCAATCTGAGCAACGCCAATTTGAGCGGCGCTTACTTGCGAGGAGCCTTCTTCAGCGGAGCGATTAATTTTAGTGGGGCAAATCTGCAAGGGGTGAATTTCAGCCGTACTAATCTAGCGGGTGTGAATTTGCAAGGGGTTGACCTGCGAGGAGCCAATTTGAATCAAACGGTGTTTTCTGGTTTCCAGCAGCAAGGGGGTAACAGTGCTTTAGCAGGATTGTATGCCTTATTTGGGGCTTCTCAGTTTGATACGCTGTGTGAACTGCCTGCTGAAGAACTAGCGGTTCATCTCGGACAATTCCGTGCAGTCTCAAAGAAGGTGTCGGGCTTTCAGTTTGGGGTAACCAAGTTGCATCAAGCCAACCTGAGCGGAGCTAACTTGAGTGAAGCCATGCTATTGGGGGGAGATTTGACTGGAGCCAATTTGAGTAACGCCAACCTGAGTGGAGCCTGTTTAAGCGGGAGTCGGTTGACTAACGCGATTTTGGATGGGGCAGATTTGAAAGATGCTCGGATGAATGGTGCTTCGTTGGAAGGAGCCAGCTTAAAGGGCGTGAAGAATGCAGATTTGCAAAAAGTGTACCCTTCCTCTCAAGCGGCGAAAGCAGATTCGGTGCAAGAAGAGGCAAGAAACGTTGTGGGGGCAATGAACCGGGCACAACAGGCATATTACTTAGAGACTGAGAAATTCGCGAATCAATTGGATGATTTGGGAATCGGAATCAAATCTGAATCGCAGAACTATCGCTATCGCATCTTCACCTACCGCGATCGCAAGCGAGGAGTAATGGTTGCAGGAGTTCCACGCACAAGCGGATTCAAAACCTACATCGGCTTTGTGAATTTAGGAACCATTCAACCAGCGAATGAATGGACGACCTTTTCTGTGCTGTGCGAGAGCATTGAAGCAAAACCACTTCTACCCAAGCTACCCACTACCATTCCAGCCAATAAAGCAGTTGTTTGCCCTGCTGGATTTGAGCAAGTTGGAAAAGATGAATAAGAATAAGAATCCAACTTTATAGAATTGCCGTAGAAATGCCGTATGGGTCTAGCAAAGCGAGACCCGCCCTACAGAAGCTGAAGTTTGTTTACAGTGTTATGAACGCCGCTGAAGGTAATCAGCGACCAGATTTCTGAGATCCTGAATGCTGGCAGTCAAGGTATTAATGTCTTGCCTGCTGAGTTGCTGTTCAGCCGTGAGTTGAGCGATCGCTTGCTGATTCTGTGCAATTTGTTGAGCGTTTGCCTGTTGTTGTTCCTCAGTTCGTTTTTGTGCTTCGGCAAGCTCCTGCAAGGTGTTACTGATGCGGCTGAATTCCTGATCATGCCTGCTGATAGCATTATCATGCCGAACGCTTGCTACTGCCAGGTCTAACAGGATGGCTTCAATGCGATCGAGCCGACTATCGTTTTCTCCACTTTGGGTCATTGTCTTTCAACAATCAGGTTTGATTATCGACACAGAATAGCACTGTTTTATTGGAGCGATCGCCTTGCTATAGCGGTACTGCTATAGGTTAGGACTATCGAACTGCTGAAAGTTCTGAAGTGACTGGATT
>JACYLN010000078.1 GCA_015272515.1 Leptolyngbyaceae cyanobacterium C42_A2020_001 | reverse complement strand
CCCATCTGCAAATTCCAGTTCCTGCGTTTGCGTAGGTTACAGCAATTCAATTCTTCAGGGGATGCTGCCATTCAGCATCCCTTTTTAATAGCGCAATTTATAGCTTTGGTCAGAACGCTTAGGACAGGAAAAAGTGGCAAAGCCAATGCTGGGTAGGCGTTCTGACTCGCCATAGCCCCGTTACAGATGGCTACGGCTATAATCGCAAAAATTTGATCGGATCCCTTATTCTAATAGGTTGATCGTATGATAATTTCTTGATTCGATTAGAAATTCAAAAGAATTCGCCAACAGGCTAGCGATCGCCCTAGCACTAGGGATTTCAGCCACTTTGGCGTGAAGATTCAAAAAACTCCAACAATAGAAGTAAAAAAATAGGAGATATTAACAATTCTTTGCCAACTATTATCTGAAATGAAGTAGACTCTTCCTGTCGCTTTCCACGACTCGCATCTTCTGATGACTACTCACTATTGGTATCACCTAACTGCCTTCGTCGTTGCCGCACTCACTGTTCTGTGGGCTACACCTCGCGTTAAAAAGTTTGGTTTAAAGCGAGGATTAGTTGATCGCCCAGGCGGACGGAAGATTCATAGTCGTCCTATGGTGCGTCTGGGAGGGGTTGCTATTTTTGTTGGCACGATCGCAGCTTTGCTGGTCGTTTGGTGGACAGGGGGATTTGGCATTCAAACACCTCAGAAAGAGTATGAACTTTGGGGGGTTGTGGTTGGTGGACTTGCCTTCTTCCTGATTGGGTTGGCAGACGATATTTTAACTTTACCCGCCCTGACTCGTCTCGTGGCTCAGCTATTAGTCGCAGCCGCTGTTTGGCAAGCGGGAGTGCAAATCGACTTTCTGACCATTCCAGGCATCGGTTTAATTTCTCTACAAGATTGGATTAGCCTCCCCATCACCGTCATTTGGTTGGTTGGCATGGCCAATGCCATCAACATGATTGATGGGTTAGATGGCTTGGCAGCAGGCGTTTCGGGTATCGCAGCCGCGGTGATGCTGGTGGTCACGCTATTTATGAACCAGCCCGCGGCAGCATTGATTGCGGCGGCACTTTCAGGCGCGTGTTTAGGCTTCTTGCGCTACAACTTTAACCCTGCCCAAATTTTCATGGGAGACGGCGGCGCTTACTTTATGGGCTTCATTCTCGCCGGCGTTGGGATTATCGGCTTGGTTAAGTCAGTTACCACGGTTGCCGTGTTACTGCCGTACCTGATTCTAGCCGTGCCGATCCTCGATATCTTTACGGTTGTGGTTGATCGCTTGCGTCGAGGTAAATCTCCCTTCGCGGCTGATAAACGCCATCTGCACCATCGGTTGCTACAAGCTGGTCTCTCCCAGCGATTGGCAGTACTGTTTATCTACTCACTCACTCTCTGGGCGGGAACTTTAGCCCTGGCAGTTTCCAATATGCCGAGTGGATGGGGGTACGCAATCGGGGCAACGGTGCTTCTGAGCTTTACTGGATGGCAGGTTTGGAAGACTGCCAAGCAATCCTGACATGACTGCTGTCGCCGAAATTATTTGTGTGGGAACGGAGTTGCTGTTGGGGGATATTCTCAATAGCAATGCTCAGTTTTTGGCGCAGGAGTTAGCCGCATTGGGAATTGCTCATTACTATCAGTCAGTGGTAGGAGACAACCCAGAGCGGATTCAACGAGTGGTGCGGACTGCCTGCGATCGCGCCAATCTTCTGATTTTTACGGGTGGATTAGGTCCCACTCCAGATGACCTGACCCACGAAACCTTAGCTGCCTGCTTTGGAGTGCCCTTAGTTGAGCATCCAGAAATTCTCGAAGACATTACTCAAAAATTTGCGCGACGCGGGCGAGAGATGCCTGCTAACAATTGCAAGCAGGCATTGCTACCACAAGACGCGAAGGTTTTGACCAACACCAGCGGTAGCGCTCCAGGCATCATCTGGCAACCGCGTCCCGATGTCACCATTCTTACCTTTCCGGGTGTTCCAGCCGAAATGAGGTTAATGTGGCGGGATGTCGCCGTTCCCTACCTGAAGCAAACCGGATGGGTGCAGAAAACGGTTTATAGTCGGTTGCTAAGATTTTGGGGAATTTCGGAGTCTGCACTGGCGGAAAAAGTCGCGCCTTTTTTTGATTTGTCAAATCCAACAGTCGCTCCCTACGCCAATTTGGGTGAGGTAAAGCTACGGGTCTCAGCCCTGGCCGAATCAGAAGCCGCTGCACAAACAATGATTGCTCCCATCGAACAACAACTTCGTGCCATTGGCGGATTAGATTGTTACGGAGTAGATGATGATTCGCTGGCATCTGTTGTGGGGCAACTACTCCAGGAACGCAAAAACACCCTTGCTGTCGCTGAATCTTGCACAGGCGGCGGATTGGGAGCGATGTTAACGTCTATTTCTGGCAGTTCCAGCTACTTCTGGGGCGGCGTAATTTCTTATGACAACTCAGTAAAAATGGGGTTGTTGGGAGTCAGTCCCGAAGATTTAGCAAAGCATGGTGCTGTCAGTCGCGAGGTTGCTCAGCAAATGGCGGTGGGGGTGCGCGATCGCCTCAAGACGACTTGGGGACTTAGCATCACAGGTGTGGCGGGACCAACAGGCGGCAACTCTGAGAAACCCGTGGGGTTGGTTTACATCGGTTTAGCCGGGAATGGCATAGTGAAAAGCGTAGAATTCCGCTTTGGAGCAGAACGGGGACGTGATTGGGTACGCCACCTCAGCGCTTGCTCCGCCCTTGATCAACTTCGTCGTGAGCTTTTGCTGACCAAATCTTAAACTTATCCGGACGATCGCTATGCCTGATTTGATAATTTGGGTACAATTTCTATATATGATTCAAACCCTGGTTCGGATAAAGGGTTAATACGCTGCCCCCACATCTGAAGGCCACGCTTTGATAAGGAGCTATTTTTTCAATGGACTACCTGGAAAAGGTGCTTGAGAAACTCAAGGAATGGGCTAGAAAGTTGATTGACGTGCTGTTAGGTCCAGAGGTGCAGCCCGAACCTGAGCCAATTCCAATTCCTGTGAATGACCCACAACGCCGCTAAGAACTCATTGATTCATTGAGCGGTAGTTCTAAGTTGGTCAGCATTCTTGTTCTGCATGGACCGAACTTAAACCTCCTGGGAAAGCGTGAGCCAGGTGTTTACGGCTCTTTGCCTTTGCAAGAAATTGACTCTCTCTTGAAGCAGGACGCGGACACCCTTCAAGCTGAGGTTTTTTGCCTGCAATCAAATCATGAAGGCATCCTGGTAGATCACATTCACGCAGCGTTGGGTGTACATGATGGCATCTTGATTAATGCAGGTGCCTACACTCATACCAGCGTGGCAATTCGAGATGCGATCGCGGCAGTTAACATTCCGACGGTTGAAGTGCATCTCAGCAATATTTATCGACGCGAAGAATTCCGTCACCATTCCTACATCGCCCCCGTTGCGATCGGGCAAATTAGCGGCTTTGGCGCTGAAAGTTATCGCTTGGGATTGCAGGCTCTTGTTCAGCATCTCCGGAGGATTTAGCGATAGCGAGCGTATTTCCATACCAGCGGCTTGCCAGATCGTTTAACTGGTCAAGAATCCCAACTAGTTCTAAGCCTCGTTCAGTCAAACCATAGGTTACCTGAGGAGGAACGGTTGGTTTGTAATGGCGGTAAAGGATTTTTTCCTGTTCCAGCATTCGCAGTCGTTCCGTTAATACTTTGGTGGAAATCCCATCAATCTGACGTTTTAAGGCTCCGAAACGAGTCGGGCCATTGGTAGACAAAACCCACAGAAGATACATCGTCCAGGGTCCTGACAAAACCCCCATCAGTATGCTGACGGGGCAAGGTTGTGGATCATTACATGGGCGAGCCATTGCTAGTTACCAAAAAGTGTCTACTAGTTACTATAGAGTTCCTACTTTACTTTAGTAACTAGGAACTTTTAGTATCTACTTCGTAAGCAAGATTCTGACGCGCCGAGGGTTTATGACATCCGTTGCGATTGTGTACTTTTCTGGCTCTGGTCACACTCACTTAATGGCTCAGGCTGTAGCGGAAGGAGCCTCAACTGCTGGTGCTGATGTGAAGTTGTTGCGAATTACAGGTGAACAAATTGTGAATGGACGTTGGCAGGATGCTGCAATTCTGAATACGCTCAATCAAGCTGATGCGATCGTATTCGGATCTCCGACTTACATGGGTGGTGTCGCAGCACAATTCAAAGCCTTTTTAGATGCTGCCAGCCAAGCCTGGTTTGCTCAGCAATGGAAGGATAAGATTGCAGGTGGATTCACTCACTCCAGTTCATTAAGTGGAGATAAACAGGGAACGCTGTTGTACTTGGCAGTTAATGCCGCGCAACATAGCATGATTTGGGTGGGTGCAGGCGATTTGCCGAGTCAGTACTTTGGAAAACAGGATGGACTGAATCGGCTTGGCTCGTTTTTAGGCATTATGGGACAGAGTCCAATGGGAGCGAGCGGAGAAGAGCCAGCCTTGGAGTCGGGCGATCGCTTAACGGCACAGAACTATGGACAGCGAATTGCCGAAACCACTCAGCGCTGGAACCATTCAGGCATTGCAGCCTAATAAAAGAAAGTTGCAGTGGATGAGTATGGTCCCGATGTGCTTGATACAGCAAAATGTGGTTCAATCAGTTGAAACTAACTAGGTTGAATCGTTTTGGAATCCATGAACGTTGTTCATCTTGCTGTAAACGGCACCTTGATGCGTGGCTTGGAACTGAATGGCAATATGCATCAAGTCAACGCGACCTTTGTTCGAGAAGCGTTGACTGAGCCAACTTATCGACTTTGGTCAATTAGCGATCGCCATCCCGCAATGCAGCGAGTTGCTCACAATGGGAGAGAGATCGTGGTAGAGATTTGGGCAGTTCCAGTGGAAGGGTTTGCAACCTTACTTAGACTGGAACCGCCTGGATTATGTATTGGCAAGGTTAAGCTTGCCGATGGAGAGGAAGTTTTGGGCGTGTTGGGTGAAGCCATCCTCTGTGAAGGGCAGAAAGACATTACTGCTTACGGTGGCTGGAGAGCCTACATTGCCGAGCGAGATCGTCAAGCACAACAGGAGGCTGCATGACCACATCCACTGCCAATTTTGCTGAATATGTTGATCAAGCTGCCGCCATAGTAGGTTTACCCATTCCTGCTGAGTATCATCAGAGCGTGGTTGAGAACTTTGAGCGCATCGCGGCGATCGCTCAACTCGTGTTGGAATTTTCCCTGCCGGAAGAAACTGAAATTGCCCCGGTCTTTGAGCCTGAGTAGAAGGTCGGAGGTGAGGAAGGGAGTGGGTGAGTGGATGAGTGAGGGAGTGAAGGAGCAGAAGTCAACACAGCACCATCAACCCATCTATTCCATCAACCAATCAACTCCATCTACCCATCCTACCCACCTACCCATCCCCCCATTCCCATCACCTATTCCCCCATTCCACTTGCCATGCCCTCCTACCCCGATGCCACCAGCGTTTCCCACAGTGTTCGTAACCAAGAAGTAACTGCTAAATCGGTGGTTGCTGCTGCCTTAGCCTGCATTGCTGAGAAGAACCCGTTGCTCAACTGCTTCACAACAGTATTGGCAGATCAGGCGTTAGCGGAAGCAGAGGTGCTAGATGGTGCGATCGCCCGGGGGCAGGAACCCGGACCGCTGGCAGGTGTGCCGTTTGGCGTGAAAGATTTGTTCGATATTGCAGGTGTAACTACCCTGGCAGGTTCCAAAATCAATGCCGAACATCCTCCCGCAACCCAGGATGCTACTTTAGTGACTCGTTTGAAGCAGGCGGGAGCAATTCTTGTCGGTGCTCAAAATATGGATGAGTACGCCTATGGGTTTGTGACTGAAAACAGCCATTATGGTCCCAGTCGCAACCCTCACGACCCAACTCGGATTACAGGTGGTTCATCCGGTGGCTCAGTTGCCGCGGTGGCTTCTGGCATGGTGCCCCTCTCCCTCGGCTCAGATACTAACGGCTCTATCCGAGTTCCCTCGGCGTTTTGCGGCATTTTTGGACTCAAACCCACTTATGGACGGCTGTCTCGTGCCAGAACCTATCCGTTCGTGGGCAGTCTGGATCATCTAGGTCCCTTTGCTCGCTCCGTGCGCGATATTGCCCTAATTTTCGATGTGCTGCAAGGTACTGACCCAGATGATCCGGTGTGTACTAAGCGTCCACCTCAACCCTGTTTGCCAGAGTTGGTGAAGGGGATTGAGGGCTTACGGATTGCGATCGCCGATGACTATTTTGCCAAAAGTGCAGAATCAGAAGCGCTAGAAGCAGTTGCCACCGTTGCCAAAGCGCTAGATGCCACTCAGTATGTCACGATTCCAGAGGCGCATCGAGCACGAGCCGCAGCGTTCGTGATTACTGCCTCCGAAGGAAGCAATCTGCATTTGGAGGATTTGCGGCAGCGTCCTCAAGATTTTGATTTTGCAACACGCGATCGCTTTCTGGCAGGGGCGTTGGTTCCGGCGAGCTGGTATTTGCAGGCGCAGAAGTTTCGTGCCTGGTATCGCGATCGCGTCCGAGAACTGTTCACTCAGGTGGATATTATTCTGGCACCCACCACGCCCTGCGTTGCGCCCCCAATCGGACAACAAACACTGGTGCTGAATGGGGTAGAAGTGTTGCTTCGTCCCAACATTGGCTTGTTTGCTCAACCGCTCTCGTTTATTGGGCTGCCAATCATCAACGTCCCGGTGCAGCGTCCGGGAAAACTGCCATTAGGGGTGCAGGTAATTGCGGCTCCTTACAATGAAGCGCTAGCGTTGAGAGTGGCGGCATACCTGGAAGCGAAAGGGGTTGTATCAGCTCCCGTGCCGTAAACTCAGGCAAAGGCTCGGCGTAATCGGGGTTGGATGCTGAGAAGCGCCACAGCACAAAATCCCACCAATACAAGCAACGCTGCTCCTAAAGTGACTTCGCCAAAGGGAGCCTGCATCACAACGCTGCCAAGCGACCAATCATTGTGCAGGTAGACGTAACGAATTGGCTCGATCGCGTAACTGAGTGGATTCAAGCTAGCGACCCATTGCAACCAGGTTGGCATAAAGGCAAGCGGTACCAGCGCCGTACTGGCAAAGAGCAACGGCAGGTTCGTCACAAAAATGACGGCAATTAGCTCAATGTGGCCGGGTAACGAAAACGCCAGTCCTAGACTTAAGGCAGTGACACCCAACACCAGCAACAGCACAATGAACGTTACTAATGCCAGCCCAGACGCATTCGGCAATCCGGCTCCTAGAAAGGCACTCATCACCACGATCGCCACGGTTTGAATCAAACTCAAGGTGGTAATGAAAATTGCTGATGCCATCACAATCGAGTAACGGGAAACGAGAGGTGCCACCAGCAGTCGGTTTAGAAAGCCAAATTCGCGATCGAACATCACGGGCAACCCGGCATTCAATGCACCACCAAATGCCGTAAACACAATGATGCCTGCCCCAATAAACCGACCGTAGTTAATACCACTGCCAAACAACCCTTCGGGTGCATTTTGAAACAGTGCTCCAAACAAAATCAGCCACATTAAGGGTTGAATAATTCCCGCTGCCAGCGTAGATGGGCGACGCTGAAGCTGAATAAATAATCGCCGAGTTAGGGCGATTGTTTCTTGCAAAAAATCGGCGATCAAGTTAGAAGTCGGTGCTAGTTGCCCAGTAGCTTTTTCACTTAGTTGAGAAGAGGTAACAGTAGTACTCATAGTAGATAAACAGTTTTGCTAGGGAATGATTTTGTTAACTTCCGAAAAAAGGATTACCTTGAAAACTTTGAAGAAGAAAAACTATCTATCACTCTACGTCTGCAAGTTTAGGGGACTTTACTTTTTTAGGAACTCCTCCTTGCCCCAAATCCAATATTATCTGAGTTGACTGAGTAGCTCTTTCTGTAGCTGAAGCCTCAAGATTTGAGATCACTGGTGTTAGTTCGTCGTTTACTGTAAGCGGTCTCGAATTTAAAAACTTGTCAAACAACCTGAAAAAGTTGATCAATGCACTATTCTCATCCTCAGAAAAAAAGAGAATAATCTTATCCCAAGCTTGGCTTGAAGAAATTCTAAATTCCTTTTGAACCCAGGATTGGAATTCTATAAATTGCTCTTCTTCAAAAGTTTGGGGTAGCTTCAACTCACGTCGAGCTAATATATACCCTGCTAAAAACGAACTAAGATTACTGATAGAAGGTTTGCCTAAATACATTGACGGTCTTCTTCTAATTCTACGAATCAAGTTAAAGAAACCGTCTGTTGAATTACTTTCCTCATCTTGAGATGAGGAATTGCTTTGAGGTGTTAGTTGATGACGTAACAACATTAACTCATCACTACCCAACTCTTCTGAACTGTAGGGTTGTCCATGAACATCGTTGAACTCAACTTCAAAAACTTCAGGTTCGTAAACTTCTACAACTGTTCCAACTTGCCCTCTCAAAAGCCCCAAATCTTGACGATCTTCTAATAGCGCCACTACATCTAATAATTGAATTTGACGTTTCATAATCATCTCCCTTATCGCACGTAGCAGCTTACTAAACGAGGCAAATCCTCCTCGTACCAAACGATCCACACGCTCCGAACGATTGCTTGCTTTTCATTTCTAGTCAGTAGAAAATCCACAATGTATTTCTGTCCATATTAATTTGCTTTATCGAGTGTGGCTTCATACTGTTGAACTGCGTTTAATAAAGCCTGTTTCAGTTCGTCTACCTCGCTAACCCAATCCCTAGAACCGATTGAAAAACATAAGCTTTGTGTTTGCCATCTGCATGATTTGGATTGAGACAATAACCGGCAAGCTTTTGATAATCAATAACAGCTTTTTCAGGATTGGGTAACTTCATTCAACTCTACCGCATCTGCTTTTTGCGTTCGGCTTTTTCGTCGCGGGTGGCAGCGGCGGCGAGGTCGGCATCGAGCAGGGTGCGTCCGGTGGCGGCAAGGTAAACATCATCCAGGCTGGGACGTGATTGGGCAATGCCGAAGGTGGGCAGTCCCGCATCTTGGAGCGCGCGTTGCACGGTTGAGAGGGCATCGCTTTGAGCAGAAACAACCAGATTCAATGAGTTGCCTTGAGCAGAGTTGATGATCACTTCTTGCACCGCAGGGACGGATTCTAGAAGAGATTTGGCTCGCTCAGCTTCATCGTTGGGGGTAAATTCACGAATGCGAAGCGTGATGCGATCGCCGCCTACTTTGTCTTTCAACTGCGACGGAGTGCCAGAAGCAATCACTCGACCCTGATCGATGATCGCGACCTGATCCGCCAACATATCGATTTCTTCCAGGTAGTGGCTGGTAATCAGCACGGTGGTTCCGGCTTCGCGAATTTGGCGCAGGAAACTCCAGACGGTGTAACGGCTTTCGATATCTAAACCAACGGTGGGTTCATCCAGCACCAGTACTTGCGGTTGGTGAAGCAATCCAGCCGCCAGGTCGAGCCGTTTTTTCAAACCACCAGAATAAGTGCCGATCTTTTGATCGCTGTAGTCTTGCAGTCCAAGCTGATCCAGGACAATTTCGATCCGCTCTTTTGCCAGCGATCGCGGCAGATGGTAGAGCGAAGCCTGTAGTTCCAATAATTCTCGCCCGGTCAGCACTTTGTCTAAGGCGATTTCTTGTGCCACATATCCCAGGTGTTGCCGCGCCAATTTGGGATTTTCGGTGACCGAAATTCCAGATACCTCAATTTTGCCAGCGTCGGGTTCTGCCAGAGTGCAGAGGCAACGAATGGTTGTGGTTTTGCCTGCCCCGTTGGGACCCAACAGCCCAAAAATTTCTCCTGATTCAATGTGTAGCGACACGTCTTTGACCGCTTCCACTGAACCATAGCGTTTTTGCAGGTTTTCAATTAACACCGCAGGAGCCATACTCCCCCCGATTTGATACAAATCTCAATCTCATTCTACTGGGCAGCGCGGAGAGTGGACGGCTCCGGAGAGAGATTGACCAGGAAGCCCACGAATTATTTCTTCTAAGGAATGGGTCTTGTCGGGAATGCAGGATTGCCAGCGTGGAGTCACCTACATCACTTCCTGAAAGTCGTCGCTAATCCTGAGAATTGTCGCTATGCACTTGAATCAAGTATTTTTGTCTGTGATCGCCACAACGGTTGCTTCCTTGAGTGTGGCATTGCCCTCGTTTGCCCGCCCTGCAACTCTCATGGCTCAAGAGCCGGGTAGCCGAATCAATGTGCGGTCGGCTCCCACTACGGCTTCTTCTTCTCCCCACTATGGGATTGTGGGCGATCGCATTGAGGTCATGAGTTCTGTGATTGGTGGCGATCAGTATAGCTGGAACTATGTCAAGTTCTCATCCGGTGCGAAGGGCTGGGTGCGGGGCGATTTTGTGCGCTACAACGAAGGCATGGCGAAGTATGGGATGCTCTTGGGTAAAGATGGTCGATCGCCGTCTGCGTCCTCTCGCCAGCGGATCAACGTGCGATCGGCTCCTTCCATCAATGCCTCTTCTCCTCACTTTGGGCTGGAAGGGGACATTGTGCAGCGTTTAACCCAAAAGACTAGCAGCGATGGGTATGTTTGGCAGTTTGTGCGTTTTCCCTCTGGTGTAGAAGGCTGGGTGCGGGGTGATCTCGTCCAGTTTATGGAAGAGGGTGGTTGCTAAAGTCATCCACCTGGATGAGGCGGGAAACTCCCCCAAAAAGCCGTAGAAGCTGGTCTGGTTGCCCATTGGACAAGTTGGGATGATGAAATTGTCGGAATTTGAATGAGAGGACATCTCTCATCCCAACAAAATGGAAACGTTGATTAGTCTTGTGATTGGCATTGGTTTAAGCGCAGCGGCTGGGTTTCGGCTGTTGGTGCCGTTTCTTGCCTTAAGTCTTGCGTCTGTGTTTGGTCATTTTCCTATCTCACCAGAGATGCAGTGGCTCAATTCCTTCCCTGCTTTAGAAGCTCTGGCAGTGGGTTTATTACTAGAAATCCTGGCATTCTACATTCCCTGGTTTGATCATCTGTTGGATGTGATTAAAGTTCCAGCCTCCATTATTGCTGGAACTTTAATCACAGCTTCATTTACCAGCCATCTTGATCCACTTGATCCATTTTTGCAATGGAGTTTGGCGATCGTTGCCGGGGGTGGAGCCGCAGCCGCAGCTAAAACACTGGCAGGTGGTACGCGGGCTACCTCAACGTTGACGACAGGTGGATTTGGCAATTTCATCGTGGCAACTCTGGAAGTTCTGGGGGCGATCGCTCTCTCAACTCTGGCGCTGGTGCTGCCAAAGCTGGCGATCATTCTTGTGCCGCTGCTGATTGGAGTCCTCGGTTGGCAAGGTTATCGCGTGTGGAAAAGTAAGCGATCGTTCGACCTGTCAATAGGCAAGTGACGAAATCAGGAGTGCCAGCGTAAAATGAGGACGAGTGATGAACGCTACAAGTTTACTCAGTCCTACAGAATGTCTTGTTTAACTCGCTCAGAGATAGCCTCGGATGCTCAACAATCTTTGGATGATTTTCGAGCTGGTAAATTCCAACGTCAATCATCCGAAGCTGTGATTGTAGTAGCCCTACGTCAGTCCTTGCACGAACCAGAGGTATGAAACCTTTAGTTCTAACTTCCAAGTTCAAGAGGGCTTTCCGCAAGTTTATCAAACACAACCCTGATCTTCAACAACGGATTGAAACTACCCTCCAACAGATAGGAAGTAGATGTGTTTGCCCCAAGCTTGGGGAGCCACAAACTGAGCGGTAAACTTGAAGGGCTTCAAGCGTGCTCTTGCGGCTATGATTGCCGAATTGTTTTTTCCATTGAAGAAGACGCAGAAGTAGGCGGCGAAGTTATTGTATTGCTCGATATTGGAACTCATGACGAAGTTTACTAACTCTTTCTCAAACTGCTGACTCCTGACTCCCTTCGGGCAGAGCCTCAGAGCGAAGCCTGTTTTCTGACTCCTACTTCACCCAAACAGTTTTGATGTTGACAAATTCTTGAATCCCCTGGATGCCGAGTTCGCGACCGAAGCCTGATCGCTTGATGCCGCCAAAGGGCAAGCGGGGGTCAGACTTGACCATGCTGTTGATGAAAACGCATCCCGCTTCAATTTCGTTAATAAACCGCTCCTGTTCAGCCGGATCGTTTGTCCAGGCACTGGAGCCAAGCCCAAAGGGAGTGCCATTGGCTAAACGAATGGCTGCGTCGCTATCTCCCACGCGAAATAGCAGCGCGACTGGACCAAAAAACTCTTCTTTGCCCAGTTTGCTGTCGTCAGGGATACTCGTAACGATGGTAGGCAGATAGTAATTTCCAGGACGTTCTGGGCGTGCGCCACCGATCAGGATTTTGGCTCCTTCCTGGGCGATCGCCTCCACCTGCTGCACGATATCCTGCAAAATGGCGGGCGTTGCCAGGGGACCAATATCCGTATCCGGCAACATTGGGTCACCCACTTTTAGCTCTTTGTATTTTGCCAAAAGCTTGGCTTCAAACTCATCGGCGATCGCGTCTGCCACAATAAACCGCTTTGCTGCAATGCACGACTGTCCATTGTTAATCATGCGGGCAGTGACCGCTGTCGAAACTGCTGCCTCCAGATCCGCGCTGGGCATGACAATAAATGGATCGCTGCCGCCCAATTCCAGCACCACTTTTTTAATTTGAGTCCCCGCTGCTGCTGCCAAACTGGCTCCGGCTGGTTCGCTTCCGGTCAAGGTTGCTGCTTTAATTCGTGGATCTTCCATTAACGGTGCCACCTTGTTCGCACCAATGAGCAGCGTTTGAAATGCCCCTTGTGGGAATCCTGCCTGGAGCAAAATGTCTTCAATCGCTAGGGCTGATTGCGGCACATTGGAGGCGTGTTTTAGCAACCCCACATTGCCAGCCATCAACGCTGGAGCCGCAAAGCGGAACACTTGCCAGAAGGGAAAATTCCACGGCATCACTGCCAGCACCACGCCCAACGGTTGATAGCGCACAAAGCTTTTGCTGGCATCGGTTTGTCCCGGAACATCCTTGAGAAATTCAGCCGCATGGTCGGCATAGAAGCGGCAAACCATCGCGCACTTCTCCACTTCCGCGATCGCAGCCTTCAGCGGTTTGCCCATTTCCAGCGTCATCACTTGACCGAAGGCTTCCTTTTCAGCATCCAGGATATTTGCGGCTGCATGTAACCAGTGCGATCGCTGCTCAAAACTTGTTTCTCGATACTGCTCAAACGTCTCCTGCGCCAGCGCCACCTTCTCCGCTAGTTCCGCATCCGTCAACGCTTCAAACGTCTTCACTACTTCACCAGTCGCCGGGTTAATTGTAGCGATACCCATACCGACCCTCCCTGCATCCAATGCGGTTCCAAATTCCCCTCGATTTCCCCATTCTATTCACCCGATTCAAAGGACTTTGCAAATAAAAAACATTTCCTTACGATTCTCGATTCCTATTCCACTGGGCGGGCGCTGCCCTTACGATACCCGATTCCCATTTCCGATACCCGATTCCCCTACCTCCGCACGATAAAATAGTTCCAGAGAGTAAACGGTAAACCCCATGCTGGCTCCAGAACGAGAAACGACACGCGATTGGCAACCATTGATTCAGCAGTTTGAGGCAGTGGTTGGCAAAAACAATGTCGTACGTCGTAAAGAAGAACTGTTGGTCTACGAGTGCGACGGCTTGACTAGCTATCGTAATCGTCCAGCCGTGGTTGTCTTGCCTCGAACCACCGAAGAGGTGGCAGGTATCATCAAAATTTGTGCTCAAGCGCAGGTTCCGTTTGTTGCTCGCGGTTCTGGAACAGGCTTATCGGGTGGGGCGTTGCCTGTGGATGACTGTGTTCTCATCGTCACAGCTATGATGAAGCAGATTCTCGATATTGACCTGGAGAATCAACGAGTGGTAGTGCAACCGGGTGTAATTAACAGTTGGGTGACGCAAGCTGTGAGTGGAGCTGGCTTTTTCTACGCGCCTGACCCCTCCAGCCAGATCATTTGCTCGATTGGTGGCAACGTGGCGGAAAACTCTGGCGGGGTTCATTGCCTGAAGTACGGAGTGACCACCAATCATGTTCTTGGCTTAAAGCTGGTTTTGCCCGATGGGTCGGTTGTCGATGTCGGGGGCACCCTTCCCGAAATGCTGGGATACGACTTAACTGGGTTGTTTGTGGGTTCTGAAGGAACGTTGGGCATTGCTACAGAAATTACCTTGCGTTTGGTGAAAGTGCCTGAATCGATTCGGGTGTTGCTGGCAGATTTCACCAGTGTGGAAGCAGCAGGTGCGACTGTGTCCGACATTATCAGTGCTGGGATTATTCCCGGTGGCATGGAAATGATGGACAACATGAGCATTAACGCCGTTGAGGATGTGGTCGCGACAAATTGTTATCCCCGTGATGCGGCTGCCATTTTGCTGGTAGAAGTGGATGGGCTGGAAGTGGAAGCGCAGGAGAATACGAAGCGGGTTGAAGCAATTTGCTATCAAAATGGCGCACGCAATGTTCGCGTGGCAACTGATCCCGATGAGCGTTTAACCCTTTGGAAAGGGCGCAAGGCTGCATTTGCTGCAATGGGCAGAATGGCTCCCGACTACTACGTGCAAGATGGGGTGATTCCTCGTACCAAGCTGGAATATGTTCTGCAAGAAATTGAGCAGTTGGGGCAAAAGTTTGGCTACCAGGTTGCTAATGTATTTCATGCTGGAGATGGTAACCTGCATCCCTTGATTCTTTACGATAATGCTGTTCCTGGTGCATTAGAGACTGTTGAGGAACTGGGTGGGGAGATTCTAAAACTCTGTGTAAAAGTGGGTGGCAGTATTTCGGGGGAGCATGGAATTGGGGCTGATAAGCGTTGCTACATGCCCGAAATGTTTACCCCTATGGATTTGGAAACGATGCAGTGGGTGAGGAAAGCCTTCGATCCACAGGCGATCGCAAACCCTGGGAAGTTATTCCCAACTCCCCGCACCTGCGGTGAAGCTGCCAGAGCTGAGGTTGCTAAAAAACTTGAGGATATAGAGCGCTTCTAACTAACCTGTTCCTGGCACAAAAAGTTACTACTTTAATTCTGATGGTTCCCGTAGTCATCCAATCAATCGCGAAGACATACAGAAGACATCCAGCAGAGAATTGAAAGAGCTATGCTCGTAAAGCATTAGCAGATTTCTCGCCTAAAACGATTTCCTGATAGCTGCCGCATTTAACAACTCTGCCTTTTTCCATCGCATAGATGCGATCGCAATGTTCAACAGTCGTTAAGCGATGAGCAATAATAATCATGGTTTTTGTGCCACTTAATTGCTTAATTGCTTCGCTGATCAGGTTTTCTGTTTCATTATCTAAAGCAGAAGTCGCTTCATCTAAAACTAAAATCTCACGCTCGTGGTAAAGCGCTCGCGCAATTCCTATACGCTGCCGTTGCCCTCCAGATAAGCGAACTCCATGTTCGCCAACAACTGTTTGAAGTCCATCTGGTAATTGCTGCATTAACTCCACAAGCTGAGCCGACTTTATAGCCTTTTCCACTTTCTGTCGATCAATTAAGTGGTCAGGAACTCCGAATGCAATGTTCCTCTCAATAGTGTCATCAATCAGAAAAATTGATTGGGGGATGTAGCCAATCAAATTTTGCCAGGATCGCAGAGAACCGTATACTGACGAACCATCAACTTGAATATCGCCTGATTGAGGAATCAATAGACCTAAAAGAACATCCACCAACGTTGTTTTACCTGCTCCTGATTTACCAATCAGAGCAATGGACTCTCCCTTCCGAATAGTTAGCGAAATATCACTAAGAGCATTGAAAGGAGCATCGGGATAACGATAGCTAAGACGGTCAATGGTAATTTTCTTGGCGAATGGAATCACGCTTGTATTTAAACCGCTTTGATTAGAAAACTCTTTTCCAGTCGTACCCCGCACTTTTCCGCGGGTGAGTTGTATGTAGCGGACAGACTCAGGTTTTTCTAGCTCCTTGAGATCAAAGTAAATTTTATCGAGAGTAGGCTTAAAGTTTCTTAAAACACCCATATTGGACATCAACTGGCTGGCTGATGGCAACAAGCGAATTGAGGCAATGGCAAAAATCCCTAACACGGAGACCAAATTTTGCGATCGCTGTTCAAAAATTAAAGATATAGAAACAAGACCTACAACAAAAGTAATCAAAAGAGACTCAATAACAATACGCGGAAGCATCTGAAAAATGTGAAAGAGAGTGGCTACTCGGGCAAAGTTATTAACTTGAGTCGCCAACTGAGCCTCAAAGTAACTTTCACATCCAATTACTCGCGTTTCCTTCAGCCCGCCCACAGCGTGATTAACGATGCGTAGCATCTCCGTATTAGCGTCAACTCCTTCTTTGCCCCAACGAACAATACGATGCCTCACAAGGTGAAACGGAATAAAGGTAATCACTAAAAGTCCCAGAATGCTGACTGTGGCTACTAAATCTGTTTTGGCAAGCAGCAGCAGTAGAACAAATAAAACAAAAGCATTGGCGATTGAGTTCAGAAGTGGAATTGCGACTGAATAGCTAAAGTTTTGAGATTCGTTGATGATATTTTGAACGAGATGAGCAGAATTGGTTCTTAAATGAAAGGTGTAAGGAAGCGATAAATAGGTTCGGAGAAGTCTTAGTCGTAACTTAACTTGCTGAGTAAAGCAGAACCTGAAAACATATCGTTGAACCTGATAGTAGAGATAAGACTTGAAATAGAAAATAATGATAATCGTTAGTCCTAGTAGCCCAATGAATTGATTTGTACTGTTGATGCCTAAGAATGAATAAGTTTTGGATAGTAACTCATTTTGGTGAATCATGGCTGGATTCACAGCCAAACCAATAAATGGACCAACTAATCCAATACCTAGAGCATCCAATACCGAAATTGTGAGAAATGCAAATAGGATTAATAGAAGCTCAATCTTTCTTGCCGAGATAACATATAAAAATTTCGACAGATAGTTCATTAATCGACGCTCCTACTCAGTCTCATTAGAAAGGTTAGCATTCTTAATAAAAAGATTCAAATCTCGTTGAACTGGTTGTTGAGCAATTGACTTTTGGATGAAGGTTCAAACAGCTTTAATTGGTAAAAATAATTATTGGCTACTCTTTTAAGATTTGCTCATATAAGGATAAATAACGACGTGCTTGAACTTCAGACGCAAATTCTCGTAAGCTTTTCTCCCGCGCTTGGTGCTGAAGCTTATGGTGACGCTCTCGATCTTCGAGTATCCAAGCGATGCCTTTAGCTAAATCATCAATCTCAAAGGCTTTTGCTAGATAGCCATTTTGTTGGTGATCAACGATATCTTTCACACCAGTTGCATTGAAGGCGGCGACTGGTGTGCCACATGAAAGCGCTTCAGAAGCCGTTTGCCCAAAAGCCTCTTGGACGGAAGGCACAACCATGACATCCGCCGCTGAGTAAATTAACGCTAATGAAATGTCATCGTGAACACGTCCCAGATAATGAGACTTAAACCCTAAATCAATTGGTTCATCAGGTTGATCAGACCCAAAAACAATTAACTCTAGCTGTTCCTGCCATCCACTTCTGCTGAGATGTTGCAGAGCAGGCAACAATAGATGAAATCCTTTTCTTTCATCTGACGTTGCATTGATAGCACCGAAAAGAACTAACTGCTTGTTTTGGGGAAGTCCTAGCAACTCGCGTGCGACTTGCTGGTTGATCGGTTTGTATTTTTCAGTGTCTAATCCCAGAGGAATTAATTCCACACGTCGATCTTTGAAAAGAGAACTAGAACGGGCACACTCAGCCATCCAGGACGAAGTTGCAACAAGGGTCAAGTTGAGGTTTTGCCAAGACTTGGCTTTTCGTTGCCACACCCATCGAGAAAGATCCCATGAGTGGTTACTGTGCAGTTGTGGACAAGTACCACAGGTCTCTTTATAGCGTTCACAATTCCTGTTGTAGTGGCATCCCCCCGTAAAAGTCCACATATCATGAAGTGTCCAAACCATAGGCTGTTGGAATTGTGCTAAGGTTTCAATCTTTAGGAAACCATTGCAAATCCAGTGGAGGTTGATGATGCTAGGGTTGTACTGTTTGACTCGGCTCGTTAATACATCAGGAACCCATTGAGACGAGAACATTTCCCCATCGCGGTTTGGGTAGAACCGTAACGGTAACCCAGATAGGGGTGGAGATAACTTGGTCAGAGGTGATTTTTCAGAAATAACACTACTACTGGAACTGAACTTAGCCCGCACCAGCATCTTTGAATTACAGCCGAGCGATCGCAGTCCTTGATGTAACCGATAAGCGGCTCGCGCTCCTCCATTGTCGATGTCTGATGTGCTCAGGTGTAAGACGTTCATGATTTTCGTAACTTTGGAACTTAGCTTTGTTTAGCCATCAATAAGCCTTTTTGCTCCATCTCCTTAAAGGAAGCCTGTAAAGTGTCTTGTTCCAAAGGCTTTTGTCCCAAGTACCATTCCAAATACTGAGCAAGTCCGTCTTTGAGCGAAGTAGGCGACCATTTCCCAAGCAATGACTCATAACGGTTCATGTCTGCAACAGCATGCCGAATATCTCCAACTCTGAAGCGACCTGAAATTGTAAAATCTGCTTTTTTCCCAATCACCTCTGCAATCGTTTCAATGACTTCTAGAAGCGTTACTGCTTTCCCAGTACCAATGTTCATGGTTGCTGACAGCGAACCTGTGTAAACCGCACATTGGGCAACAGCTTCAGCCACATCCCCAACAAAGACAAAGTCTCGCGTCATTAAACCATCTTCAAAAACTTCAAGGCGGTTTCCTTGAACGATCGCGTTTGTAAAAATACCGATAATTCCCGTGTAGGGATTGCCTAATTCTTGTTTGGGGCCGTACACGTTTTGAAACCGCAATGTGACCAGGTCAATCTTTTGGCTTTCACAATAGTTTTGCAGGAGATCCTCTTGCCATAGCTTGGTGAGACCATAGACTGATGTTGGCTTAGTCAAATGGTCTTCTTGCATGGGTAACGCTTTGAGCGGTTCACCGCGATCGCTGCAAATCTCCCAAATGCCTTTTTGCAAATCTTCTAAACGTCGTCCCTTTGGATAGCAAATAGCAGTCCCATCGGTGTAAGCGCCATCTCCATACACAGCTCGGCTAGACGATAAAATAATTCGGCGCGGTTTATGCTCAAGCGATGAAACAAGCTCTAACAGCTTGGCAGTTCCATTAGCATTATGCTGAACATATTTACTAATCTCATACATGGACTGTCCAGTACCGGTTTGAGCTGCCAAATGGATAACAACATCCGTTCCTTCTATGACTTCTTTGTGATGCTCAATCTCCTGAACGTCTGCCTTAATGCATTTAGCACGAGCTTTTATCTCAGGAGCAAAGTCAGGGGATGCACGATGAACTTGTTCATCAAGGGAGTCAACTACTATGACTTCGGCATTAGACGGTAGCTTTTCAATCAGCCACTTTCCAATAAAACCAGCTCCACCAGTAATGAGAATTTTCATGCGTTTCAATTCCTGCTAATGAAAGTCCAGGTAGTTAGTAATTCTTGACTGCAAAGCGGCTCATTCCCAACTCATCAAGCTGATTGTGCTTAATTCGGAGAAAGACTTTTCTAAAGAAATAATATGGAAAAAAGAGAGAAATCTTCGTTTGTTCAATGAGGAATGGCAACGTTTTCTCTTGATCTGCTGGAGTTTCAGCTTTGATCGAGAAATTATCCAAAATATTTCTAGTTGGAACTCTAAAACCTCTTCGATACACGTTCATATAATTTGAGCCGTGTACGACTTCTATCCAAACAGGCTTGCATAAAATCTTTCGTGCAGAGTTACAGACTTCATAGAGTTCTTTGTGAGGTCTGCAAAGGCAAGTGTTGAATGAATCAGGACGATACTTCTCGATTAGACTAATGAAATGATTTGCAACCTCAAAATCAAAGTAAAGCTTGCCATCACAAAGTTGATAGCCAAAAATAAAATTGATGGTTTCACTTTCCTGATGATTGAAGTTATCTTGAATCATCTGAACATAGTCTTTGTGGATTGCATCGTCATTGTCTAGCCAGGTTGTGATCAGATATTCACAGTCCGCTGGAATATAGTTGCGAACAACTGCTCTAACTTCATCGGGGAACTGACCGTAGGGCAATGGGCAGTCTAAATAAACAGGAACAAAATTTTCCCATTTAGATGAATATTGGGCGATTTTCTGTTTAAACAACTCAGGGGTATCAATGTCGAAGAATACAAGCCACTTGAAGTTTTGGTTGGATTGATTGCAAACGGATGGAAAGCAGAATTGATCAAACAGTTTGAATCTTCTTTCTAACCAGGCTGGTTCACATCCGGGCTTCAGATCTGGAAAGCTTCTAACATTGAATTTGGTGAGGAAGAAATGATTAACCCGTTCCATAGTTCACCACCTAATAAGTTTTTCCTTTCTAAGAAAAGCACTGAAGAGTGACTTAAGCCGAAACAATTTGAATAGGAGCGCAGTTTTTTATTACTCGCAGTCAAAAAATATCACATTTGATTAACACTGTCGATTGTGCGGTTGACTTTTGCTATAAACTTGACTTCTTCTTCATGATTGAAAAAATATTGAGAGATTGCAGTTGCTAATTGCTGCGATCGTCGGATCAATGCCTTAGGTTAATGGTTGAATCTAATTGGTAATTGGAAACAACCAATTACCAATTAGATTGTTGTTTAATGGCATACGTTGCAACCAGTCGGTTAAAAGGAGACTCTTTTGCTAACCATTGGATTGAACGATTACAGCCTTCATCGAAGGAAACAATTGGTTCATATCCTAAAAACTTTTCAGCTTTGCTAAACGGAAGTTTGTATTGCGACTGCTGCAACTCTGCCATCATTTGAGTTATAACTGGCTCTGGTTTTGCGATCGCGGTTGGTTGTTGCTCTGGTGAGCTAGTGCCTCTTTTAGGAATAAACGCTTTTGCTGTTTGTTTCAGTTCATGGGGGATGGTGGAGAGCGTTCTTTGAACCAGCTCTGAATTCCGAATGGGATCTATCACTCGTTGTTTCCAACTTTGAGTGAACTCCGGAGCCGTAAGTTGTGGAATCTGCTTGGGATCAACCCCAAAGGCTTCAGCAAATGGTCGGTAAAAGTCGAACCAGGTAACGAGTTCGCGATCGCCGACAAAAAATGCTTCTCCGTCGGCGTTTGGAGCCGTAAGCGAAAGCCTCATGGCGTGAATTAAGTTGTCAACGTAAACTGAATTGCAGATCCCCTGCCCTTCGTTGATGAAGTAAGCAGTTCCTTGCGAAAGTTGGGTTGCTAAATCAGTCACCCACCGCGATCTTGGTCCAAACACGATACCGGGTCTAAAAATCACAACCTCCACAGCGCCTTTTTTTCGCAACCGCATGAGCTTGCGTTCGGCATCAATTTTGGCGGGATGAGCAGCGTAGGGCTGGTTCGCAACTAGTGGAGTTGCTTCAGTTGTGCCCGGAGCTGGGGCCGGACGGTGAACAATCATCGAACTAAGATAAATGATGCGGCGTACGCCTGCCTTTTGTGCGGCTTTATAAGTAGGGGCGATGCTACCCCGAATTAAGCCAGGGCTACCCAGAATTGAATGAATCACAACATCGCAACCCTCAAATGCTGTTTCTAAAGCAGATTGGTCAAATGCTCCGGCAACGCGGCAGTCTAACCCTTCAGCAACAAACCGGTCAAGGCTGGCAACAGTCCGCCCAATTGGGCGCACCTCTGTATCTCCGCCGTGGAGCATTTCAACCGCCCGATTACCAACAAATCCACTAGCTCCGACAACACCAATCTTCATCATCTTGTTTCAAGATTCCTTTTAATGTGAACGTTAGAGCGTCCAGAGATCGTTGCATAACCAGCGCGGATTAATTCATCACGGTTTTAATGTGATCTGCGAGTCTGAGAGATAAAGCAATGATGGTTAGGGTTGGATTGGCATAACCTGACGTTGGAAAGACAGAACTACCAGCAATGAACAGGTTCGGTATGCCATGCACCTTACAGTTCGCATCAACCACGCCCTGTTTAGGATCGTTGTGCATCCGTGTGGATCCCATGTGATGATGCATGGCTGGTTTTTCAAACTTCAGTTCTGCTTTGGTTCGGGCAAACTGCAACTCGCCTGATCCTGCTTTGGCAAACTCTTCTGCCCAAATTTCTTGGACTCGAACAGCGTGCTCCACATCGATTGGGTTTAATCGCCAGTGAAGTTCCGCTTTAAATTGACCGAGGCGATCGCGTTCTGAACTCAGCACTACACGGTTATCCGGATGGGGAGCCTGCTCAATCTGATAGAAGATTTCAAACTCTGAAAACCGCCGTTTTTCTAGAGGCAGATATGACCAATCACCTCGGCGGAACGCTGGGATACGCCTAACAGCGGACCAAAATCCTGCGGCAGCAATATAGTCGGCTCCACGCAGAGCCACACTTAAATGCTTGAATACATCGCGGGGTGGTTTACCGTTGCGAATTGAGGCGGCCAGCGATCGCATTGCCAGGGTTGCTTCCCGTTGATGAGCTAAGGGTCTAGGAAAAAGTTGTGCCCCGTTATTCATCAAATGCTCATGGCGCATCACCTCTTCCGTTAGTTTTACCCGCGCCATCACTGGCACACCCTTCGTTGGATAAATATCATACAAGGCGGTTTGATCAAAAATCTTGTGGCTCAGGGGAACAAGTCTTGCACTGAGAATCGGTCGATCCATGAAGTATCGACCCACTACGTCATTCTGATTTCCTAGCCCTGCTGGTTGTTGTTGGTTAGAAGCTAACAACAGGCGTGCGTTTTCGAGTCCACCTGTTGCCAGGATGAAAACCTTTGCGGTCAACCAAAATTGGCGATTTTGTAAACAGGCAATTTTTAAACGGGTGACTACTTGGGTAGGTTCGTCTGTTTCAATAGCAACGACGTTGGCATAGAGAATCGTAGTGATATTGGATACCTGCTTGAGTTCTTCTCGATACTCTTCAGTGAAGGGAGTGCGCGGTGCATACTGGCTGATCGTTGTTGTTACGCGATCGCCCTTAAATGGTAGCTTTACGGCTCGCTTGTCCTCCCAATCCTCTGCACTGTAAGCATAGGGACCAATTTTACAAACCGTTTGTGCTCGCTGATAAAACGGTTCTAGATGAGTCTTTGTAAAGGGCCAACCACTATGGGGCAACCAATCCCGTTGCTCAAAGTCAATATCATCTAAGGGTAAACACCGAAAGCCGTACTCTTTGTACCCATTCTGTCCTTCCCAATAGTGGGATGTTCCCCCAAATTGGCGTAAGCGGGTTTGGCTAACTTCCGGGTAGGGGTCACCCACCACAGTTGCCTCCGAAAGAGACTGAGTTTCTGGGTCAAATTCCAGCCCACCGCTTTCTAGCAAACAAACCTGAAAGTTTTGATTTGCAAACTCACGCGCCAGAGTGATTCCGGCGGGTCCAGCACCAACAATACAAACGTGCGTTTCGAGGACTTCATCGGGTGGCAGCGATCGCGCATCAATTATCATTGGTAACTTCTTATTAGAAATCAACTTATCAGCAATCAACAGCTTACGACTCACACCCTCTGAGGATGTGCTAACACTCTCCCGACTCTTAACCGGGCTGGTGCAACTTAAGAATTTCCTATATCAACCTCCAGGCTGAATCTGACACTGAGTATTTATTACCAATCCGTAGCTACTCGCACCAACAGACACGACTACCGCTTTGTGGCAAACCACAGACGCTTATGTAGTTTTACCTAGCTCGTTCTACCGTGTTTTCGGAATGGGCTGAAAGTCTCTCTCTCGGATCTTTATAAAATCTTTACAGATAAAATCTAAATACCGGGGCGATCGCGTAGTTCCTATAAAAATTCCTTGTAATGTCGTCTAGTGAAGCAACGAGAATTAGACCGCCAGAAGTGGGTCGCGGCATCCAGTGTCTTCCAATATCATGCTAAGTAGCAACATTGGCAGCAAGATTTCGTCCTTGTATAGCGATGCAAACCGAGTATAATCTCACTTCAAATTCAACAACGAGAGATCATTACCCAAATTTGTCAACTCATTGAAGAAGGAGAAGAGTGAGAAAAACCGATGTCATTGCATACAATGGCTGAGGTGGCAGGGCTGAGTTTTTATCATTTTCACCGCTTGTTCAACCAGGTAGTTGGCATTACCCCTGAGGAATATATTGCAGCGTATTGAGCAAAACGAGTCGGCAAGATTTAGTGCAGGAAATGGCAGTGATAGAAACAATTTATGGCGCTGGTTTTAAGGCAAGTAGTAGTTTTTATAACAAATCAACTGCAAGGCTAGAAGTGACTCCAACTAATGACAAAAAAGGGGCGAAAAATATTGAGATTCGGTTTGCGATTCAGCCTTGCTGGCTGGGCTTAGTGCTGGTTGCAGCCACTGCTCAAGGCATTTGCGCGATCGCATTTAGGTGATAAGGCAGAAACTCTAACTACGCAGCTTCAGCACGAGTTTCCTAAGGCGAAGTTGTATGAAAGTGATCCAGCTTTACAAGATTGGGTTGAGCAAGTTCTTGCTTTTGTTGAAGCCCCTCAACCATGTTTTAATCTCTGCGGGGCAATTCCCCGCCGCTCTGCGGCGTAAAATGCAGATAAAATGCAGAGATGAGCGAGTACATCCACAAAAGCCATAACGTTACCGTTTTGT
>JACYLN010000111.1 GCA_015272515.1 Leptolyngbyaceae cyanobacterium C42_A2020_001 | reverse complement strand
GTTTAGGGGAACAGCAGGAAGTGATTTAATCATTTATTTAGAAATACGCTCTTAGGATTCGATTACTTGCGCTATTTGGTGCTCAATCCATCTGCGTCTAATCAGTCCGACTTTTTGCAATTCCTACAACTTTTGTCCCGTACTTAGTTTCACGCCACCTGAAAAGCCCGATCCGATCTATGCAATGAAAATTCAAGAGTTGATTGGTGGCGTATTTGGCGAAATGACGGTAATGATGCAATACCTGTTTCAGGGATGGAATTGCCGCGGACCTGCCAAGTATCGGGATATGTTGCTAGACATTGGCACTGAGGAAATCGGGCACGTTGAAATGCTGGCAACCATGATGGCTCATTTGCTCGACAAAGCACCAATTAAGCTACAAGAAGATGGCGCTAAAGACCCTATCGTAGGAGCCGTGATGGGGGGCGAAAAACCCAGTGAAGTAATGATGGATATTTTTGCGGCAGCGATGAATCCACAGCACGCGATTGTGTCTGGCTTAGGAGCGTTGCCAGCGGATAGTGTCGGGTTTCCCTGGAATGGTCGTTTTATCGTAGCAAGTGGTAACTTGCTGGCAGACTTCCGCTCAAACCTGCACGCAGAATCGCAAGGTCGGTTACAGGCTGTGCGGTTGTATGAAATGACCAGTGATTCTGGTGTACGTGACACGCTCAGCTACATGATTGGTCGTGATACATTCCACCAGCACCAATGGCTCAGAGCAATTGAAGAACTGGAAGCTGATGGATTGGAGAGTCATCCCGTTCCTAGCAAGTTCCCTCGTGACCTGGAGAAAGCAGAAGCCGCATCCCAGTTCTGGAATAACTCAGAAGGCAACGAAAGTGCTGAAGGCGGTTGGGCAAAAGGTACACGCCTGATGGTAGAGAGATTGAATATATTGCTAACCCTGAACCTCAAGGGCAAGAACCGTCTCCCCCTCCAGGGGAACCTCGACTCTACGGCACATCGATCGCAGTCTCTGGTAATGGTACAGCTTCCAAAACGCCACCTTCATCAGGCAAAGCAGGTACTCGTCGGTAACGTATAAAGTCTGTCCTCATGGGGAGGTTTAAGACACCTCCCTGGGGGACAATCTTCATATTTAGTTTCATTTTCTTTTCATTTTTAGCGCTACCTTATTAGTAGATTTCATTTTATTTTCATTTTTAAGGTTGCGCGATCGCTCTTTAACACCCTCCTCCGCATCTGAAACAATTGGAGTCTGGTTATGACAGCTATGAATCCCCAACTTCCCTATCGGTCTTTTGGCTCTATGTCTCAGTCTGAATCGAAGTCGCCTGCTCAGGTAATGGCTGATCGGCGGGTTGTGGTCGAAGGTTTGACCGTTCACTACCGTACAGTGCGGGCATTGCAGGATGTTAGCCTGGCGATTCAACCTGGGCGCTTAACCGGAATTATTGGTCCCAATGGTGCTGGAAAAAGTACGTTGCTGAAGGCGATGTTGGGCTTGGTACCTGTGATTGAGGGAACGATTACCTACGACGATCGCCCCTTGACGGAACAACTGGAGCGAGTTGCCTATGTACCTCAGCGATCGCAAATCGATTGGACCTACCCTGCAACCGTATGGGATGTGGTGATGATGGGCAGAGTGCGGAAATCAGGTTGGTTTCGTCGCTTCTCTACGGTGAGCCGTAAAGTGGCAATGGCAGCCCTGGATCGTGTGGGTATGGCAGACTATCGCGATCGCCCCATTGGGCAACTCTCCGGTGGACAGCAGCAACGGGTTTTCTTAGCTCGCGCCCTGGCGGAAGAAGCCGATATTTTTTGCCTGGATGAACCCCTCACCGGAATTGACCAGAAAACAGAAACCGTGATTTTTGATATTTTGCGGGAATTGGCAAACGCCGACAAAACTGTGATTGTTGTGAATCATGATTTGGGTGAAGCCATTACTCACTTTGATGATCTGGTTCTGTTGAATCGCGAACTGATTGCTTACGGCGATCGCCAAAGCGTCTTGCATCCAGAAAATATGCACAAGGGGTATGGCGGTATGGTGAACTTTTTCTCGACAATGGCAGCTTAGGCGGAGTGCGAAGGCTGGAAGGGGAGTTCAGGCGGCGAGGCGGTGGATGAGTGAGTGAGTGATGGAGTGATGGAGCAGAAGTAAGCACAACACTATCACCGTTCGGACGTTCGGCGAGACCTCAGTCGAGCTGCTGAGGCTCACGGCAGAAGCCCCATCACTCTCCTACCCCACCCACCTATCTACCCCACCCATCTATCCACCTACCCTACCCATCTACTCCTTGACTCTCCTTCCCCTTTATGTTCCAACTGCTTCTAGAGCCACTTCAGTATGACTTTATGCAGCGATCGCTGGTTGTGGCTGTTTTGGTTGGAATTTTATGTGCAGTAGTAGGCAGCTATTTAATGGTGCAACGATTGGCGTTGCTGGGAGATGCGATCAGTCATTCAGTGATGCCGGGTTTAGCGCTGGCGTTTGCGCTGGAAGCCAATATTTTTATTGGAGCCTTTATTGCCGGAGTGATTAGTACCCTGTTGATTGCGCTGATTCACACGCGATCGCCGATCAAAGAAGACACGGCGATGGGAATTGTGTTTTCTGCCTTTTTTGCCTTAGGAATCACGCTGATTACGACGATTCAGAAAGACAACAAAGTGGATCTGAATCACTTTTTGTTTGGCAATATCCTGGGCGTGAGTTGGGAGGACGTAATCACGACGGTTGTGATTGCCGCGATCGTTGTGGTGATTATTGTGTTGCTGTTCAAAGAACTTCAGTTTTACACTTTCGATCCGTTGGGTGCTCAAGCCGCCGGATTGCCTGTCAACTTGCTCAACTTTGGGCTAATGATCCTTATTGCATTGACAATAGTTGCCAGTCTCAAAGTCGTTGGAGTCATCCTCGTTTTAGCCCTACTGGTAACTCCTGGAGCAACAGCGTACTTGCTCGTCAAACGGCTTCATCAAATGATGATTTTAGGTGCTGCAATTAGCGTGGTTTCCAGCGTTAGTGGAATGTATCTCAGTTACTACTTCAACTTGCCTTCGGGGCCGGCGGTTGTTTTGGTATCAGCCGGATTTTTCACGCTGGCATTCTTGTTCAGTCCCCAACACGGACTGTTGACCCATCCTCAACGCAGTAGAGCAGGGTCGCCTTTGTTACGGGAGATCAAGAGTTTATTGCGAGCAAGGCGATCGCCCTAATCGCCTTACACAGCAGATAAAAACTGCTGCGATCGAGGTTGAATTGGCGAAACAATATTGAGGGTTTGCCAACCGCGCAAATAGGTATAGATAGCTGCCATCGAACCTTGAAAAGGCTGGCGCTGATGGGAATTCTGAATCTGCGTCAGCATGAATGGTAGTTCATCCCGAACTCGCTGCCAGTAGCGCTCAGGAAACAGGGTGTAATCAAACTGGCACTCGCGAAACACTTGCTCAATGCGGCGGTAGCGGTAAACTGACCAATCACAGAGAATTTGCCAGGACGGATGCAAATCGTCAGCCGTGATCAATTGGCGCGCCTTTCGACGTAGTCTTGGCAGATAGCCTCCCAGCCAAAACTGCATCATTTTGCAATAGTTTGGATTTTGTGGAGCAGTCTTTTGCAAAATTTCTTGACGGGAGATCCCGAACTGATCTAACAAGGCTAGTGGAAGATAACAAATTCCTTGCTCTGCATCTTCTTGTAGGTCACGCAAATGATTATAGAACTGATCAACGATTCCAAAATGGCGAACAATAGGACGATGTTTGTCGGCTAAAAAAGGCAGCATTTGGAAGAAAGACCCTGCCAATTCTGTTAATAGTTGTTCATACTGTTCAAACGTTTCAACAATGAGATGCGTGGAGTGATATTTCTCAATTGCTAAAACATACTGATTCCAGGCAGAAATCGAAGGCTGATCTAAGGGTTGCCCTGTTTCGCTGAACCAGCTATTACGCATACTGTGTAATACCAATTGATAAGTGGCATTGATTTCAACGTGTCCCGTTTGTAAAAGCTGTTGCCACTCCGCTAAAAACGTCTGAAACTCTAACTTTTTAGATCCAATCAGTTCACATTCTGCCAATCGATCCACGAGCCGAATCCAGCGAATCCGCTCAATCCACTCCTTGCTGACCGAAGGTTCTAACTTTAAAATCCATCCAGCATTATCTTCATCTTTAAGAGCATCATCTGAAATTGCGTTGTATTCCGAAGACCCAACGAGCGTAGCAATGCCTAGTTTGCTATCAACCGTGGAACAATATTTTTGATAATTAATATCAAGCGTTAACTCTGTAAAAGGCTTGGTGCTGGGTGGTTCCATAGATTTTCAGGTGCCTCAGTACCCCTAGAGTTCCCGAACCCAAATTGAACTAACTGAGACTGCGTGCTTCCTCACAAAGTTCATTAACTTTTCACAAAAAAATGCAAGTTTTATTTCTTCCGTGGTAGCACCAGAAATGACGATGAATAGAGGCGTAAATCCGTTCCATTGGCAATAGGTGGAAATCTTCACCCAAGAGGTGTGGGACTGAATTGGTATAATCATTCGGCAACCAAATGGATTGGATCGGGGTCTTAGTGGGATGCCGACCATTTATCTTCTGCCGAAAATGTGGTGTTGCTTCAACCGTTGACGAGTTCGTGAGGAATTCATACGTCCATGTCTTTATTTGATTGGTTTGCAAATCGTCAAAAGTCAGGTCCGATTAGTAAGGAACGCCAAGAACGAGAAATTGCTGATGGGCTTTGGTCGAAGTGTGAAGCGTGCGGAGTCCTCACGTATACAAAAGATTTGCAAGCCAACCAAATGGTTTGCCCGGATTGCGGACATCATATTCGGGTCTACAGCGATGAGCGGATTCGCCAACTAATTGACCCTAACACCTGGCTGCCAACTGATACTGGGTTGGTGGCAACGGATCCGCTAAAGTTTCGAGATCGCAAAACCTACAGCGATCGCCTACGCGATATGCAGGAAAAAACTAAACTGTTGGACTCTGTGCAAACGGGTGTTGGTCGGCTAGATGGGTTACCCGTTGCACTGGGTGTAATGGATTTTCGCTTCATGGGCGGTAGCATGGGGTCGGTCGTGGGCGAGAAACTTACCCGCTTGATTGAGCGTGCTACCCGTGAACGCCTCCCCGTCATCATAGTGTGTGCGTCAGGTGGTGCCCGAATGCAGGAAGGATTGTTGAGCTTGATGCAGATGGCGAAAATTTCGGGTGCTTTGCAGCGGCTTCAGACTGCCAAATTACTCTACATTCCTGTACTCACCCATCCCACAACAGGCGGTGTAACGGCGAGTTTCGCGATGTTGGGGGATGTGATTTTGGCAGAACCCAAAGCCACTATTGGTTTTGCTGGGCGGCGAGTGGTTGAACAAACCCTGCGCGAGAAGTTGCCAGAAGATTTTCAAACCGCAGAATATTTGCTTCAGCATGGTTTTGTCGATGCGATTGTTCCCCGAACTCAGCTTAAGCCCACTCTGGCGCGGTTGATTCGCCTGCACCAACCCGTTGCCGCAGCTTCAACCTTGTCAGTTCACTTGCCAGAAGTACGCCCTTTAAGCATTACAACATCTGACTAGGGAATCTCTTTCAAAGCTTGGGAAAGGGTGCACTCAGTGGCATGATAGTTGTAGTCAGAACGACTCAGTTTAGTCGGATAGTGAATCATACCGTGGGTTTTGCAGCTTTCCATATCACAGAATTGGCAACGGATAGTTTCCTTGTTTTAAGGGAAGTTATCCCTCGTCATCCGTTAGGAATCTTCTATAAAAACTCCCTGGCTTAGCGAAACGTTTGCTCGCCGTTGGGATACCCCTAAAAGCAAAAGGGTTCCTGCAAAGTTCCACCCCTGGTGTCGAGCCTAGCCATATTGAGTCTCCTGATATTCTTTGCAATCTGTTTACCCAAGCCACACTAAGGAGAACCATGCTCAAAAGATACATCTGGCTTGCAGTAGCCACTGTATTCTTCGCCTTTCAACTACTTGTGGGTAACGCCACGGCAGCGGAACTGGATGCGGCAATCCGCACGGTTCCTCTCAACAATGAAGGCGACACGATTACTCTCAGCCTGAAGCAAGTGAAGGAAGGGAAGCGTCTGTTTCAATACGCCTGCGCTCAATGCCATGTGGGTGGTATTACCAAAACTGACCCTAATGTTGGGCTTGACCCAGAAGCGCTATCGCTGGCCACCCCTCCCCGCAACAGCATCGCTTCCCTGGTGGATTATATGAAAGACCCCACTAGCTATGATGGAGAACAATCCATTGCAGAAGTTCACCCCAGTCTGAAGAGCAAAGATACCTTCCCAGAAATGCGGAACTTGACTGAAGACGACTTAGTGGCGATCGCTGGGCACATTCTGCTGCAACCCAAAGTGGTTGGTGATAAGTGGGGCGGCGGCAAAATCTACTATTAAGCTGCGCCGGGTTTGATGTCACATAGGGGTTGCTAGATGCTGCGTCGCTCGTTTTGGCTCCATTCTCTAGTGTGTATTTTGACAGTTTGCCTGACGCTAGTCGTTTCCAGTGCTCCGGCTTATGCTACGACGATCGATCCCTATGTGACTCGCTACTTGAGAGTGACCGAACCCATTCCGTTAGTTCTAGATGATCAGGGAAATACGCGTTTATTTACCCCTGTTGAGTTGTCTAAGGGAAAAGCTCTGTTTGAGAAAAATTGTTTAAGTTGTCACGTTGGCGGTACCACCTTACCTGACCCAACAGTGCCATTGTCTCTAGCGGCGCTCCGGGGTGCTACTCCCCAGCGCGACACCATCAATGGTTTAGTTGCCTTTCTGCGTCAGCCTATGACTTATGACGGTAGCGAGGAAGCGATTTTGTGTCAGCGGCTTCCAGATTCTTGGCTGGCAACGGCAGATGTGGAAGCGATCGCTGGATTCGTGCTTCGGGCTGCCCAGAAAGCGCCCGGTTGGGGCACAGAAACATTCGAGAATTCGTGATTTCTGGGGTAAGAAAATTCGGGTTTAATCACCCGCCATCTTCACAATTGCCTTAGAATTTGATTTGTACGCAAGCTGTAGATTGCAAGGCAACGTTATGAAATCAATTACTTCCATTGCAAAAAGCCTTTGTCTGGTATTTGCTGCTGTTCTGCTAGTGGTTGGCAGCCTCTTTATCTCCGTTGCTCCCGCATCCGCCGAAACCTTCACTGTCAAAATGGGTGCAGACAATGGAATGCTCGCTTTCGAGCCTTCAAAACTCACGGTGAAGCCAGGTGACACGGTAAAGTGGGTGATCAACAAAGTTCCTCCCCACAACGTCGTTTTCGATGTATCCTCTATTCCTGGTGGTGACAAAGCTCTGGCAACCTCTCTGTCTCACAAAAAGCTGGAAATGGCTCCTGGTGACAGCTTTGAGTTGAAAATTCCCGCTGATGCACCCGCAGGCGAATATTCCTACTACTGCGAACCTCACCGGGGGGCTGGCATGGTTGGTAAGATCACAGTGGCTAGCTAGTACTTTTGTTGTCCAGTTTTAGCTAGTTGTTTTTGCCTTTGGTTTGATTGGGTCTTCTCTCTAGTTATTTGAGAAACATCACCAAGGGTTGCAGAGTAGTCTGCTTGATTGCTTTCAGTCCTTTTTGTTCTAGTGTTTAAGAGGGAAGCCCTTGAGAAAGCTGATAATTCCGTTGTGTTTAGCGATCGCCTGCTTGTTCGGACTTTTTTGTTCGTCAGCTTATGCGGCAGATGTCACTAACGGAGCCAAGATTTTTAATGCTAATTGTTCAGCCTGCCATGTAGGTGGGAACAACGTAATTATCTCTGGCAAAACCTTGAAAAAGGAGGCTTTGGCAAAGTACGGGATGGATTCTTTAGAGGCGATTAAGACTCAGGTTACCAATGGCAAAAATGCCATGCCAGCTTTTAGAAGTCGCTTGAATCAAATGCAAATCGAAGATGTTGCGGCGTTTGTGCTGAGCCAAGCTGAGAAAGGCTGGTAACGAATCCTAAATCTCTATTGTTTTTCAATTTCCCCTGAGATTGAGTCTTTGGGGAAATTTTTTGTTGCATAATCCTTCTTGAGAAAGGCAGAATATTCTCCTTCCCTGGCTATAGTCTTGATGTAAGAAAGTTGATTCAAAAGGACAAGTCAACGTGGTTCCCATTAGAGACGAAAACCCAACTCGAATTACACCTTACGTGACCTATGGGCTGATTATTGTCAATGTCCTGGCTTTTATGTATGAACTCAGCCTCTCGCCAGCCGAACTAGAACAGTTTTTACGAGTCTGGGCCGTGGTGCCGCGTGAATTGACGGCGAGTTGGTCTGGTGCGGTGTCACCTCATCCTGTGCCTGAATGGGCAACACTTTTTACCTCCCAGTTCTTGCATGGGGGGTTTTTGCATATTGCTGGAAATATGCTGTTTCTCTGGATTTTTGGAAACAACGTTGAAGAATCGTTAGGACATATCAAGTATTTAATTTTTTACCTGGCGTGTGGGGCACTGGCAGCACTGACGCAATGGTTCTTCTCCGCTTACTCTCCGATTCCGTCGTTGGGTGCTAGTGGCGCGATCGCGGGTGTAATGGGAGCTTACATCTTGAAATATCCCAACGCCAAAGTGCTGACTTTAGTGCCGCTGGGAATCGTTCTGGTGCCCTTTCGGATTCCAGCTATCTTTTTCCTGGGCTTTTGGTTTGTTCAACAAGCACTTTATGGCTTAGTTAGCTTAAATGCTCCAACAAATATTGGCATGCAAAGTGGCGGAATTGCTTACTGGGCGCACGCAGGCGGTTTTGTCTTTGGCGCAATTCTGGGTCCCTTATTGGGCTTGTTTGCCGATCGCCGCACAAACTACAACTCCTTTTAAAGGCAATTTGTCCCCTTCCCGCTATAGCCGTTGCCATCTTTGATAGGACAACGGCTGTCAGTCAGCCTCCCCAAATCAATGGTTGAGACGGCAGTTATTGTCCTAAGTTGACTGACCATCGCTATAAAATGGTGCGGTAGCAATGCAGTCTCAGCATACGAGATGGAAGGGGTACTTGTGGACTATCAAACTGCTCACAACTTGTTGATTACTCAAGGGTTAGATGCAGATCAAGCAACCGACACTCTTCTTGCCCGCCTCCGAGAAGGAGTTCCTCCAGTTCCAGGGCAAGTCACTTCCATTTTGCTGGCACTCAAAGTAGTGTTTGAAGCATTGAAGGATTCTACGCAGCTTGATCGCGATCTGGCAGCCGCGCTGCATTTACTGACAGTCAACAGTCGTCAACAGTTTGAAGCTGGACACCAGGCAGGACTGGAGTGGCCCCCATTGTTAAATGAAGACCTGGAGCGGATTGCGATCGCGGTTCAAAGCATTTTTCTAGGCGAGTGGATTGACTATTAGGGTCGCTTGGATGGTCGCTTCTTCAGTTCGCGCAAAGCGTGTTTCACCTCGCTGACGTTGGCAGGCTTGCCTCCGTATCGCCACTGCACATACGCCTGAGAAATTTGTTCGATCAGATCTGCTTGGTAGGTAGGTTGAGTTGCCCTCGCCTGTGCCACATACTCAAAAGGTGTTTGAGTTGAGCGCTTGCGAAATCCTTGAGTGTTAAGCCAATCCACCATTTGCCGATAGAGGCGCTCCATGGGAGAGAGGGATGCCAACCACCACTGATAGCGCCAACCTTTCCAAACTCTCCACAGCAGCCACCCTGCAAACGCAGTGCCAGTGCTCAGCATCAACAGAATAAATAAACCGAACCAGCCCTGCTGAAACAGCCCAACAATCCAAGCAATGCCTGCTCCAACCCAACTAAACAGCCTGCCAAACACTTGCCCCAAGAAATTGCTAACCGGGGAGGGGAGCCAACCCGCCACCCATTTCCAAAACTGTTGCAACACGCTGAAGGTTTGGTCTTCCTCAATGGACGGCGGAATCAGTTCGTGACCGGGGATGGGATCAAAGGCAAACCAGCCAAATTTCGGAAAGTAGACTTCCGTCATGGCATAGGCATCTGTATTCCTCACTTCATAAAGTCCGGTGAAGGGGTTGAACTCGCCAGGAGCGAACCCCGCTACTAACCGGGCAGGGATGCCTATGGATCGCAGCATTATGGTTAACGCCGTTGAAAAATGATCGGGGTAACCGCCCTGATATTTGAACAAAAAGGCTTCAACTAAATCTTCTTTGGGGTTGAGGTAGGGAAGCTCTGGCTGAATTGTGTAGCGTTGTTTGAGTGCTTGTGCCAGAAACAGCGCTTTTTCGTAGGCATTGGTAATCGGTTTTTCTGAGGTTGCCAACAGTGCTTCGGTTTGTTTTCGCACCTTGTCGCGAATCTCGGTGGGCACATCCATGTAGATCTGTTGGATTTTGTCCGTATAGGTAGTGGGAGCCTGCTGTAAGCGGCTGCGATCGCGGTAGGGCACACTGGAAATCACAGTGTAGGTTAACCCTTCGGATAAACCCAGGGGCGATCGCAAGGAGCCTTCAATATCTAATGCCACTTGGGGTGTGGGAAAAAATAACTCTCTAGGATAGGTCAACGCTGGGATCACATTAGGTAACTCGGCAACCATCGTATAGGTCTGAATCACCTCTTTCTTTTTAGACAGCGTAATGGGTACAGGCAAAAAGAATTGATACGACCAGGCGGGACGCAACACCGTTTTGGTTTGATCGTTACGAGACAGTTCCCAGCCCTGCCCCAGGTATTTGTCGAATGCCATGACGCGCCAGAAACCTTCTGCCTGCGATCGCACGCGCATCACAATTCTCGGTTTCATCGCCCCCCGCAAATTCTGATTCATGCGGGTGTTGAAGCCGTAGTACTGGTTCTGATCCATTTCTCCGGGACCTGTTCCCCGTCCCTGTTGGGCTTCCCCGTCACTTCCCCCTACCGAGTTGCCCTGCCGCATATAACCAGGGTTGATAATTTGCTGGTTATTTTGAAACCCTTGATTGATCTGCCCACTAACTGGGAACGAACGCAATTGGTAGCCCGGAATTCGGGGCATCACCATAAACAGGGTCAACCCCAAGCCCAAAATCAACCCAAAAAATAAGCCCAGTCGCTTCCAAGAAAGTCCCACGCGTTTGAATGGAGCTTTATAGGCTCGACCCACCAGATCTAATCGTGAGCGATAATCCAGCACCAATACGGGCAGCGCGATCGCTAAAAACAGCAACAAAAACAGCCCAAAGATCGTCGTTTGGCTGAGGGTGCTGGCAACGCCAATCAGGATCAAGCCAATTACCATTGAGTAGCCCAGATCCTGACGGCGCGGCATATGAAAACTATGCAACACCTGAAGTTGAATCAACAGTTCTGCCAACACCAAACGAGTGTCGTTTAACTGTTCCCTCAAATTGAGCAAAAATGCACCCAGCGCCACCAGCATTCCCATAGCGATCATAAATTTGGTCGCAATATTGTGCTTATGGCGATGCGTCCAACTCCAGTAGCCAGCCAAAATCGTTAGAGGAACTGCCCATGCGCTCATCTGAGTTTCGGCAGCGACATCGGTCGCGATAATACCGACAATCACCATTGCCTGAGTCAATACTCGCAGCAACAGGGATTCTTCCGTTTTAGGCAGAGGTCGTTCCGCCAATCGCTGGCGAAAATTTTGCCAGGAGAAACGCGATCGCTGCTGACCATTGGGAGAAAGACTGGACATATTCTGGGACGAGAAAAAGGATAAACGCAATCACTTTATCCGTTATCGCTCATCCACAAGATTTAGACCACCCTAATCCAACCGAATCGCAAACAACAAAGGTGCTTCTAACCCCTGCAATGCCACTTCTAGCCCATAGGTATGGTTTGGGGCTGGCTCAAACAGCTCTGCGCTTAACTGGCCGGCTGTAGATCGCTGGGTCATGGTCTGTTGCCCATTTCGCAGCACCAGCATACCGCCACAGGGCAGCGTTCCCTGCACTCGAATTGAGGCTTGCGGTGTGTAGGTAACCTGCAAAACGATAACCCCGGCATCGGTCTCCCAGTGGCGATCGACCACGGGTTGCCCGGCAGATACCCGTAGCGTCAAGCCATCTACAATTTCCTTCGCTGCCAACAGTGACAACAGCATTTGTTGAGCAGGCGCAGCCGCCTCATAACTACTAATCACTGGCTCTCCCGCCACTGCACTGGGAGAGCGGCTAGGCGACATCATCAAATTTACTGTCAGGTAATTAAGCGCTTCGTCCTGCCCAGGAAACAATTCCTCAACAGCACGGACCAACTTCTTACCATCTTGCAGAGATGACTGCACAACCTCCTGGCACCGCTGAAGCAGGGTTGCCAACACTGGCTCCGGAATAGGCGCTGACACTGGAAGCTTAATGGCCCTTAAGTGGCGTAACCAGCCTCGAATGCCAGATTCGATCACAGGTTCGGCTTCAGTGCCGTAATCAAGCATCTCCGTCTCCCAGGGAAAGAGCGGAGGATTCTTTTCAATTTCGCCCTGTAAGTGGGTTTTTAACAAGGCATGAAAACGTTCTTGCACAACAGGTACATCTCCAAGTTCAAGGGAAGGCTCTTCTTGGAAAGAGCGGTTAGACTCAGAGAAATCGGATGTTGATGAATTCATAAGTCGCGGTGTGAGCAAATTTGGCTGTTCCAGGGCAAATTGTCCGGTCGCCTCGCACCCAAGCGCTCGACTCGCCGCCTCAACATCTGGCAAAGACGCTGCGGGAAGCAAATCCTGTAACAGCATCAGTATACGCCTCTGGATATCTTCTGAGTCACGATTCATGGTACAGATTCCTATTCATGGGTAGACTTACCTTCTCCGGAATCTATCCCATTACGAATTTCCCACGCATATTCCAACAGTTTGAACCATTGCTTTTGTACCTGCGTGATGGTGCAACCTAAAGCCTGGGCAATTTCGCTATCTGAATGTTTGTTTTGCTTGAGCTGCAACAATTTCTGCTGGTTGGGGTCAAGTTGGGCATTGAACAATTGCCACTGGTGCAGCGTTAAACCTAAATTCTTTTCTAGGTCAGCTTCTAACCATTGGTGTACCAGTTCCCAGCGATGCGATAGGGCAAACCGAATTAGGTGATATTTGAATCGCTGCTGGAGATAATCTCGCTGCCGAGGGGTGAGTCCTAGAATTGCCTCAATCTCACTTGCAGGAAGATCTTGCAGGCGTAGAGTGAAATAGTCAGCACAGTCGCTCTGGTTCCGTTCATCCAGGTAAGCGATCAGTTCAGAAATGACGGCTTGCCGGAGCGTGTCTTCGGCGGGTTCTGGCTCTTGCGCCACCATCTGCTCTCGCACTTGCTGCATCGAGGCGGCATTCCAAGAATTTTCTGAGTCTCCTGACATTCCTTCGGCTGCCTGCTCAATATCCACCGGAGTTTCTATGGGCTGCTGCTGGGAAAAGGTTTGGGCACGCAGGATGATGAGTTGTTGAGTTCGGTGCCCTGGCAAGGGAATGCGTCGCTTAGCGTAGCGCTCTGTGAATGCCATGTATTCTGCCAGTTGTAGCAGGGTTTTGGGTGTGTAATTGGGCGGGAGTTGGTTTTCCCGACGAAAAGCGTTGAGAGCTTCTACCAGAAACCCCTGCAAAAAATCTTCAATTAGAGGAAGACGTGCCTGATAGGTAGATTGAGATTGGGGTGGTGTGATGTAGCGGTAGACAACGGCGCTGAGGGTACTGGCAAGTTCCACTCGTCCGCGTTCGGAACCCAACTTATAGTAATGCAGACATTGCTGAAGTCGGTGTTTTGATAAGGTCAATGCCCACGATGCCGCATCTCCGGAGGATTGAATGCGTTTGCTTTCGGTACAAATGCGATTCACTTCTTTAGAAATACGGTCTGCCACGTCTCGGCAGTTCTGCTCAGAAGCGCTCGTAGACAGCTTGAATTCACTCAACAGTAGTTGAAAGATGGATTCCACGCTTTGGCAGATTTCCCCTACACTATTCAACGTTCGACGATACCTCTGACGATAAGTTTCCTCAATTTTGGCAACGATCGCTTGCCAGCGTCCAGATCAAAATTGAGTTAAATGGATGAAGACTTAAATCTCCGCGCAAAAGAATGGGAGTTTCCATGAATTTAGATGAGCAAGTCCGCGATTTGATTGACAATGCCCCCCAAGATGGAACCACTCCAGCGCTAGTTGAGGCGATCGCACCCGTTCTCAAACATATTGCTACTCAACTTCGGCATCCGCAGTACTACGTGGTGCAGTCCCTGGATAGAAGTTGGGTTGTTAACATCATAAGCCACAACACCGAGTCAAACCTGGAACGAAAAGTAATCTATGCATTTCCAAGCTTAAAGGATGTGTCGTCTGGTCTTGTTTCTGTTAAAGATCCGCAAATGATTGCGTTGCCTGTTCCAGTGGTTCACATTCTGTTTCAAATGGCGGCAATGGAAGGAGTGGATAGCGTGATTTTCTTTGAAACGCCTGGTAACGCGATGGTGGGAACTGAAATTCAGCGATCGCAATTGCAGGAATTGATTCAGATGCAGCTATATGGGCAAACGGCTCCGCCGTCAGAAATTCCGCCGGATATTGCGTGAGCTAGGGCATGGATAATGGGTAATTGGGAATGGGGTTAGGTGGGGGAGGAGTGGTGCAGGAGCCAATCGACGGCATCGGCAAGATCGGCAGCGATGTAATCCGGTTGGGTATGGTGCTGGTAACTGCCGCTGAGGACTTGTTCGCCGTAGCCTGTTGTTACGAGAATCCCTGTGCAACCGGCGTTGTGTGCCATATCGACATCGGTTGCTTTGTCGCCAATCATAAAGCTGCGGGAAATGTCCAGGTCATGATCCCAGGCGGCAGCGACGAGCATTCCGGTATTGGGTTTGCGCCAGGCGCTCCAGCGGGTGTAGTCAGGATCGGTGCCGCCTTCGGGGGCGCTCAGGTAGGGGCAGTAGTAGAGCGCATCCAGGTGTGCTCCGGCTTCTTCCTTGAGCAAACGGCAGAGGCGATCGTGAAGGGCATCTACATGGCTGGCGGGGTAGTAGCCACGGGCAGGTCCTGATTGGTTGGAGACAAGGCAGCAGAACACGCCGCGAGCGTTGAGTTTGCGAACAGCCTGCGCCACACCGGGAATCAGGTTGAGATCTTCAACATTGTGAATGTAACCTGCTTCGATGTTGAGGACACCATCGCGATCCATGAATACGGCGGGTTGGGGCATAGGGAGTTAGAGAATAGGGCGCGGGGAATGGGGGAGATGGGGAGGATGGGGAGATGAAGCCGGAGGCGTTGGTGGAGTGGGTGACGAAGGAGTTTGAGAGGCGACGGAATCCAGAGAAGGCGATCGCGATGGCCGCGTATATGCAAAATCGGTTTCCGTTTTGGGGAATCCAAGCGCCGGAACAGGGGCAGATTGCGAAGCATATTTTCCCACACCTGAAGCCCTTTGTGGATCAGGCGTGGTTAGAGCAGGCGGCGTTATTGCTGTATGAGCAAGATCAGCGAGAATATCACTACTTTGCGGTGAATTTGCTGAGCAAGTTTGGCAAGCAGTTGACGATCGCGGCAATGCCTACAGTGGAGCAATTGGTGGTGACACACTCCTGGTGGGATACGGTGGATGCGATCGCGTCGCGGATTGTGGGTGATCTAGTGCTGCGGTTTCCTGAACTGGCGGCAACGATGGATACCTACAGTACCTACGACAATCTGTGGTTGCGGCGAGTGGCAATTTTGCACCAGTTGAATTACAAGCAAGAAACGGACGTTGAACGGTTATTTCGCTACTGTGCGACGAATGCAGAATCGAAGGAGTTTTTTATTCGCAAAGCGATCGGGTGGGCGTTGAGAGAATATGCCAAAACAGACAGTGAAGCGGTAATCGAATTTGTGCGAGACAATCGCGATCGCCTCTCGAATTTGAGTAAACGAGAAGCCTTAAAGCGAACTTCTGTGGACTGGCGAGAAATTTGATCCGATTTTCTACTATCTCTTCAGTAGAGGAATAGCATTGAGAAAACAGCAAATCCTGTAGCCCATCCAATTTTTTGGGTCTTCTAGCGTTCATGATGGAATCTCGTATGCTGCCTGAACAGAATAAAGCGATCGTGCTTCAGTTCTATAAAGCCTTTGACGATCGCAAAATGGAGCAAGCCCTAGAGCTTTTGGCTGCAAATTTTGTTGCTCATCTAGCAGGTGTGCCTGAGCCACTCGATGGAGAAGGGTTCAGGCAATTTGGGCTGTCGTTCTATTTAGCCTTCAGTCATGGTCAACACGTTTTTGATGAGGTTATTGTTTCAGGCGATCGCGTTGTGACGTGTGGAACTTTCACAGCAACCCATCTTGGAGAATTTCAAGGTCTTCCACCAACAGGCAAGGAAATTAGTTTGTCAATCATGCACATTGATCGAGTTGAGAATGGGAGAATTGTGGAGCATTGGGGGCAAGGTGATGCACTTGGATTGATGCAGCAGTTAGGGATTGTTTTCTTGCCAGGTCCAAAGTTATTGCCCCACATTCTGAGAGGTTTAGCATCTAAATTGGTTAAGAAGTCTACGCAGAAACGAAGTTCATATTGACTGTGCAGGTCGATTGCTACCTGCGTCCCTCTATTCTTGGTCTGGTTGTCTCAGTATGGGTTTAGGTTGAGAGCCAGCAAGATTTTGAATGGTTTCTGACAGATCGATCCCGGTGGTTTGGCGCAGTTGCTCTATAAATGCGGCGAGTTTGGTTGCGGTGGTGCCGCCATTTGCATCGACGACGGTGACAGTTTGGACGCTAATGTCTGGGACGGCATCGGTGAGGGTCTTGAGCAGGGTTTCCAGCCGTTGCAGCAGGTAAATATCACGGGCGTTGGGTCCGGCGGCTCGCCAGGATTCGGCAAGGCGGAGGGTGCCATCGGCTCTGGCTCGCCCATCTTCAATGATTTTGGCGGCATTCCCCTGGGCCTGAGCGATCGCTTGCTTACATTGGGCTTCTGCCGGAGCAATCACATCTGCCTGGAGTTGCTGCTCCACCTGTTTGATCCGCTCTTGCTGTACGGGCACCTCAGCTTGAATTCGCGCTAGTTGAGAGGCAATTTCGGCGATTGCTTCGGCAACCACGGCTTCCCGCTTGGTGAGAGTATCTTTAACGCGGCGATCGGCATCGGCAGTGGCAATTTTGATGTCGCGATCGAGGCGACTAAGGGCAGTAATTTTCTCGTTCTCGGCGGTTTGGATGGTGGATTCCGATCGCGCTTTGGCTTCGGCAATCCGGGCATCTCGCAGCATATCAGCCTGTTGTTTGCGCCCAATCGAGTCGAGATAGCGGACATCATCAGAAATATTTTGCACCTGAAGCGTATCCAACACCAAACCCAGTTTTTCCAGGTCTTCCTCGGCTTCATCCAGTAGGCTTCTGGCAAAGGCAATTTTGTCTTCGTTGATTTGCTCTGGGGTAAGACTGGCCAGTACGCCGCGCAAATTGCCTTCCAATGTTTCCTTTGCCATTTGCTCAATTTCGTCGCGAGTCTTGCCCAGCAAGCGCTCGATCGCGTTGTGGATGGCGGGTTCTTCTCCAGCAATTTTGATATTGGCAACGCCTTCAACGGTCAGGGGAATACCGCCTTTGGAGTAGGCATTGGAGACGCGCAGATCGATGATCATGTTGCTCAAATCCATTCGCAGGGCACGTTCCAGTAAGGGCACCCGAATACTGCTGCCACCCTTCACCAGGCGATAACCGACTTTGCGATCGTCTGCCAGCTTGCGAGAACTGCCTGCAAAGATCAGTACTTCGTTGGGTTGGCAAATGTAATACAGGTTGCGAATCACGAAAAATCCGGCTCCGGTGCCCAGTCCCAAAATTCCAGCCAGCGCAATGATCGTTTCAAACATCGTTGATTTCCAATTTCTCGTTATTTACTGCGGTTTAAGGTTGCGGCAACATTAATGCCCAGGGTTTGATCGACGCGATCGAGAAACTGGCGCACTACTTCGGGATAAACATTGATCAGGTTTGCCAGGGCTTTGCCGTCACCGTTGTCGATTACATGGATCTGCTCCAGGTGCATACGGTTGGGGATTTTCGCCGCTTCCTGCAAAATCATTTCGATTTGCTGAATCAGAAAGACTTCGGCGGCATCCACACCCGTTTCGCGCCAGACTTTGGTCAGCATATCGTTGACGAGGGCAGCCGCTTTAGCGTTCTCTGCCAGTTCTGCGGCGGCACCCTTTGCGTGAAAGGTTTTGGCTTCTTTGTCGGCTTCGGCGGGCAAGACTTGATCCGCTTCTAACCGCAACCGTTCCAGTTCTGCCCGCACCGTTTGCAACTCCTGTTCGGCTCTGGCTCTGGCTTCTTTTTCGGCGGCTTTAGTACGTTCTTCTTCCGATCGCGCCTGTTGCTCCAGTTCAGCTTTAATTTTGCGGAGTTCGTTCTGCTTTTGCTGAGTCACGGCAAGTGCCTGAGATTTCGCCACTTCTGCCTGCTGCTGACAGTCCGCTTCCACCTGTTCTGCTTGACTCAGAGCTTCCGCTTCAGCAATTTCAGCATCTCGAATAATTTGGGAAATGCGCTTGCGCCCGATCGATCGCAGGTAGTCCACATCATCAGCAACGCTTTGAATTTTCAGCGTGTCTAGATGCAGTCCCAGCTTTGACAAATCGCGGGAAACGTCTTGGGCGATGCGTTCTGCGAACTCTAACCGATCTTCATTGATCTGTTCTGGTGTGAGCATGGCAACGACCCCACGCAAGTTTCCTTCCAGGGTTTCTCTGGCAACGCGGGAAATCTCCGAGCGATCGCGTCCTAAAAAGCGCTCAATCGCATTGCCTACAATCTTGGGATCACTGGAGATTTTGACATTGGCGATCGCTTGAATATGGAGTGGGATACCGCCCTTTGAGTAAGCGTTTTTCACCTCCACGGGAACGGGCATGGTTGTCAAATCCATCCGCTTCACGGTTTCTAAAATCGGGATGACAATGGTGCGACCACCAAAAATCACGCGATAGCCGACTTCCTGCCCTTCTTGAGTGCGGTGTTTACGTCCTGACAGCACCAAAATCTCGTTGGGATTGCAAATCTGCATGAAGCTTTTGACGAACCAAATAAACAGGATCGCGCCTAAAACAGACAAGCCAATTACAGGAGCCGCTGTAAACAAGGAACTCGATCCTTCGTTGGATTCAGCATTGGAGCCAGAATCGGCTTGGGCGATTTGAACGATCGTACCATCCGATGTTTGACGAGTCAGGAATTGCATCTCTGGATCAATTAATTGGTTGTTCACGATGTTATTTCTCATCTTCTACGCTCTCCTGGTCGCTGGAGACGACCCACAGGCGGTTTTGCTCCATGCCTACCACCAGCACGCGATCGCCCGGTTGCAAGGCTTTAGCATCGTCGGTGTAGGCAATCAGGTCGATAACGCTGCCTTTTGCCAGGAGCCGCACCTTGCCGCGAGTAGCTTTATCAAACGGCACTTCTACGGTTCCGGTTAACCCCACTAAATCATTGGAGCGCACCAGGCTATCCACCTGACGCCGTTGCAAGATTCGCAAACTACCAGCCACCAAACTGCCGCAGATGATGCCCATCCACACTGCCGCGATCGCCACCAGAACTGGCGACAATCCAATTGCCAAATTCGATAACACCAGCCCGGTTAACCCAAAAAAGCAGATGCCAAAGGTCCAGAATTTCAGGCTTTTGACAATCCCGAAGACGGAGTACCAGGGCGCACGCCGCCGCAAATGAGGCAATTCAGAGGGCGATCGCTCTGGAGCATCCACCAGTTCAAGATCATCATCTAACTGCGTGTCGAAATCGTAATCGCCAAACTCTGTACCATCAATGCCACTGAGCACTGCCAGCAGCACAAACACGCCACCTACAGCAAAACATAGCCAATAAACAGTCACCATTGCAACAAGAGGCAAGAAATCATCCCCATCTTGGCATCCAGATAAATCCGCCGCCTTAATTTGGAACGATTGTTAACTTGAAACGTATCTATGGATATATATCAGAGCGCGATCGTTGCATTACGCAAACCCTGGAAAAATCTCTTTCGTCTGTAAAACTGCGTACAGCCCCATGATCAGCCCATGATCAAGTTGCAAAGGTGCTTGCATCCGGTTAGGTTAAGCATCAGACATACTAAGCTTTTGTTTGATTAGGAAGCTGACTACAAATGAAGCAGAATAATGTGGCAACAGTAAAGCAAGGTGAATATCTCAAACTATTCATCATTTTTTTCGTGTTGTTTGCAATCTTGACTGTAGCGGGACCTGTAGGTTGGAACGACCAATCAAGGATGGCTCAAATTCAATCTCTTGTTGAACATGGTTCCTTTATCATTGATAAATCGATTTTCTTGGTCACAGGAGATAAGTATTTCTTTAACAATCATTTTTACTCTGATAAACCTCCAATACTAGCGTTATATGCATCACCTTTTTATTTCGCTTTAAAGCAGCTAGGGTTATCTTTCGAGAAGAATATTGGACTAACCTACTACTTATTAACACTGCTATCTATCGGGATCCTTTCAATTTTAGGTTTAATAATTTTCAGAAAAATTCTTGATGATTTTTTCTTGGTTAGTAAAGAATGGGCAAATATAACAACCTTTATTGCTGGAGTAGGAACTTTGATCTTGCCTTACTCTTTAGTCTTTAATAACCATGTTCCTAGTGGAGTTCTCATCTTGCTAGGATTTTATTTTCTGCTTCATTTTAGAGAAAGTGGCAGGTATGAGAATGCTGTTTTCTCTGGGTTTTTTATTTCTCTTTCGGGAACGATAGATATAAATTGCTTTCTGTTTATTCCTTTTATGTTTGTTCCGTTTATTAGGAGATCGATAAAGGCTGCATTCATTTTTGGAATATCTTGTATACCAGCGATCGCTCTATATTTGTTTTTGAATCTATATACTTCTGGCAGTTTTATACCGCCAGCAATGAACGCATCATTATGGAATTACCCAGGATCGAGTTTTAGTCAGGAAAATTTATCGGGCTTGGCTCAGCACAACGGTATTTTGGATGTTCTGTTTTATGCCTTTCATATGTTACTTGGCAGTCGAGGATTAATCTCGCATACGCCAATTCTATTGTTTTCGATATTAAGTATCCTAATAATGTACAAGAAAAAGAGACTAGAATATAAAACGGAATACAGCTATGCCTTGTTAGCTATTCTATTTTATATTGCTATTTATATTACTCGTACTATAAATTACAGTGGATGGGGCTTTGGAATTAGATGGTTTGCCTCACTTATGTTAATTCTATGCTTGCCAATTGCATATATTGAGAATGAAATTAGATTATCTAAACCGATAAGAATTCTCTTCTTCAGTACAGCTTGCCTATCTATTTTTGTTTCTATCATTGGTGCATATAATCCAATTTCGCCACTTAGTGGTACTGAATTGCAGGAGAGGCTGTTTCCTACCAACACAATTCTTATGAATTTTAAGTCCCTAATTAAAGACTCCCTAGATATCGTTCTTGCAAGTCCTTCAATCGGGGAGATATTTAGAATGATTAGATTAGTCTTTGGTGCTTCTATAATATATTTCTTGCTTTATAGATTTATGAAAAAGCTAGAGCCTACATACCCTGATAATCAAAAGCTATGATGCGATCGCGCTAACGTTTTGGTTCGTTTTACTTCAATTCATCCTTAACTTAACCTGGGGATCTCACCGAAAAGCTTCTAGTGCTGTCTCCACCAAGGAATTAAGCAACATTAGTATTGTCGAGATTTGCTCCTCTAAGGTTAGCTTTTCTAAAATCAGCCTCACTCAAGTTAGCTTCGCTTAAGTCAGTTCCACTAAGATAAGCCGATTCAAAGTTAGCTTTGCGAAGAAAAGTTTTGCTAAGGTTAGCTCTGCTCAAGTAAGTTTTGCTAAGGTTATTTCCACTAAGATTAGCCCTCGTAAAAATGGCTTCACTAAGATTAGTTCCGCTAAGATTGACTTTGCTGAGGTCAACTTCACTAAAGTCCTTATCTGCACCTCTATGCACAGTGATTTCTTTCACCAAACGCCATTTCTTATCAATTAATGTCCTTTGGTTGACAATAGCAAGATTTATATTAGTTTCACTCAGTTCCGTTCCGTTTAGGTTGGCGTTACTCAAGTCGGTTTCGTTCAGATTGGCGTTGTTGAGATTCGCAATAAGATCCCATAACGGGTAGATTGGCAGAATGATTCGGTATAAAACGCAGAGTTTACTACTCACATAAACTACTCTGCGATGTTTTACTGCACAGGTTCTTGAGCAACAGGTTCGGTGTAGCCCGATTTGATCCAGCCTTCTGAGCCGTTGCTTTCAACGCGGACTTTAACCCATTCCTTATCGGGACTTTCTTCTAAAATCGTGACTTCGTCGCTGTAGTCTACGCCGCCGACTCGTTCCGTATCGGCACTGGGACCCTGACGAATATTTAAGCCTTCGCCCAGAGTGACCCGTGCACGTTTGGTAGCGGTGGTGCTGGGTTTGGGGGAAGGACTAGGGGTGGGTGAGGCAACAGGAGACGGGGAGGCAGCGGCAGGAGGCGGCGAAGCGGCAGGTTTGGTGGCGGCAGCGGGTTTGGCGACGGGGGAGGGGTTGTCGTTAGGGAATGTGGGACGGGGTGGGGGAGCGGCAAATTGAGAAACGACAAACTGAAAGGCGAAGAAGCCTCCACCTAGTAGCAGAGCGATCGCAATCAGCACGGCGCTAAACCCTTTGAAAAATCCCGACCAACTCATAGTGACGACCGAATAAGGATGCTGGAAATTCTATAGCGATCGCGCCATTTTGTCTCTTAATCTGCGTGATCTTGCACACAACTGTTACGAAAACGCCAATATGAGAACGCGGATCATGGCTCAGGTTGTTGAATCTGCCGCTGAATCCGGTTACTGAGGGGAGTGTATTTTGAGGCGAGTCGGGCTTTGCCGGATGCTGCCCATTCCTGCAAAAACTCAATTTGCCCTTGTGCTGTGCGTGCCAGTGGAATAATTTGGCTGGCAGCTTCTACGACATCATCGGTGGTAAAGTCGCGATTTTGGCTGAAGCCTGTGTGCATGGCTTCCACCAGCATTTGCTCAATTTCTGCCCCTGAAAAATCAGGCGTTTCGTAGGCGAGCCGTTCCAGGTCGTAATTCTTCACCGTGTGTGGGCGCAAGCGTTCTAAATGCACGGCAAAAATGGCTTTGCGTTCTTCTTGCGTCGGCAGTCCCACAAAAAAGATTTCATCAAACCTGCCTTTGCGTAGCATTTCTGGCGGCAGGGATTGAATGTTGTTGGCGGTGGCGACGACAAAGACGGGGCTGGTTTTCTCTGCCATCCAGGTGATGAAGGTGCCAAACACGCGGCTGGTGGTTCCGGCATCGCCCCGGCCATCCACTCCGGCAAAGGCTTTGTCGATCTCGTCAATCCACAGAACACAAGGAGCCAGCGCCTCAGCCAGTTGAATCATTTGACGGGTGCGGGATTCCGATTCACCGACCAGTCCAGCAAACAAACGTCCCACATCCAACCGCAGTAGGGGTAGGTGCCAGTGGTGAGCGATCGCTTTGGCGGTGAGCGATTTTCCCGTGCCTTGAATTCCCACGAGCAACAACCCGCGTGGATGGGGTAGGCCGTACTGCCGTGCCCGTTCGGAGAAAGAGCCGCCGCGACGCAGTAACCATTCTTTCAGGTTATCCAAGCCGCCGATGTCTGTAATGTTGGCAGTTGTGGGGTAAAAGTCGAGAATTTGGGTTTGGCGGATGGTCTGGCGCTTTTCTTCCAGGATCAGGTCTACATCCTCTGGGCGCAGTTCTCCATGGGTTGCGATCGCCCGTGACAAGACGCGCCGAATCCGTTCCATTGACAGCCCCTGGCAAGAGCGCACCAGTTCATCCAGGATGCGGGTTTCCAGGGTTTGCCCCGTGGCTGCCAGCAAGCGCTCAATTTCAACGCGAATGTCTGTCGCCGTAGGTAAAGGAAACTCAACAACGGTCAAGACATCGCTTAAGTCATCAGGAATGGTGATTTGAGATGACAAAATTACAATATTTTTGGGCTGTGCCTTGAGTGAGCGCTGCAAGTTTTTGAGTTTGCGAGAAACTGAAACATCATCCAGGAAGCGATGAAAGTCTCGTAGAACAAAGATTGCTGCAACGGTAGCAGGAATCTTCTCAACCAATTCCAACGCCTGCAATGGGTTACGCTTGCCAAACCCAGCATCATTGGGATTGCCCTGATAGCCATCGACAAAGTCCCAAATATAAACCGAGCGGTTGCCTTGTTGCTTGGCAGAGTGAGCGATCGCGGTCTCCACTCGCTCCTCTTCCTGGGTGGGAATGTAGATCAGCGGATAGCGTGCCCGCAGCAATAGCTCAAATTCTTCGCTGAAGCTCATAGCGCAGATCTCAAACGGAATCTAGAGATTAAGGATTTCAATGTATATCTTATTCTCGCTGGAATTGCTCACGAGTTCCCACTCTACTGAACAACACTCAATACCAACATCCCAAACCCGATTCCCGCAAGCATTGTTAGTTCGTATCTGAAAGCTGATTGCGGAGGGACTCTAAACCCGCCCAGCGGCGATCAACGTGGGGTTTAGCAGCCGACTCAGACTTCGGAACTTCAATTCCCTGACACTGGGCATCGCATAGCTGCCGCTGCGGAATTTCTAAGCATAGTTGCTCATAAAGCCAGGTTTCTGAGTCAAAATAGCCTTGCGGTGATAGAGCTTCTACTAAATCGGCAGTTTCCAGGTCTTCATCCAACAAAATCGGACTGACCTCATCCACTGATTCATCCAGCCAGATGAGTTCCGAGGGTTTGATGGAAAGGCGGTAGTTATATTGCTGCAAGCAGCGATCGCAGGTCAGCGTGATAATTGTCTCAGCCTGAGCACTGACTTCCAAAAAGCTGCCGTGATGAGTGACTCTCAGCACACCCTGGACGGGGGTTAAGGTCTCCAAGTCGGCGATCGCTGCGTTAAATTGAATGGTTTCGGTTTGCTCAGGTGCCCTCGTTAACCGAGGAATATGAATCGATTCCATCATGTCCCAAGCCAGTTCGGCGTTTTAATCTTCTAATACCCGCACAACCAGGCGACGGTCTGGTTCCTGTCCCCGGCTGTAGGTTTCTAAGTCGGTGTGTTCTTTGAGAATTGTGTGAACCTGGCGACGCTCAGCCGCTGAAAGGGATTTTAGCTCGACTTCCTTTCCGGTGTCTCGTGCTTGTTCAGCCGCATTTTCTGCGATCGCTTTCAACTCCTGATAGCGCCGTTCTCGGTAGCCTGCCAGATCAACCGTAAATGCGCCTTGCTGTTCAGGAGGAAGCCCCAGGTTCAACGTAGTGTTGGCGAGATATTGAATGGCATCTAGAACGTGACCATCTGCCCCTGTAAGTCCAGCTATCTGCTCACCAGTTAAACCAGACTCATCAATCACCAGCCAGCAACTATCTTCCCAAAAAGTAGGGCTGCTCTCAGCGCTTACATTTGCAGCAATTCCAGACAGGTGCAAAAACTCCTGTAACCATTGCTGCCCGCGTTTTTCTCGTTCAGTATCCATGATTAGCTCTGGGCTTTTTTCTTCCGACCTGGTTCAAACGGTAGAGTCTCCGTTGTTCCCTCTTTCTTCGTAGCTGTCTTCTCTTCCGCTTCAACCAGTTTCAAAATCTCCTCTGGCAATGGCTCTCGCGACAGCAAGAAGGTTTGGAATGTCTGGAAGATGTTAGCAATTACCATGTACATCAACACACCCGCTGGTAATGGGAAGAACAAAAACATCCCAGAGAAAAGAACAGGCGTGATTTTGTTCACCGTCTCCTGATTAGGATTGGTGGAAGTAGACGAACCTCCTTGCCCAGACAACAGTTGGTTAATGTAGATGCTGACACCGAAGGAGATGATCATCGCAACGATATCCCAATGGATGGTGCCGTCTGGATCGATCGCACCCACGTGCCCCAACTTGTCAATAAAGAGGAAGCCTTTGTCCGCTGCCAAGCCAGGAATAACTGCTTTGAGCGTCACATCACCTGGTTGTAAAGCTTCAATTGTACCGTTCTCATTGATTTTGACTCGCTCTGCGCCGTTCAAAACCTCAAAACGAGGAGCCAGCTTAGAGGCAAAATCAGGGTGTTCTTGTAGCAATTCGCTGATGGGTTTGCCTTCACTGGTCTGAAATTCGATTTTGGTGGTCTCGCCCACTGCTAGCTTAGTTCCACCCGGCGCGATCGCAGAAACTGGAGCGTGCACACTATCGGCAACAAAAATATTTTGCGGTTTAGACGTATATGCCTGGGGCTGGATTTGCTCAATCTGCTCCTTTGGCAAAATCTGAAGATTGATGTTGTAAGGAACATCCGAAAACGGCGACCCACGCAGTGTGGCAAATAGCGCAAACAGTATGGGCATTTGCAGCAATAAGGGGAAACAACCCGCCAGCGGGTTGCCCAACTCCTGCATCACCTTTGCCATTTCTTCTTGTTGCTTTGCCGGATCGTTCTTATAGCGCTCTCGAATTTCTTGCTGGCGCTTCTGCATGACTGGCTGAACCACTTTCATGCGGCGCATATTGCGAATAGAGCCTGCACTCAGTGGGTAGAGCGCAAAGCGAATGACCAACGTCAACGCAACAATCGCCAAACCATAACTCGGCACAATCCCGTAAAAAAAGTCCAGGATTGGCAGCATGATGTTGTTGGAAAGAAATCCTACTCCAAAATCCATTCGCGTTTTCTCGACCCTTACTGAGTTTGCAGAATTTGTTTTATTTGCTTGCTATCACAGCATACCTGCTCAAGTTCACCCATCGACAAGTACGGGTAATACTCTACCAACTGTTAGCTTTGGCTACCAAGACTGCCGCTTGCTGCTTTTGCAGTTGGAGAGATGTGCTCGGTGATGTAATCATAAATCTCGCGAAACTTAGGCAGAGAGCGCAGTTCTAGACGACTTCCGTCTTTCAGCGTAATTACCATATCGCCCCAACCACCAAAGCCACGGGGAACCGTCACGACTTTTCTGATTTCTGAATACACAATGTCAGAGCGATCGCGTCCCATCCATCCACCCGTTACCGAAATGCGACGGTTGGTGATGCGATATCGCAACCAGAGCGCCCGAACAATTGCGCCAATTGTGAGCGGAATACAAATCACTGTGAAACCCAACAGGATATTCACAATCAAATCCCCAATATGGGGTCCGCCCTCATAATACACATCCTCCTGGATCGCCATTTAGTACCTCAGCGTCTACTAGCAACTGCTCTAATTCTTGCAGAAATTGAAAGTAATCGCACTGAACCGCCTGTGGATGTGCAACGATTAGCAAGTCTAAATTGGGGCAAAGTCGCGGTAAAAACTGACGAAAGATAGCTTGGATCTGTCGCCGCATCCGATTACGGACAACTGCTCGTTTATCTACTTTCACGCTAATCGAAATACCAATCCGGGTAGGCAATGACACTCCTGCACTAACTGAGGTGCCGTTTTCAGGCGAAACCCCTTTAGCGGCATCTTGATTCATGGCAACGCGTTGAACCAGGCGCAGGGTTAGGTGATCTGCTTTGAAGCGACGACCTTTTTGATGAACCCGGCTGAAATCCTCTCGATGTTTCAATCGATTCGCTCTAGGAAGTCCCACACTAACTGATCTCTTGCATGGATGCAGCCATACACGAAAACACCAAACTGACTACACAGCCAAATTGGTTCGTACAAGTTTGTGCGTAAAAAATCCAAATACGCAACCCGAAACGCTACCCTATGCAACGGCTAAACGTGCCCGCCCCTTTCTTCGGCGAGCTTTCAAAACACGTTGGCCATTTTTTGTCCGCATCCGAGCACGAAATCCGGAAGTTCTCTTACGCTTACGACTGGTTCCACCTAATGTGCGCTGTGTCATCGTAATTCTCCTAAACGTTCCATTTCAAAAAAGCCACAGTTCTCAATCATACCATTAGCAGTTGCAGAAGCTAAAGCTGAATGCAGAGACGCTTGTTACAACGCCTCTGCTGATAAATGACAAATTTTGCAACACTAAGAGATTTGGATCACCCAGGTGCCGAGGTAGCGGTAGAGAGGTAAATCACCCGGTGATTGAACCTGGAGATTGAAATAGAACATGCCGCCTGTGCTTGGATTTTTGACGTTTTCTAGCCAAATTTCTACTTTGCTGTTGGCAGGAACGGGTTCTTCAGGGAAGATTTCGATCAAATTATTTTCCTGGTTCCAGTTCGCTTCTCTAATCCGAACTGATTTTCCTTGAACTTGCAGGTCAATGCTTTTGGGATCGAAGGTGCCCTTGAAATAGTCTGGGTAGGAAATGGCAAATTGCGCCACTGCCAGTTTCATTTTCTTTGCTGGAACTCTGAGGCGATATCGGTCCCAACCGTTTGCCCTGCCGCCAAAATCCAGGCGATAGTTCAGGTTGTCATCTCCTTTTACTCCACCAAAAATGGTGAGACCGGGTAAACCACCCTGAGCGTAGCTAACTAGCGGAACTGCACCCATGAAGCAACTGGCGATCGCCAGTCCAGTAAAAGCTTTTCGCACGGATGATCTCGAAAACATAGGCTATCTACCCACTTGGCAACAGTTGAGCACAAAAAAAATCGCTGTGTGAAGCTTTGTTTATCAATATGACTTTAGCAGGATCTCTGGTAGAAATCATAAATTGTGACAAGGCCCCTACTTGAAGACGATTCTAGAGTGCTCCAGTTCCCAGGGAGAAAAGGGGGTGAGTGAGTGAGTGGGTGAGTGAGTGAGTGAGTAGGTGAGTGGAGGAGTAAGGTTTGATTACTACCCTCTACCACGGAGCATTGAGTTTTTCTGCGAAGGGCTGAAGGTTGACTGGGCGGTAATTTGGCAGGTTGCGCCAACGGATTTTGACGCTGGAATGTAAGGCTTCAAACCCGCCTCGAATGCGGCGATCGTGCAAACCTGCGAGGCCAAAGAAACCGGGAGAGGCATCAAAGCTGATCAGCGGATCACAGACTAAAGATTGCTGAATCCGGTGGACATCAAATTCCAGTTTGAGTCCAAAACGAGCAATTTCATCCATCATCCATTGCAGTGCTGCATCGGAGAGTTTGCAATGCTGCTCGGTGCCGCCGCCGACGCACCCATGCCCACCCGGAAACCAGACTTGTTGTAATTTTTGGTTAGGATTTTTTGAACTATGTTCCATTGGAGTGACATCAAACACTTTCCGCCGTTCGTCGATCGCTACGGCATGAATCGCATTTTGAATCATGCGATTGAGTTCAGTGTCATGAAATCGATACTTGGCGTTGATTAGGTCGGTCAACGGTAGAAATGGCAACAGGTTAGGAATTCCCAGTGAACCTACCGTATCCCAGCAGCCTAAAAGCGTGATGGGAATTTGGTCTGACTCCTGGTAGCGGACTCCATATTGGAAACGGAAGTTCTTTGTACGAATTTTTTTTGCCTCCTTTGAGGCAGCATCTTTGGTAGGTTCACGATAAAGGTTGTAGGCCTGAGGTACTTTTTCAATGTACTGACGTGCCAGTAAACCAGAGCAGTAAATCATTCCAGCCAGGCTCCGGGCAGTATAAGCTCCTCGGCTAAAGCCAAACAGGTAAATTTCGTCCCCTGGGTCGTAGTTGAAGCATAAAAATTGATAAGCGTTCTGAATGTTGTAATCGATTCCCCAACCAAATGCACCACCGGGTACGCGGTCATACCAGTTTGTGCCTAAGCCCTGCTGATAAAACACCACCTGCGAGATGCCATCGCTGGCAAAGGGTTTTGTGGCTTGAGCTAGCTTCACTACGTTGGTTGGATAACGACCCAAGCGATTCCATGTGCCATCACAACAAACAACTAAACGTTTCATAGATGCAGTTCCTTAAAGGGGGCTTTGCTAAATGATTCATGCCTGCTAACACCGCTTTCTGTAGCTAGGGAAAAATCATGACAGATGTCATGTCCTCAGCGCAAATCCACCTTTAAAGAGGCGAGTTTGGTGACCGCTGATCGGCAGTTAATTGGTCGGGTGTAAGCGTGCGAACAAGAACCAGGCGTAGGGTAGGGTCAGAAATTGATTGGGCGTAGGCAGCGTTCAGGTAAGAACGGTAGGTCGGTTGGTTGGCAATATGGGTTTGGAAGAAGGCAAGGGCAAGCGCATTGACGTAGCGCTGAGCGATCGCAGGGTTTGGTCCCACCACTTCTGGCGGAATCTCCAGTGCCCCACCACCTCCCGGAACGTCGCTACCACCAATAACAGAGAAGTGAGTGCCTGGGTCCATCTGCACCAGATATTTGTCGCTGCTAGACAACCAGGTAAAAGGACGAACCTGCTCAAAAAGGCTGGGGGCAACGGTATCGGCACTGCCCGTTACAATCATTGTGGGAACCGTAATTAAGCCTAAGTTGGTTTGCCCCATTACCGCGCTATCAATCGGATTCATGGCAATCACAGCCTGCACACGGGGATCTCGAAAATCTGTGCGTGGTTGGGTCGCTTGAGCCAGTTCTTGGGCGCGGCATTGTAGCAATAGGGAAATATTGAATGTATTTTCTACCCCTGGGCAATCTTTCTGAAGCTGCTCAAAACTAATGGGGGCACCTGCAAGCGCCAACGCGGTATATCCCCCAAATGATTGACCAATGACTCCTACTTGCTTCAGGTTTAAGTTTTGATAGGCAACATTGGTGCTAGCTTGCCGCTCAAAGTAGTTCAGCAGGTAGGTAATATCAAGCGGGCGATTGGCGAATTCGGTGGGTTCTGCAACTTCGCTGGCAATCCCTTGTAACAGTGCTTCCATCTGACGGCGATCGCTGCCGGGGTGTTCTGGAACAAGTACAGCAAATCCGTAAGATGCCAGGTGTTCAGCCAGGTAAGCAAATGAACTGCGATCTGAGCCTAATCCATGAGAGATCAATACGACTGGAATGGGCGAGGGAAGTTTGGCTCTGCTGGGTTCTGGCAGGTAAATATCTACTGGATAGGTGCGCCCTTGCACAATGGCTGCGGCAGAAGCAGGTTGAGTAGGGGCGATCGAGACGGTTTGGCGATTGGGATCGGTTAACGTAATCGACTGTTTTTGGAACGAGAACGGTCCTCGTTGCCGCAAATCTGCCAGGTTCGGAGCTAAGGGAGAAACCAGAGACGCTTCCGTTTGTGCTAAATCAATAATTGTTTGCGTGGCTTTGCGGGTTTGGTTGATTAATTGTTCTGCCTCTTGAACTACCTGCAAACTGCGCTCCACGTCGATGCGGATGCCCCTTGCCGGAAACTTTTTCAAAAAATTCAAGAGGGTTAATCCATCTGGATCTGCCGCCGACAGAATCAGTGCTGAACGGATCGCTTTGTACCCTGGCTGGCGTGACTCTGGTTGGATGATTTGTCCCAAGCGCTTTAATGCGGCTTCTCCTTGAGGTGAGTAGAGAAACTGGGCGACGGTAACAAGCTTCAAGTCTGATTTGCTAAGCAGGGCAGTCCGTAGTTCTTTTAAGACGCTTGGGTTGGCGTAACGAGCGTAGGCTGCCAGGTCGTCGTCAATGATGCCCTGCTTAGCGTAAGCCTCTAGGGATGCGACTGAAATGGAGCGCTCCAGAATGTTGTAAGTGACGTAAATTCGCTCTGCTGCATGGGTGGGACGAGCGATCGCCAACGGAACTGCCCAACTCAGGCAAGAGAGTAACACGCTCACCCAAATTGGGCAGAAAGTAAAGCAGTTTGAGGTTGAGTGGTTGGAATGGTTAGGCGGATTGGCAGAAATTGGCTTTGAAGCAGTCATGAGTTAGAAGGAGAGCCTTGCAGATGCATAACGATGCTCTCAACACCATACTCCTAGCCAATTGGGATTGTCATCAGGTCTGAATCCGTGTCTAACCCGAAGAATGGAGGTTTCTCTAAGGGAAACCTCCAAATCTGGACACAGGCATCGTTTATTTGGCGGGCTTTAACATCTGTTCCACTTTTTTCTGCAAGTCTGGTGTTTTTTGAATGGCTTCTAAAATTTGCAAGAACCGAGGAACATCTAACCCTTCCGATTGAACGGCGCTTCCCATCTTTGTTTGAGTATCTTTTTGGATTTGTGCCAGTTGGCTAATGGCGCGATCGTACTTCTGCTGCTCGTCCTGGGAAACTTCCTTCTTGGGTGTAGCTTTGGGATTCTGTTTTGATAAGTAGATTTCTCTGAATCGTTCTAAACTCAAGCCTTCTTTTTGTACGGTTTGAGCGATCGCGCTATTTCGTTCTTGAGAAATAACCTCCAGTTTCTTTGCCGCGCCGACAAATTTTTTCAAATCTTCCTCACCCACAGACTGTTGAGCTGCTGGTGCGGGAGATGGAGAGGTTGATGGCTTTTGTTGGGCAAGAGCTGGCAAACCACCCAGCCCCAACAAAACAGCCAGTGAGCAACTTGCCAGAATGTGTTTTACCATCAGGACTTCCTCTTAGTCGAAAGAGTCAAACGTCTCCTTAGTGTATCTGAACCTGCCCAAGAGTGCCGCCTGGGTCATACACTCTCATAAAAAGAATTTAAGTTCCGAAAACTCCAAAGTTTTCAGGGAAGTTTCTAATAGAAAATGTGCAAACTTGGACAAAACTCAAGCTTTTTTTTAATAAACAATTAATTGCTGGTTTTGTAAAATTTGCAGGTTTATCCGTACTCTCCAAAAGCTGAAACAAATTATAAAGTTCTATATAGAAGCTGATAGATTTCTTACATCAAATCTTTCTGTTTACCTGCGTGGTTTTGAGTAGGGAACTATAGCGAATGAAGTACATTTTTCCCTAACCCTACGCATTCATGAACGATCTTGACTGGGTGGTTGTTGAAACCACAGAAGGTACATTTAATCCAACTCAACTGCATCACAAAGAAACTGTTTTTACACTCAGTAACGGGTATTTGGGTACACGGGGCACATTTGAAGAAGGTTACCCTGGAAGTTGCCCTGCCACCTTAATCAACGGTGTTTACGATGCAGCTCCAGTGGTTGTGACGGAGTTAGCAAATTGTCCCGATTGGGCATCTCTGATGTTACAGCTCGGAACGTATGTTGACGCAGACTCCGATCTCAAATGGCAGCGATTTAGACTTGATTGTGGTGAAATTCTTGACTATAAGCGTTGGCTGAATATTCGTCGTGGTGTTTTAAGTCGATTTGTGCGCTGGCGCAGCCCAATGGGTCATACGATTGAGCTTGTTTTCGAGCGATTTGTGAGTTTAGTTAAACAGCATGTTGCTGCTGTTCGTTGCCAAATTCGAGCGGTTGATTTTACTGGAGTCGTGGAAATTCATGCAGGGTTGAACGGGTTTCCAGACAATGAAGGGCTAATGCACTGGCAGCAGGTAGACCAGGCGGGTAAGGATGATGGTGTCTGGTTGCATTTGCGGAGTCGTCAATCTCAAATTGACTTGGCGATCGCCGCTCGGTTGCAGGTTTCAGCCAGTGTGCATCATCCCAGTACAATTGCCTTTCATGGTCATGCAGCAGCGGTTTCTCGATTTCAGTTGGAGCCAGGGCAAACAGTGACAGTTGATAAAGTCGTGACAATGTTCAGTTCTCGCGACATTGAAGCTCCGGTTTTGGCCGCAACCCAAGCTTTGTCAAGCTTGCCAGATTACTCTAGCTTGCTTACAGAACACGAAGTGGCTTGGGCAGACGTTTGGCAAACCAGCGACATTGTGATTGAGGGAGACAGCACCGCTCAACTGGCAGTGCGCTACAACCTGTTCCAATTGTTGTCGGCTGCGCCTCGCCACAGCGATCGCGTCAGCATTCCTGCTAAAGCGCTGTCGGGCTTTGCCTACCGGGGGCACGTTTTTTGGGATACAGAAATCTTTATTCTGCCACTGCTGATCTACACCCAGCCCCAACTGGCACGCAACCTACTGTCTTACCGCTACCAGATGTTGCCAGGTGCTCGCCGTAAAGCGCAACACGCGGGGTATGAAGGAGCGATGTATGTTTGGGAAAGTGCTGATACCGGGGATGAAGTGACTCCGAGGTGGGTTCCCGATGCCCACGATCCCAAATCGCTTGTCCGTATTTGGTGTGGCGATATTGAACTGCATATCAGTGCTGACGTTGCTTACGCTGCCTGGCAATACTGGCAGGCAACTGGGGATGATGACTGGATGTGCCGCTATGGAGCGGAAATGATTTTGGATACGGCTGTGTTTTGGGGCAGTCGGGCAGAGTGGAATGAGGCAAGCGATCGCTACGAGATTCGCGATGTCATCGGCCCGGATGAGTATCACGAACGGGTGGATAACAACGCTTTCACCAACGCCCTGGTGAAGTGGCACCTGGAAACCGCACTGAAACTTTGGGATTGGCTGGAAATTTACTATCCAGAAACAGCCGCAACTTTGCAGCGATCGCTGGATTTGTCTGATACTCGACTTTTGCACTGGGCAGAGGTGAGGCACAAGCTGTGGATTCCTCAAGATCCTGATAATGGCTTGATTCAGCAGTTTGAGGGATTTTTCGAGTTGGCAGATATTGACCTGGCAGCCTATGAACCACGCCTGCGTTCCATGCAAGTGCTGTTGGGAATTGAAGGTGCCAATCGGCGGCAGGTGTTGAAGCAGGCAGATGTGTTGATGCTGCTGTATTTGTTGCGGCGTGGAGCTTTTGCTGATCCTATGCCAAACGATACGCCTGAACTAACTCTGGCTGAAGCGTTGCGAGATCGCCAGATTTTGCAAACCAACTGGAATTACTACAACCCCCGCACCGATCACACCTATGGATCATCTCTCAGCCCAGCGGTACATGCAGTGCTGGCGTGCGAACTGGGCGATCCCAATCTTGCTTACGAACACTTTATGCGATCAGCATTAGTTGATTTGGCAGATGTGAGAGGCAATGCCGCAGAAGGCATCCATGCTGCTTCGGCAGGTGGAGTGTGGCAAGCAGTCGTGTTTGGGTTTGGTGGTGTACATTTCACAGCAAACGGACCAATAGCAGTGCCCGCCCTGCCCAACGGTTGGACGCGGCTCAAATTTCGACTAGTGTGGCACGGGCAGCCTTATGAGTTTGATTTGCGATCGCCCGTTGCGGTGGAGCCTGCTTCTCAAAATCAACTTCCGCCCATTCAAGCCGTAATTTTTGATCTGGATGGTGTGATTACCGACACCTCTGAGTTTCACTATCAGGGTTGGCAGCGCCTGGCAGACGAAGAAGGAATTGCATTTGACCTAGCAATGAATGAATCCCTGCGGGGCATCTCTCGGCGCGAATCGCTGCAACGAATGCTAAACGGGCGTGTCGTTTCAGAAATCCAGTTTCAGGAAATGATGGATCGGAAGAACCGCTACTACCTGGAACTGATTCGTACCATTACGCCGGAAAACCTGCTGCCCGGAGTCGCTGATTTGCTCAACGAACTGCGCGCCGCTGACATCAAAATTGCCCTCGGTTCCTCCAGCAAAAATGCGCCCGAAGTACTGCAACGGCTGGGAATTGTAGATTACATGGACGCGATCGCCGATGGCAACAGCGTTACCCAATCCAAACCTGCGCCCGATGTGTTTCTCCATGCTGCAAAACAGCTCGGTATTGCCCCAGCGCATTGCATCGTGATTGAGGATGCGGCATCCGGCATTGAAGCAGCAATCCGGGCCGGCATGTGGGCAGTGGGGTTAGGTTCAGTGGAGCGAGTCAAAGACGCTCACGTTGTACTCCCCGACCTGGCAGGGATGCATTGGGACTCCCTATTAGAACGCCTGACCCAGGTTACCACTTTCAAGCCCAGTAACTTGACTGTGCAGTACCTGACTCAATTGCAAAAAGCGAGTCGGGCAGGAATGCGGGTGTAGGGAAGAGGGCGTGGGAAAAAGGGTGTAGGGTTATGGGATATGGGGGGAGAAGTTTAGAGTGGAGGAGTCAGAAGTCAGGAGGTGGGTGAGTGAATGAGCAAATGCATTCTACCCATCTACCTCATCTTCCCTATCCCCTATTCTCCTTCCCTTTTCCCAATCACCAATCTCCAATCCTCCTTCTCTTGAAAATCTTTGCCTACGTCTACACCGATCCGCTTCTTGAACAACAGCCTGATCCTTCTACATGGGGGCTGGAAATTGCCCAGAGTTATTGCGATTTGGCGGTTGGGGTGACAGCAGGAAGGAAAAAGGCGGTAAAGACGACGACTCCTGTGGAAAAGCGTCCCCAGTGGCGGCAACTGTTACAAGACTGTGAAATGGAGCCTGCGGATTGGGTAGTGGTGCGCCAACTGGAGGATTTGGGAGATTCGATGCAGGAGGTGAGCGATCGCCTGGCAGAACTGGAAGCGTTGGGAATTGCGATCGCGACGCTAGACGATACTTCGGAAGCTAGCTCTGAATTAACAACCTTAAGGGTTGGGGATTCGCAAGCAGACATCCTGCAACGGCTCCAAGTGCTTCAGCAAAATCAACGGAGTCGTCGCATTCGGCAGGGGCACGCCCAAAACCGGGTGAAAGCCCTGCCACCACCGGGAAAAGCACCCTACGGCTACCGTCGTGGCAAGGTGGGCTACGAAGTTGATCGCACAACGGCTCCGGTGGTCAAAGATTTTTTTGAACAGTTTCTGTTATACGGCTCTGTTCGGGGGGCTGTGCGCTATCTGGCAAAACGTTACGGCAAGAAAGTGGCACCATCTACCGGGCAGCGCTGGCTGACCAATCCGGTGTATCGCGGCGATCTGGAATATCAAGATGGGAAGGTGATTCGAGATACGCATCCGGCAATTATTTCGCGCGATGAAGCGGCTCAGGTAGATCGATTGCTGCGGCGAAATCGGTGGTTGCCGCCCAGAGCTGCCAGTGCGCCGCGATCGCTAGCAGGCTTGGTGAAGTGTAGTGAATGCCAGTCTTCCATGACGATCGCCCACGTCACCACCCACAACCGTAAGCAGGAGTACTTATACCTGCGTCCACGGAACTGCCCAGCAAAACCTAAGTGTGCTGCGATCGCCTATGAAGAAGTGCTTCAAGTAACGATTCAGCGCATTTGTGAAGACTTACCTCGTGCGGTTTCGGGCGTGGAATTGCCGGATATGGTACGAATTAAGCAGGGCATGAATGGCGCGATCGCTGGCAAACAAGCCCTGCTGGATCAACTCCCAACGCTGATCGCCAGTGGGGTGCTAGATCAGGAAACCGCCGATCTTCGAGCCTACAAACTGCGAACTGAAATTGCCGAACTGCAAAATCAACTCTCCCAATTGCCGCCTGTAGATTTGCAAGCAACCGCACAAACCCTTTCCATTCCCCAATTCTGGCTTGATCTATCCGAAACAGAACGCCGCGCTTACTTCCGCGAATTTCTCCGGGAAATTCAACTCATCCGGCATGACTCAACCTGGGAACTAAAATTAATCTTTTTCTTTAGCCCATAGATGATTCTGTTTTAAATCGTCCAATCCTCAACACGTGAACCAACAATCTGCTTCTGCATTTATACGTGATAAGTTTACCCGCAGGCGGTTAGCAGCTTCTCCACCTCGTTCTAGAGCGGTGAGATGGTTGGTATCTAGAAGATAAATTGAGTTCGATCAGTAACGCACTCAAGTACCGCCTTCAGGGTGGCGGTGTTTTTTACCGTACTCTTCACCCAATCGCATTGCCTCATCAAAGGCATGACTGTCTGCGAAGGTTCCTGTAATTTGCTCCCACCACGGAAGTGTTTCGCGAGAGGGAACTTCTAATAGTCCTTTAAGATAAGTGACCTCGGCTTCTAATTTAGCAACCCGGTCTTCAATTTTTTGTGCTTCCATTTCTGCTCTTAGTTGAGCAACTGCGTGTAGTATAGCGTTGCCAAATTGGGGATGTGGATTTAACTACACCTTAAAACACCTAAATTAACGTCTCTAAGCTATGAAATTGAACTTTATCCCTCGCCGGTTTCTGATCTCCATCCTGTTTTTGACAGCACTTCTAGTATGTGTGCTAGTGAATCAGCCGATCGCCGCTGTGTCGCAGCAATCAAGACCCGAAATTCGCGGCGTGTGGATGACCAGCAATGACATGGATACTCTGCGCGATCGCGCCAAAGTACAGGAAGCCGTAAGCCAACTGCGACGGTTGAATTTCAATACGATTTATCCCGTGGTGTGGAACGCAGGCTATACCACTTACCCCAGCACCGTGACTCAACGACAGGGAATTCAATCCTTCACCTATCGTGGCACTGATGGGCAAGATATTTTGGCAGACCTGATTGCTCAGGGTCACGCTCAAGGGTTACTCGTGGTGCCCTGGTTTGAGTTTGGCTTCATGGCTCCCCCAACCTCTGAATTAGCGCTTAATCACCCTGATTGGCTGACGCAGAAACGTGACGGTAGCCAAACCTCGATCAGTGCGGCTGGAGAGGTGGTCTGGTTGAATCCCTTGCGTCCAGACGTGCAAAAGTTTTTGACCGATCTCGTGCTAGAAATCGTGACGCAATACGACGTAGACGGCATCCAGTTTGATGATCACACCAGCCTGCCCAGCGAGTTTGGCTACGACAATTACACCACCGCGCTCTACACCAAAGAAACCAAGAAAGCGCCGCCTGCCAATGCTCAAGATCCCGGCTGGGTAAAGTGGCGAGCTGACAAAATCACGGCATTCATGAGCCGACTTCACCAAGCCGTGAGTGCCAGAAAGCCCAAAGCCATTTTCTCGATCTCGCCCAACTACTACGATTTTGCTTACAAACTACAATTGCAAGATTGGCTGGGCTGGGTGCGGCGCAACATTGCCGATGAACTCATCGTGCAGGTGTATCGCCCCGATTTAGAAAGCTTTTTGCCGCAATTAACTCGTCCCGAAATTCAGGAGACGCAGCGAAAAATTCCTACAGCGATCGCGATCATGACCGGACTACGAAACAGACCTGTGCCGATATCCATGATTCAGGCACAAACTCAGGCAGCGCAAGAACGCGGCTTAGGCGTGTCTTTCTTCTATTACGAAACCCTGTGGAATGCTGCCACCGAATCACCCAGCGACCGGCAAGCTGGATTTCAAGCGCTGTTTCCCTATCCATCGGTGCGATCGCTAGCGCAGTAACAGCAAACCTCTCCCTAAATCCCTCTCCTATAGCAAAGTGCTGAGTAATGAGGACTGAGTGCTGAGAATGCAATCCAGTCACTTCAGGACTTTCAGCAGTTCGATAGTCCTAACCTATAGCAGTACCGCTATACCAGGCGAGGGACTTAAAATACCGATTCTCTCGTTGTTCCTCCCTTTCCGCGTCGGAGAGGGAGGCTGGGAGGGAGAGGTCTGTCGAACGAATGCCCAATAAAAAGCCCCTCGTAGGAGGTCGAGGGGACTAGATGGCTAAGGAGCAGTCAGACAGGAAATCCGTTGGCGCTAATCGGGAGTGTTGAACCACTTGCAAACCAATTTGCCATTCACCACTTCCCACCGTGATGTCATTTTGGGTGTTGGTTGTGCAACTGAAACGTGAGCAGGTTCAACAACAGGAACTTGAGCAATTTCATTACGTTGGTTGGGGGCTACTTGATTCATGGGGGCAACTCCATGTGAGGTGTATGAATTTATAGTCCTCGTTTTTTCAGAGTTGCTCAGTGATTGCTTACCCTTAATCTACGTGAGTTTGGGCTGAATTTTGAGTGACCAGAAACAGCGTTGACGGTGTTCCGTGTCACACTCGCTTCATCGTGTTCCCCCACCCGGTATTCTTCTAGGGAGAGTACGAAGAGTACTGGGGGTAGCGCAAAATGCACTTCCGCTAAGCGTTCTTGGTGTGGTTGCTTGTATGGCGACAGGGAAAAGTGTTCCATTGGTTCCCCGGCATTGAACCGATAGGGATGCCCCAGCCGGCATTTGAATTGAATCGTTGGAGAAAAGAAGGTCTCCTACTTGAACAGGTCTAAAGATGTCACCCCGTGTTCCGACGGTGGATGCACGTCTAACTTGGACATTGCCATTCACTGAGGAAACTGTTGCGATAGAAAGATTTGACGCTGATTGGGGCGTTTGAGTGGAGTTGGATGTGGAATAAGTTTTGACCAGTTGACTATGACGGGCTTCTACTGCATCGATGCGCCCTCTTAAGGTGGCTAATTCAGCGGCAAACTCCTCGTTCAGGCGTTGTAATGTATTCACGTCGTTGGAGGTATAAACGGTCGAGGGAGTGTTTTGTAGCGTTTGGATTGATTGCAGTAAAGACTCTAGCGATCGCTCCATACTGGGTATTTGTTGTTTTACCGAAGTCAACTCGGTGCCAATCGCGTTCACTTCTTGCCGAGCACCGCTGGAAGGATTGGCTTCCACTTCTGCAACACGGGCTTCTAAGGCATCGGTTCTTCCCCTCGTTGTGGCTAATTCAGCGGCAAGTTCCTGCTGCGATCGCTGCACAGATTCTAAAGCACGGCGATCGCTCTCTGGCGTTCTGGGACTGGGCGCAGCAGTGGTGGGGGTTGGGCTGGGAGTTGCCCTTGGCGGGGTTGGGGTGGTTGTCGTCGTCGGGGCAGGAGTAGGGGCAGGAGTTTGACCAGGGTTGGGAGATTGAGCGCTTGGAGCACCCGTACCCGTTCCAGATGGGAGGGTGGTCGTGGGATTGGGAGTAGGTTGCGGCGCGGTAGCGGTGGGTTGAGGAGTGGGAGGGGTGGGCGTGGCAGTGGGTGTGGCGAGTGCTGAAGGGCTGGGTGAAGGAGTTTCAGCAGAAGGGGCAGGCGTGGGAGATAAAGTGGGTGAAGGCGTGGGTGAGGTTGAACTGAGATCAGTGGGAGGCGGCGTTGGGGTGGGACGCAGGAGGTAAAAGATGCCAAAGAGCAGTGCGAAAGAGGCGATCGCGGTTCCACCGATTTGCCAGGGATGCTGTTTCAGGTAGTTGAGGAGTGCGGCTCTTTTGCTAACTGGAGGGGGGGATTCTGGAGGGGGCAGGGTGGCTTGGAGTGCCTCTGGGATGGGCAGCGTAACGTCGGTGACCTGAACTTCGTTGGCAGCGTTGACTGCCTGCTGAATTTTGCTAGCCGCTGCCGATAAACGTCCGCGCATGTAGTCTGCCATTGCACGGGTGTAGAGCAGCAGCGGTTGATGGTCTGCCAGCGGAGCTTTGAGCGCATCTACCAAAACAGCCATTCGTAGCCATTCAGGGTGGTTTGTAAAAGAGAGATTTTGCAGACGCACCGCAATTTCACGGGCAGCGGCATCAGGATCTTGGTAGGCGATCGCTTGCCAGCGTTGAGTCTCGGCTAGTTCACGAGCATCAATATCTCCATACTCCAGATCATTGCTGACGTAAGCCAGGAGAAAATCACACAGTTCATGCAACCGCTTTTGCCCCAGCCGTGGCTCATTCTGCAACGATTGCAGCAATTGATGCCGCATCTCTGGTTCGATCTCATACAGTTCGTGCCCAATCTCATCACAGAGATGCAACAAAATATCCGATACGGCAATCCAGGGAATATCGAGAACGTTTCCCTGCATGTCGCGCTGAAAGTTTGCCCAGAGGCAGTAGAGCAAATCGGGCGTGAGGGCGATCGGCAAGGCAGCATGACACGCCAGATAAAAGTGTCCATCGCCAAACCGTTGACGGAATGACGCTTGGCGCTCTTGGGGTAATGCAATCATCATGGGCGAATCTGCTCCCTGGACGCTTGCCCGCTCATGGCGGGATGGCTCAATCGCCCTCGCAGTGTATCGATCGCGTTATCTAAGCCTTCACGAGTTGCCTCAAACATGGGAATGCGCTGAGCGATCGCGGCGGCTGTGGTGTTGTCCCATCGCGATCGGGGCATGGGGTTCAGCCAAACCATTCGTCGGGCGGATTGCCGCAAGCGTTCTAGAAACTCGTTGGTCAATTCAAGCCGTTCTGAACTATAGCTGCCCCGTGCCGCTCCAGCATCGCTGAAAATCAGAACGACGGTACGATCTGGATGTAACCGCCCCAGCACGTCTTGAATCGCTTCGGCTTCTTGATGCAGTGGGTCGTGATACAAGTGCTCACTGGGCGCATTGTGCAAGTAATACACCCCGGCACCACCCAACCGTCCCCCTCGAATCGCGGTTTCGACTAAGCGAACCGAGAGCGAGTGAAATGGCACCATGGAGCCATCCTGATCGATCAGGAGCAGGAGTTCGGTTCGGTTGACGCGGCGCGGCAGCAGCACCGGACTCAACAACACTCCCTGTCGTCCGATCTGGTAGACAGTCGCATCCACATCCAGTTCCGTCGGGATGCCCTGTCGCACCATGCGCCGCAGGTGTCGCCAGCATTGTTTCATTTGTCGCTGGGTTACGGGCAGGTAATCGGACGAGAGCAGAAAGCGACTGCTGACAGGTTCTTCATCGTGACTGATGGTTTCTCGGACTGCTTGCGCTGCCTGAATTTCATCTTGCAAATCGGCTAATATTTGGGGCGTGAGCGGGGCGGGTGGGGCTTGGGGTGGGCGATCCGGTTGATGGGAGCGTTCATGCCGCTGCTGTTTCAAAGCTGCATTCAGTTGAAGCGCCAAGATGACAACCCAGATGGGTGGAATCACGCCGATCGCAACGATGACGTATCTGAGCCAGGGATATTGTTCGGAGGGCGGGCTGATTTCAGGCGCGGGCGTGGGGCTGGGGGAGGGGGAAGCAGAAGGGAAGGGGGAAGGGAAGGGTGAGGGTGAGAGGGTTGGTGAGGGGGAAGGGGAGGGAGGGACTGGCGGTGGCTGAAAGAGCCTGGAAAGCAGGGTGGAGAGTTTGTAAGGGCTTTGAGGTGGCAGCATTGCCTCGGAAAGACCCAACCAGAGAAAGCCTGAGATCACGGCAAGGGCGAGTCTCTGGGTGAGGCGGCGAACTTTGGGGTTGGAGGGAGATGGCGCGGAGTGGGCTGGGGGCAGGGATGATTCGTCGGGTAGAGTTTGCGGCGGTTCTCCAAAGAGTTGATCAAAGTAAAAGTCAAACAGGCGTTGTTCATCGGGCGATCGCACCCACACGGTTTTACACAGCCGTGCGAGGGCTTCTCGATCGCCAACGCCAAAGCCCCCCTGGAGCGATCGCAAAACTGCCTGATAATCGGCGATACCAAGCGGCACCCCTGCCTCTCGCAGGCGATTAAACAAGTCCAGTAGTGGCAAATCAGGGTTCACGGGAGCGGCGTTTATTTTTTCAAATAGCGGATGTGGTCTTCCCAACTCTTGAGCAACACACCGGGATAGGGCAGCTTGCTATTCAGTTTGGCGAGGGCTTCGTCTTCGGGGTAGCGGCGGAGTACCCTCACCCAGTCGATGAGTTCGCTAGTGCTGACTTTTTTTCCTGCTTCGCCTTTATCTTTTCGCATTTCTTCGCGCAATGCTTCAAAGCGAGTAATGGCTTGATCGACGATCGCGGCGGGTGTGGCAGGAAACAGGGCATGGATGATTTCGATCAGGCGATCGCGTTTGGGAAATTCTACATAGTGAAACAAACAGCGCCGCAGGAAGGCATCGGGTAAGTCTTTTTCGTCATTGCTGGTGATAAAGACGATAGGCGGCGCGATCGCCTGCACTTCCTGCCCAGTTTCTTCCACCACAAAACGGCGTTCATCCAGTTCCAACAGCAGATCGTTGGGAAAATCAATATCGGCTTTGTCAATTTCGTCAATCAGAACAATCGTGCGCCTTTCTCGCAAAAATGCCCGCCCCAACGGTCCCCAACGGATGTAACTGGCAGGATTTTCGGAAGCAAGCAGTTGCTCTGCCGAGAGCCGACCCGACGCTGCAAGCTGGGCATCCCGTAAGCGCCCCACCGCGTCGTAGGTATACAGCCCATCACGGGCACGACTGGTGGATTTCACATACCAGGCTTCCAGGGGTAATCCCAACTCATAGGCAACCGCAGGTGCAAGTTGCGTTTTGCCGCAGCCCGGTTCCCCCTTCAGCAACAGCGGACGTTCCAGGTAGATTGCCAGATTCACTGCTTCCACCAGTTCAGGATTGGGCAAATAGGGCAGACGCGATCGCCCGTTTGCATCGCGTTCATCCGGATCGGGCTGCTTGGTGCCTGTGTACACGGGCAATTTCTCCGTTACAGTTTCAAACATGGCTCTAGCTCCTCGTCCCAATCACAGCCGCAGCGTTTCCAAATGTCTCGCAGGGTGGGTTCTGGCACGCCATTGTCGGTGTTGTCTAAAATTACTTTCACGGTTCGATCCACATCCTGGGTCAGCTCCATCGGGAGACGGTCAAATCGTTCGTCAATCCAGCGAATTAAATCATCGTCTGAGAACTCAGTAATGCGCGGCGATCGCACTGGAATGGTTGGTTCCCACGCTGCATCCAACTCTTCCGCAAACTGCACATCGCTGATCATTTCTGTGGAATCTTCGTAATCCACTAAAAACAACAGCAGCATGAATTTTACATCCGGAGTTTGCAGGGTTTTGGCTTGTCGGGCGAGGGGGAGCCAGAAGTGCTGAATTAATTCACGTAGCATCTCAGGAGATAACCAGTTCACATCCTCAAACACCAGCAATACGTGTTGGGTTTTCCACCAGCGCCAGACGCGATCGACAATTAGCGCTGGGTCGGGCTGACATCCCACCTTCTTACTCAGCTCGCGCCACACGGCATTCACATCACTACTTCGGCTTGCTCGATACAACTTCACTTGAACTACTTTGCCCGCTGTCAGGCAGTAGGTGATGAACTTTTGCACCAACCGATTGACGAGCCAGCGCTGCCCGTATTCATAAGAAGGACCGTGGACGAGGAATGCGCCTACTTTGGATGCCTGAATGAAGCGACGGAACGATCGCGTTTGTTTCTCAAATCCCAACGTCATCAGGTCTTCGTAAAGCTGGCGACTATCAACAAATTTCCAGACCTTTTCTAAAGCTGCGATGGAAATCGCCAAGCCACTTCTGCCTTCCCCTTGACGATGGCTAACAATCCCAATCACATTTCCAGTGAGTTCATCTTGCAAGGGGGAGCCGCTATAGCCAGGTTGCAGAGTGTAATCGTCAGTAATCCGCAAATCCCACACTGGGATCCGGTCTGCTCCCGCTTGTAAGCCGCCTTGATCTCCCAATGTTCCACGTAAAGAGCGGATCAAATGATCTTTACCGAAAAGCTGAAACCCAGCCGTTGCAAAAGATCTGCCTTTTTCGCCACTAATATTCCAGGGGAGGGCGGGTTTGTGCCATAGTCCTTCAACTCTCAGCACTGCCAGATCTAACCCTTTGGCTTCTCCAGAGGCAGCCATCACCGCCGGGATGCCATCCACTAAAGCCTGTTCTACGCCGCCCACATCTTTCACAACATGGAGACAGGTCAAAATGTAGGCAACGCCACCAGCCTGCCTTAAAACAAAGCCTGTGCCGAATCGATTGTTGTCGCGATCGCTACTGGTAATCAGTACAACGGAGTCTTGCAAAGTTGGGGGAGGACTTTTCTCTACGTTTTGGGCTTTAACACCAGTTTAACCGTCAAGTTGGCTCCCGCTTTGGATTTGGTTACATAGAGATTACCTTCTGCCTCAAAGCTGAACCCGATTTCAACTTCGGCTGATTCAATATTCATGTCCTGGTTGAGTTCTGCCCAGGTGCTGGCGATCGGGCGACAGGTATTAATCAAAATCGGGCGAATTTTGTCGAAGGTGGCATTGACGCGATCGGCAAACCCGCCAGAAATAGGTTGAACCTGGTCAGCAGTGACTTCTACCTCAACCAGGGTGTTATCTTCCAGTCGAATTAGCTTGGTTGCCATAAGGAGTTGGCTCATTGAAGAATTCCGTGTCATTGTAGGCGGGAAGTGAAAGAGCACCAACTTTTACAGCCTGTCTTTTGAAAGACTGAGCCGTTGTACGCTAGCTTGATCTGAGGTCATTTGGTGTACCGCTTAACCAATTCGGATGCTTGATTTACTGCTAATTGCAAGCCTGGGGTTTTTGGGAAGTTTTGGTCATTGTGCCGGAATGTGCGGTCCGATCGCGATCGCCTTCTCCCTATCTGAGCAGAAATCGGCTCCGCGATCGCATCCGTTCTGGTTTCATTTGCTGCTGAATGCAGGACGCATTGCTAGCTATGCGTTAGTGGGGGCGGGAGTGGGTGCAATTGGGTCTGTGGTGATTGCGGGGGGGCAATTGGCAGGCATTGGTAGCGCCCTGCGGCAAGGAATGGCGATCGTCCTGGGTTTACTTTTAATCTGGATGGGTTTGATTCAAATTGCGCCCAAGTTGCTGCCCCGCATTCCAATTTTCCATCCATTGGTAGAAGGCAAATGGCACAACCGCCTCAGCAGCGGCATGGTATCTCTCTCATTGCAGCACTATTGGTGGACTCCTGCCTTGTTAGGGTTGGTATGGGGGCTGATTCCCTGCGGTTTTTTATATACGGCTCAGATTAAAGCGGCTGAAACTGCTAGCGTTGTGCAGGGTGGCTTAACCATGCTGGCATTTGGCATCGGAACGCTGCCGATGATGCTTCTGGTGGGGGTTGGCGGGGCGATGGTGAGTGCCGAGCGACGCAACCAACTGTTTCGGTTGGGCGGGTGGATCACGCTGCTGATTGGAGTTCTGACGCTCCTGCGATCGGGCACTATGGAGGACTACACTGGTTATGCAGCGCTGGTTTGTTTACTTTTGGCGCTGGTTGCCCGTCCTCTCAATCGCCTGCTATCGTTTTTGTTGCCTTGCCGCCGAGTATTTGGGGTCAGCGGATTTGGGCTGGCAGTAGCGCATGTAGCCCATTTGATAACGATGGGCTGGGATATTCAGGCGTTGCCGTTTTTGGTGCCATCCATGCAGATTGGGACGTGGGCAGGCATGGGTGCTTTAGCCTTGCTGGTGCCTCTAACCATTACTAGTTTTGACAGAATGCAGCGCTGGTTGGGCGATCGCTGGCGTTTACTCCATCTCCTCAGCATTCCAGCCTTTCTGTTGGCAGTCCTGCATACAATTCTGCTGGGGTCTGAGTTTTTAGGGGCGTTGGAATGGTCATGGATGAACTGGTTGGCAACGGGAATACTGAGTGCGATCGCGCTGCTTACCCTGCTCATCCGGTACCCCTGGTTTTGGTCGTTGTTATCGCTTGAGAAGTACCATGTCGCGCCACTTAAGAGTAAGTAGTCAGGAGATAGAGGGCAAAAGCCAGAAGCCGGAAGGCAGAAGGGACGTATCTTCCCGCTCCTCTAACCCCGCCTCGTGCCCATCCCCGATGACCCATTGCCCTCTTCGTCATCCTTCCCTCTCCCCTGGACTCTTCCTCTCGTCTGCCCTCTGTCTTCTCTCCCTTCTGCCACCTGCCTATGCTCATAAAACGCAGGTTGCAGGGGATGTGGCAGGCGTATGGCACATTGACCCCAACCACAACCCCAAAGCTGGCGAAAGTGCCCGCATATGGGTAGCACTGACGCGACGGGGAGGGCAAATTTTGCCGTTAAATCAGGCAAGTTGTCGAATGAGCGTGTTTAATCAACCACGAAAAGCTGGCGACAAACCTTTGGTGCAGCCAGTCTTAAGTGCTATCAATGCAGAACGCTACCGGGGAATTCCTGGAGCAACTGTAACGTTTCCAAAGGTTGGGTTATACCAACTGGAATTGAACTGTTCGCCGAAGACTTCAGGAAATTTCCAGCCGTTTCGCCTCGTGTACGATGTAACAGTTGCCCGATGACAGATTAGAAGCGTGATCAGGTTGCGTTGCTTAATGCAACCTCACTTTTGCTCCCAGTTTCTAAAAGCTCGTCTCTCTGCCTGGACTGTTGCTAGGGAATTTAGACTGGCATGGTTTGATAGCAATGGCTACAGCGCCAGTAGATTCCTTCTAAATTAATGTGTCGCAGCAAAATTCGGGAGCAACACAGGCAGGTATGCCGTTCAGTCATGGGTTGCTCAATAATCGGAATCAGAGCGCGCTTAAAACTGATTGGAAAGAGTGGTAGTAAGTTTTTGGGTTCGGCTAATAAACGATTCATATTAAAACCTGAGTTTAATCATACTTTAATTATAAGGGGCTTTGATGGTAAATTCCAATTTTGATAAGTCTATCTTCTTGCTTTTAGTGTATAGTAAGCAAAACACCTACAGCAGTCCGAATCTCTTTTTAAAAATCAGAGTGAGTATCTAGCCTGTGCATGAGTGCGATGTTCACGCTGACCGTTTATGAAGCATTGAGGTTTGCTGTAAGACAATCTATTTGCAAAGTTGAGTTGCCATTGAAAATTCAAGCACTTGATATCCAGGCTGGCGATCGCATCTTTGCTTACTGCAACAATAAAATGCAGATCTGCACAGTGAAGTATATTTTGGAGCCAGATCAGGTAAACGTTAGCTTATCTGTATCTACTTCCGAGCATTCTCGAAATTCAATTTCACGCGTGGTTCGATTTCAACGGAATGCCTTAGTCGAACTTTATGCCAAGTCCGCAAGTCGCAGCATCAATGATTGTCCTGAACCTTCGTGACTTGTCGCCTTTGAACTAAGAAGCGGTTGGTAGTTATGAAAGAAGAACGACCAATCGCTTTGTTTGCTTGGGAACATGTCAGTTTTGCAAGTCTCTGCATTTGCCCTCATCCCCCAACCCCTTTTCCCAAACTTGGGAGAAGGGGAGTTAAAGCTTAAAGTCCCTCTCCTAAGTTTGGAAGAGGAATTTAGGGTGAGGGCGCAAAGGTGACATGCTCCCCTTAGGTGCTTAATTAGAGCTAGAAAATCTGAATCCCTGCTGCAAAATCTTGCTAAATCTAGTATGCGAAAGTGTAGCTTAAATATTTATTTTGGAGCATAGAAATGGCGTTCATAACTTTGAATAGTTCTACTGTTGTTCAGCCTTTTGGCGATCTAATTTTTATTAAAGTGACGGTTCCAGATGACAAAACAGATGGAGGATTGTTTCTGTTTCGTGGAACTTCAGAAAAGCCTCAAATTGGAGTGATTGCAGCAATCGGTCCTGGAAGATTTCGCAAAAATGGTTCACGCCAAAAAGTAGATGTCAGTGTGGGCGATCAAGTTCTTTATTCTAAATACATGGGTACTGAGATTCAGCTTGGGGCTGAAGAATATATCTTGATAGCTGAGAAAGATGTTTTAGCGATCGTTGCCTAATTATTTCTACTTCACTTCAGTCTCGGCAGGCAGATGCCAAAGTTGAATCTGGTAACAAAGATGTTGGTCAAATACGGCATGGGCTTGCATCGCTTCATCAATTGGTTTTTTCAGCCAGCGGTTAAACAAACGCCGACCAATTTTATGCAAGAGTGGTACTGCGATCGCAACCAGTTGAGCAATGTACTTTAAAGTCGTTAGCCCAAAGGTTTGAAAATAGTAGACACAAATATCAATCGTCGGCGCGACATGAGTCGAAATGTCTTCAACTTTAACCAGTTGAAAGCCTTGCTGAGTCAATGCTGCTTCTAACTCGCTGACGACCAAGCAATTTGAGAAAATGCCTTGCTGATAATCAGCATTTTTGCGAAACATATCAGCAATCAATAAATATCCACCAGAACGCAGCGATCGCTTGCTGCCTTGAGCAATTTCTGTACTCGGTATATATTGACTGCTTTCGCTAAATAATATGAGATCGTAAGCAGCCGTTCCTTTGAAATCCTCGAAGCGGGTCAGGTGAAAGAGAGCATTTCCCTGAGTTCGATGCAAAAATTGTTCTTGCTGAAACGGATCGGGAGCTAACCCTTCGACTGTAAACCCGTGAGCCAAAAGTTGAGCCGCATTGCCACCAATACCGCAACCTACATCCAGAATGGTTTTAACCTCTGGTGGAATGAATGCTAGTAGGCGATCAGCATAAGCTTGTTGAGCAATACGGAGTTGGGCTGGAGTTAGTTCATCGAGAGATGTTGGCAACGGCTCCCAATATCCGTAATGCAAATAAGGAGAATTCGTTAAGCCTAAATAGTATTCCAACGCTGCATTTTGATAACGAGCGGGTTTGGAAATCGAAAATGATTTAATTTGTGACATCTTTAAAATGAGTAATTGAGTGGATTAAATAACTTTTGCATCTCCCGAATCAGGGAAATCTTGCCTGCCTCAAACAGGCAGAGCATTGTTATTCCACGTTATTTAATCCACACTTAAGGCTGTGATTTATTTAAGCTGGAGCTATTTGTACAATGAGCGATCGCCTATCTAAGGATTGCACCTTACCCACTTGAGCCAGGTCTGTAACGATTCGCTCTAGTAGCTCGATGGCGCGCTCTCGATTTTGATGCTCCCGTCCCCGTAGACGAATCTGAAACTTAACTGAATCACCCTTTTCTAGCCATTCAGTTGCTCTACCAATCCGTAATCCGTAATCCGATTCGCCAATATTGGGGCGCAGCCTTACTTCCTTAACTGTGGTTCTAGCACTTTGATGCTGGCGCTTTTTCTGCTGATACTGATGCTTGCCGTAATCCAAGATCTTAGCAACTGGAACCTCCTTATCCTCAGAGACGATTACCAGGTCAAGATCTTCACTTTCAGCCAGTTTGAGAGCTTCACGAGTATCGGTCAAACCACGATTGTTATTTTCATGGTCGATCAAAAGGACGTGAGCAGATTTGATTTGCCGATTAATCAGTTGTTTTGTAACGATAATAGTTTCCTCTAAAAATGGAATACTTGGTTTGCGTAACAATACCAGGGTAACGAAAGTCTGCTTGAACTGCTATTAAAATTTATGAGATGCTAACCTTCGATTTTTTTAACCCATCCATACGGATTCAGTCGTGAATGGCTCCATCTGGCATTTTTGCTCCCTTTAAGTTGGCAGCGCTCAGATCCGCACCCTGCAAATTCGCCCAGCTCAAATCAGCGCCTCTAAGATCTGCCCAACATAAAGTTGTCTGCTGCAAATCTGCCCAACGTAAGTTTGCGTGGCGTAGATTAGCTCTCGTCAGGTTTGCTCCCCTCAAATTGACGTAGCAAAGATTGGTTGAACAAAGATCAATATTCTGAAAATCTCTTTCTCCTGCTGCATACAGCATTTGAAATTCAGTAGTGTTCATGATGCTAACTCTAGCGTAATTTTTCCCACTTTGCTTGAACCTGTGCTAGTGTCTTGGTAAGGCTTATATTCGGCTGTGTAATTCGTTTTACGAGCGTTTCTCCGAATCTAACTCTCTACATTCCTGATTCTGGAGAGCATTTATGTCAATTTATGTTGGTAACTTGTCTTATGACGTTAAGCCCGATGATCTGACTCAAGCTTTCGCAGAATATGGCACCGTCAAACGAGTCCAGTTACCTACTGATCGAGAAACAGGTCGGCTGCGCGGTTTCGCGTTTGTTGAGATGGAGACAGATGCCGAAGAAGACAAGGCCATTGAAGCACTTGATGGAGCTGAATGGATGGGACGTGACCTTAAGGTAAATAAGGCAAGACCCCGCGAAGACAACAGAGGCTCCTCCGGAGGAGGTTGGGGGAGTAAGGGTGGTTCCTCTCGACGTTATTAAGCAAATTAGCTCCAATCTTGCAATCTCGAATTAGAAGCGTGATTTAGAGGTTGCTGCCGGATGAGGTTTTCATCCAGGCTGATCTAGTTAATTGATGAGGAAATTAGATGACTCAAGTCATTCCTGGTGAAAACGAAGGAATTGAATCAACGTTGCGTCGATTTAAGCGAGAAGTTTCTAAAGCAGGTGTTTTTTCAGATATGAAGAAACATCGCCACTTTGAAACTCCGATTGAGAAGCGGAAGCGCAAAGTTCTCGCGATGCACAAGCAGCGTAAGAAAAGGTTTCGCTACTAGTGTTAAGGGCTTTTCAAGCGCGATCGCGTGGTTGTTTCTGCCCACACTTCAACATTACTGCAACTCAACAGACTAAATTAAGTCGAAATCAAATTCAATTAACACTCATCTGCCACTAAATGGAGGCTAATTCTTAGATGTTACGTAACCCATTAACTCCTCTAAATTCTATGAACACTAAAGAACTCTTAAGTCGCTACACAGCCGGACAGAGAGACTTTAGTAACCTGAATTTGATGGCAGCCAATCTAAGAAATATGAACTTAAGCGGGATCAACCTTAAGGGTGCTAATTTAACCAAAGCAAATCTCACTAGAACCAATCTCAGTCATGCAAATCTTACAGGCGCAATTTTGAGTGGAGCCAATCTAACTGAAACAAGCCTGGCAAAAGCAAATTTAACTGATGCCGACCTAAGTAATACGAACTTAGAAGATGCCAATCTAAGCCAAACTTACTTGCGCGGAGCTACCATGCCCAATGGAATGAACCCTAGCAACCTGACGAACAATCCCAAACTTGCTACTCCGTGGGAATAATTGGTTCCTCAGTAAAAGAACTGTAAAAGCATTACCTTCAAGAGAACTCAGACTGAAAATTAATGAAGTAGTCATGGGTTCTTTTGAAGATGACATTCTAAAATCTCAAATTAAAAATTTAATCAAACAATAATGAGAAACTCCTGACTGCCATTCAGCTTGGGAGTTTCTCATTAAGCAAAATATAAAAAGTTCCCTCTTTTTAACGAGACTCTTTTTAACGAGATAGATCTCGAAACTTGGAATTATAGCTTTGGTCAGAACGCTTAGGATAGGAAAAAGTGGCAAAGCCAATGCTGGGTAGGCGTTCTGACTCGCCATAGCCCCGTTACAGATGGCTACGGCTATAATGTTGTTCATCAGCTTAAGTGCTTGAACATCAATTTTCTCGTTTCTGCACCCTGTTTGTTCCTAGTCTTTCTCACTCCGTCCCTTCACTCCTTGTGAGAGATATTTGGCGATCGCATCTCCCAATTCTTGCTCAGCACTTTTGGGAGCAGCAGGTTTGATACTTTCGAGCAAAGCAAATAGAACTCCAGAAAAAGCCAGAATTGCCAGAATCTCCATAGGGAATACTCCTGATTTGGAAGAGGCGTGAATGCGAAATTGCCTCTTGATGACGATTAATTGATGCCTAACTACACCGACAGGAACACTGTTTCCATATTATATTTAATCGCAAAATTTAGTAAATATGTTCTACTTTGCTAAATTGTTTGCCTCGTGAGAAAGCTGGCAGCAAAAAGGGTGCCAACGTTTTGAGTCCTCGCTCTGATGGTCAATTTACTTTGTCTGTGGCGATCCTCGTTTGTCTTAACAGGAAGCCAGTTAATGTTTGTTTAAAGTTCAGTCGCCATTGAGGATTCATTCGTGTGAGAACATGAATAGCGTTAACGACTATCAACGAAAGTTTAAGAAAATGACACAGGATCAGAAACCTACGGTTGTCATTACAGGAGCCTCATCGGGAGTCGGGTTATATGCCGCTAAAGCGTTTGTCGATCGCGGTTGGTTTGTTGTCATGGCATGTCGAGACATTCCCAAAACCGAGAAAGCCGCTGAATCGCTCGGCATTTCCCACGATAATTACAGCATCATTCATATCGATTTAGCCTCGTTAGAAAGCGTCCGCCAATTTGTGAAAGACTTTAGAGCGACCGGGCGATCGCTCAATGCATTGGTTTGCAACGCTGCAATCTACATGCCGCTGCTCAAAGAACCCCTCCGCAGTCCAGAAGGGTATGAATTAAACGTTGCTACTAATCATTTAGGGCATTTTCTGCTTGCCAATTTAATGTTGGAAGATTTGAAAAACTCTCCCGCAGAAGACAAACGCCTCGTGATCTTAGGCACAGTAACGCATAACCCGGATGAATTGGGGGGTAAGATTCCACCCCGGCCTGATCTGGGCAACCTGGATGGGTTTGCGGCTGGTTTCAAAGCGCCCATCTCCATGATTGATGGCAAAAAATTTGAGCCAGTCAAAGCCTATAAAGACAGTAAAGTGTGCAACGTGTTAACCATGCGCGAACTGCACCGTCGCTACCATGAATCTACGGGTATCACCTTTACCTCCCTCTATCCCGGCTGCGTCGCTGATACGCCCCTGTTCCGCAATCACTACCCCCTGTTCCAAAAGCTCTTCCCCTGGTTCCAAAAGAACATCACAGGCGGATATGTGTCGCAAGAACTAGCCGGAGAGCGAGTTGCAGCAGTTGTAATTGATCCTGAATACAAACAATCAGGCGCTTATTGGAGCTGGGGCAATCGCCAGAAGAAAGACCGCAAATCGTTTGTGCAGCGGGTGTCTCCCCAAGCGCGGGATGATGAAAAGGCAGAACGGATGTGGGATTTGAGCGAAAAGCTAGTTGGTTTAGCGTAGAGTGTTTGACTGGAGGAGTATTTCACCAATATTCCTCCAATTTGCTAGATTTTTCTCGTCCAAATATAGTACTGATGTTCTATACTAGCTGAGCATGATGTTGAGCTGCTTGTTCTTCAAGGGTCTCAGCAATTCTGGCGCGATCGCTTCGTTAGATAGAACCGATGCAGTTAAAGCCTTTGCTAATTGGAATCAGTGCGGTGTTGCTGGTTGGGGTTGGTGCAGCCTGGAGCGCGGGCACTCAAGCTGGCAAATGGGTTTGGGATTTGGCTCCCAAGCTCTCTGGCTATGTTCCTGATCCAAAAGACATCAACTTCTACTACCCTTTGCCAGAAGTGGTTGAAACGACCAGTCCGTTTGGGTATCGCATTCATCCACTTTATGGAAGCCGTCGGTTGCACTCTGGCATGGATTTAGGCGCACCCGAAGGAATGCCGGTGTTGTCAGCCCACTCTGGTTACGTGCGCTATGCAGATTGGGGCGATGGTTACGGCAAGATGGTGATTGTGGAATACGCCGACGGCAAGTATCAAACCTTGTACGCCCATCTATCGGAAATTTTGGTGCGAGATGGGGAAGCCGTTCGTCCCCGACAGGTGATCGGCAAAGTGGGCAGTACGGGCGGCGTAACGGGACCTCATCTACATTTTGAGCTGCTGCGAAAAGAAGGCGATGATTTTACTCCTATTGATCCGGCAGCGCAGGTGAAAGCCGTGGAAGCTTTCGTCGCCGTTAGACCACCGGAACCAACCAATACCCAGAAAGAAACCCAGGTTGCGACCAAAGCTGGTGAGCCTTCGCAAGAGAAATCAGAACCCTGGGAAGCTCCGAACTTGAGCGATCGCCCAGCATCAGCCAATGTTGCTGCCCAACCCCCAATCGCCGATGGCAGCAGTCCGAGATCCGAAGCGGCGACTGCAAATCCTGCGTCACCCTCCGCACTGGATAACCCAATTTTGAACTTCAACCCGTAAGCTGCTTCACAAACCGCGACTCACGCCCATCAAGTACAGCAACGCCATCCGCACTGCCACACCGCTCGTCACTTGCTGCGAGATCAAACTGAACTGCGGATCATCCATCAAATCGGAGCTAATCTCCACGCCTCGATTCACCGGACCTGGATGCAGCACTTTCACATTAGGCTGACATAGATTTAGGCGATCGCGCGTAATTCCAAACAGTTGATGATATTCCCGTAAACTCGGCAGCAAATGGCTCGTCATCCGCTCCTTCTGCAACCGCAGCGTCATCACATAATCCGCATCTTTCAAAGCAGGCTCCAAATGCCAATGCAGGAAGAGCTTTCGGACCAGAGGGGGATAGGGGATAGAGGATTGAGAGGTTGGAGAATTTTGTTCTCCCCGTCGGCTGACGCTCTGGGAAGCCTGAGTCGAGCCGAAGGGAATTTTGGCTTCCGGTGAGTCAGCGGCTCGTGTGAGTTCGCCGAACACCGAACCGAATTTTGAATTTTGAATTTCTCCCCAATCTTCCCCATCTCCCCTACCCTCCCTATCTTCTGACTCCTGACTCCCGTCGGCTGACGCTCTGGGAAGCCTGACTCCTAACTCCTTCCCTTTCGCAAACTCTCTAAACCACTTTGGTAATAACGTGGGCGGTCCTGCCAAATGAACTTCCGCTCCGCTGGCGGTGAGGCTCCAGATGTTGGAACGGGCAACACGAGAATGGAGCACGTCTCCAACGATCGCGATTTTTTTGCCTTCAAGTAACGACAATTGGGGACGTTCAGGATCGAGCAGGGTGCAGATAGTAAACAGGTCGAGCAAGGCTTGGGAGGGATGCTCATGTTGTCCATCGCCGGCGTTGAGTACGCCAACTTTCACATCTAATCGATCCATTTCGGCAGCGATCGCCTGCGGTACTCCGGCTTCTTTATGGCGAATCACCATCATATCGGTGCCCATTGCCAGATAGGTTTTTGCCGTGTCTAGAATTGTCTCACCTTTTGTCAGAGAGGATGTACCCGGCGCAAAGTTGAGAATATCCGCAGACAGGCGTTTTGCTGCCAATTCAAAGCTGCTGCGGGTGCGAGTTGAAGATTCAAAAAACAGATTGGTCACCACCAATCCTTGCAAGGTGGGAACCTTTTTTGTTCGTCGAGAGAGCACTTCCTGAAAACTGACTGCTGTTTGCAAAACCGTGTTGTATTCGGATGGGGTAAAGTCAGCCAAAGACAGAATGTGACGACGTGTCCAGGTGCTTGTAGCCATGCCAAAGGATGAAAAGGGAACGCCTTCAGCGTACACGACTTGGTTGTTTACAGTGAGCGGATTTTCATCAAGCAGCATAAATGCGGAAAAAACGATATCCCTTTCCCTTCATTTATGCGGATGCCATTTCAGGACGATCGCGGCAAAACGTTACCCAAAACTTTCGACCGAATAGTGCGGACTGCCACCATCACCGATGAAAATAGAGTCGCTGCCGTCGCTGCCGCCACTACTGCTGTCTTTCTCCAGAAACTCGCGACTGGCAGCAATCCCTCGGTTGAGTGCCTGGATCAATCGCTGCGGTGTAAACGACTCCAGCAACACCGCATTGCCTTCATCCAGCCATGCCAGTTCATCTGCGGTAAATTGTCGCCGTTCGAGATCGGTCAGTCGTTTAGAGGCACCCGCAAATTCTGTTGATTGCTGCACAAACACACTGGGAATTGAGAGGATTTGGCGCGGCAACAAGCCTACATCCACAATCTCAACTGGACTGTTTTGAAACCATTGGGGGCTGGTTCGCAAGTGATGCGCTAAACCCATGCCTTTACCGCTGCAATCATGAAAGGCATACACTTTCAACTCTGGGTTGCGGCGTAGCATTTCCATAGCAGTCAAGAAAATTCCCTGGGGATACCCAGTAACGCTGAGGATGGCGCAATTGTTTTCAAAGTGAAAGTTGTTAGCAATCAGCAGTTGGGCGATCGCGGCACTATCAGTTACCACCAACCGATCAAAGCTATAGGCTGTTACATCCGGATTAACATTCAAAGCAACCTGCGTTTCCTTTGGAGGCTCAAGTATCTTGGTTATCGGGTTTACTGTCTGCCAGGAAGTTAGCCATTCCTGAAACTTCGCCCATTCCAGCAATGCCACAGAAGAGATTGCCGCTCGATTGATCCATCCCCGTCTACCCCAGTAGACAGCCGCCAACCCAACCACTACGCTCCCAGCAAAGAAAGGAAACAGGTTCAAATTCAGTCCAAAAATCATCCCAAACACCAGGATTGCCCATCCATGCACTTGCAAACACCGAGATGCATATCCTCGTTCTTGGCTAGACACTCTTTGAGATTGACTACGATGCCAAAGCTCCCATAAACACAGTCCATTGATCACAATTGGAATCAGCAGAAATCCCCAATATCCTTTTTCTAAACCAGGTAGAACAATCGTCACGAGGGCAAATACGGTCGCAAATCCACTCAATATTAAAAGACCGATTGGTTGCAGCATTCCCCGCCCTTGTAGATGCTTATTGAAGAGATAAAAAAGCTGTTTGGGTGTGAAAAATAAGGTGTCGTTCGCAGATAGATCGGCGATCGCTTTTGCGAACATCATATCCGTCACTTTGGTTGCGCCCATGCTGGTTGGCTCAAACACAAACGGATGCTGACATTGCTTGCAACGACCGTGATTATCTGTCCGGTCTTTTAAGGTGTTATCAGTCTGGCATTGAATACATTTCATACACTTTCAGGTTGGATTAACCAAAACTTTCAATTTCCAAAAATGTTCTGTCTGTTATGCGGAAGCGATCGCGCTCCTCTAAAACCACTAAATTAGGTAAGTTAGATTCTGCTAAGTTGGAATCTCCTCTTTCACTTGCTTGAATTGCTCGATTCAAAATCTGAATTAACTGTCGTGGTGTAAATGCTTCCAACTCTACATAGCGACCCGATACAATATCATCCAATTCTGCTTCCGTTAGGCGCGAACGAATCGCATCTAAATAAGGAGTTACCTCCTGGCGAGCTGCGACTGATAGATAGAAATATGCCTGACTTTGGCTCACCTGAGCAGGTACTAACCCTACATCCACAATTGAGACTGGGCTATTTTGAAACCAATTTGGCTCAGTTCTAATTTGCTCCACACAGGCAATTCCGGTAGCGGTGCAATCATGCAACACATACACCTTCAACGCTGGATTGCGCCGCACCATGTCCATCACGGTGTCAAAAATTCGGGGTGGATAGCCATTGATGCTGACAATGGCACAATTCCGCTCAAAGTGAAAATTGTTGGCAATTAACAACTGGGCAATACTATCGCGATCGCAAATCACCAGCCGATCAAAACTGTATTGGGTCACATCCGGCTCAACCGCAACAGGTTCCGCAATTCCTTTGGGTGGTGCTAGTAATTTCTCAATTGCGCCATTCACCTCCTGCCAGCGCCGCAACCATCCCTCAATCTGACCCTCTGAAACTTGCAATGAGGCTGCTGGTGGCTTTTGTCGCCGCTGTTGCTCCTCCCATTCCCGGTTTGCCACGCGCTGGCGTTCAGCCTGAAGCCGTCTGCGCTGACTCAAATCTTGCCTCATCAGGAACAAGCCCGGAAACACTAAGAACGCACCCACCCCAAACAGGGGAGAAATGAGACGATTGAAAGCTAGAAATGCCAACAGCACACCAATGATGAGCAAACTAACGCCAACCTTTCCTGATATCTCCATAGGTGGCAACGTCCGACTTAAGCCCGGACGAAAATATGGAAATCGAGGACGACCATAGTAGCGTTGCTGAAAGCAGTACAGAAATTGACGTTTCGTGAAATAGAGCGTGTTACTTGCCGAGAGCTTGTTGATTAAGCTCTGAAAATACCGATCCGTGAAGCGGGGTGACATCATGGTCTGAGGGTCGAAGGCAAAGAGATGGTGGCAGTGTTTGCACCGCCCCTGATGCGAAAGGCGATCGCGACGCGAATTATCGGTGCCGCAGCGAATACATCTCATGCACCCTCACCTCCTGTAAAAACCTGGTTTGCCAACAACACGCTGTAATCTTCTCGCTGCCGAATCAACCGATGGGTATTTCCCTCTAGCAAGACCTCCGCCGGGCGGGGACGGTGCAAAAAATGGGACGACATCGCATAGCCATAAGCCCCCACATCTAGCACGGCCAGCACATCTCCTGGTTGCAATGCTGGAAGTTGGCAGTTGCGTCCCAGATAATCGCGGGAATAGGTAGTGTTGCCGCAAACATCGGTGGGGAAGAGGAGGGAGTGGGGGAGTGGAGGAGTGGGGGAGTGGGGGAGTGGGGGAGTGGAGGAGTGGGGGAGTGGGGGAGTGGGGGAAGTTTGAATTTTGGCTTTCGGTGAGTCAGCGGCTCGTGTGAGTTCGCCGAACACCGAACCGAATTTTGAAGTTTGAATGTTGGATTTTGTTCTCCCTGAGTCGAACCGAAGGGAATTTTGAAGGTCTCTCTCATCTTCTGACTCCTGACTCCCAACTTCTAACTTCTCCAATCCAGAATCTCCAATCGACAATCTCAAATTTTTCTGCCTCTTAACCACTACAATCTCCCGATAGCTCCCATGTACGGCTGGAACGGAGAGATTGGCGACGGTTGTATCGGTGCCGATGATTTGTTTCTCGTCTTGCCATTTCACGGAAACTACCTGACACAGCAATACGGCACAGCCTGCGATCGCCGCCCGTCCCGGTTCAATTATCAGATCAATGGGTTGCGGCAACTCGTTAATGCGGTGACTGAGAGCGACTCCAAATTCGTTCCAGTCAAACGCTACTCTGTCGTGATGATAGGGATAACCAAACCCGCCACCAAAGTCGAGATAGCGCCAATCGGGGAGTTGCTGCGCGATCGCGATTACCTCATTAATCACTTGCGTAAATGCTTTTGTCGCGTTTGTTCCAGTGCCTCGATAGAAGTGCAACCCGCTGATTGGGAGTTCTGCCTGGTGTGCTAGAGCGATCGCCGATGCAAACTCCTGTGGGCGCACGCCAATGCGGCTATCGCCTGTGAGTGGGGGGTGGTTGAGGCGAAGACCGATGCGGGGAAAGGGGGTGGGGGAGAATGGGGAAGGGGGAGAAGATGGGGAAGGGGAGGTAGAAGCGTGAATGGGTGGATGGGTATGGGTAAACAGACTTTCACGCCCACTCATCCACTCCTTACCTCGCTCATCACCTCCACCTGCTTCCTCCTGCCACACTTCGCAGAACAACTGCAATTGCGCCAAACTGTCCAAATTCAGGGTTGTTACGCCCCAATCGAGGACTTGGTGCATTTCGTCGCGGTTGAGGTTGCTGCCGCTGTACACAATTTGGCTGGGATGGAAGCCTGCCTGGAGTGCCAGGTAAATGTCGCCAGGGGTGTTGGCGTGGATGCCCCAACCGCGATCGCGAATGATTTTTAGCAGGGAAAGGTTGCCGTTGGTGACGCTGGCAAAATGAAAGTGAGTGTTGGCATAGGGAAATGCCTGGGTAATGTGATCGATGGTTTGGCGTAAGCGATCGCCGTCGTACACGTACAGCGGAGACCCGTAAAGCTGAAGGAGTTCCGTTGCCAGTTCGGGGCTGAGAATGAGCGATGCACCAGGGGAACTGGAAATTGAATTGAGCATATCTACCATTGCTTGATGCCTTTACGTAAACGCAGGTAGGAACGTCCGAGCCAGGATGGTAGCCAAAACGGATGGTCAAAGGAGTAAACCGAGCTGGAGCAATTATGATGAACCTCACGCCAAGCTTGCCACATCAGTAGCAGCCACAGGCATTCCCCCATGCGTCGCCCCTGAATGGTGCCGAGCTGACCCGATATGATTTGGCAGGCGATCGCGGGTTGCCAGATCCCTTCTTGCCGCAGACGGGTGGGACTAAGCCACTTGCCCAGGTCATGCCAGAGGCTATCTAAACACCAACGGGTGAGGGGAACGCCCATGCCGCGTTTGGTTCGCCACACAATCTCGGAGGGAAGCCAATCTGCCACTGCCCGCTTCAAGATGTACTTTTCGCAGGAGCCTTGCAGATGCAGTTGACTGGAAATGCGAAACGCTGCTTGCGCCAGAGCCAGATCACAAAAGGGCGATCGCACGTCTAGCCCATGGGCCAACCCAATGTTGGTAGCGCGAGGATGGATATTTTGAGCACCTTTGAGCATCAGCGTGGCGCGCCGCAGGCGATGCAGCAAGGATGGGCAACTTTCCGAATCGAGGGCGGTTGCTAGCCATTGTTGCGGGTCAAACGTCTGCACCTGAGCGTAGATCTCGGGTTGAAATACCTGCTCTTCGTAGCCCCAGAGTCGATGGAAAGTGCGGAGATATTGCTGGGTGAAAGATTCTGCCTGGGGTTGCTCAGTTTGGTAAACGCCTGCGGCAATCAGCGGTTTGTTCGTCCAGCCAGCAAACAATTGGTCGCCGCCCTCCCCATTAAACACGACGCTCACTTCCTGGCTGGCAGCTTGTGCCAACAAAAACAGGGGCACGGTCACTCCATCGCCAAAGGGCAAATCCAGGGCTTGAGCCGTAGGCAATAGGGCAGCCCGAATCCGTTTGGGAGTTACATCTACAACGTGCAGCGGAATGTTGAGAAAGTGAGCCACCTGTTCGGCATACCAGTGCTCAGACAGATCGGGATCTCCAAAGTTGAGGGTGTAGGCTTGCACCTTTAGCCCCGCCTGTACCAACAATGCTGCCACAATGGAAGAATCTAACCCGCCAGACAAGAACACGCCCACAGGTTGATCGGCTAGGTCGGCGGTTTGGGTGTGGACGGCATTTTGAAGTAGGGTTTGCAGTTGCGCGATCGCCGCTTCTTCATCCTTCAGTTGTTCCAGCGATTCCTGCCACTCCTGCCCTTGAGTCTGGCGGGGTTGAGAGAGTGTGCCGTCTGGTAACAGGTTCCACGTTTGCTCTGTGCCAGCCGCCAAGTTGAAGATGTTAGCAATCGGTGTGAGGGGGGTGGGTACATAGGAAAAACAGGCGTAGCCATACACTGCTGGTAGATGGATGGCGCGATCGCTCAAGGGCAGCAACCATTGCAATCGCGAGGCAAACCAGATCACCTGCCCCTGTTGCAGCCAGTACAGCGGCGATCGCCCAAAGGCTTCCCGCCCCAGTATCAGGCGATCCGCTGTCAGTTCAATCTCGGCACCCCCAGCGTTTTCAATCCATACCACACTCCAACTTGATTGGGATAAATTGACCTCATCCGGGGACGTTTGTCTCTGCAAGGGGTTTCCTGTGCCCAACATTGCCGCTGTCCCTGCCAGTTGCGCTTGCAGATTTGCGCGATCGCCATAGCCCCAGTAGCCCAAAACGTGATGGGATTTCAGGACAGTGGTGGAGGGGGGAAACGACATGGTTACTTCACCTCAAGTGTGGCATCACTCAACAGGCGATTGCCCATCCACAGCTTCACCATCCAATTACCCGGAACGGCTTCAGCGCCGATGATGTAACGACAGCGAGTATCCCAAACGGCTGTGGTAATCGTGCGGGTTTCGTATTGCACTTGCTTTACAACCTGCCCACCGGGATCAAGCCAATCGCAGCGCAAAGATAGGGTTTTGTCTACGGGTGCATCCCGTAGCGTGACGCGATAAACCACTTCAGCAGGACGGGTCACAGCCTCCAAATTCCCCCCATCGTCTTGAACCAACGTAATTCGGTCTTGTTGAGCGGCAACTCGATTCAGGGATTGCTGCCCCTGCCACATCCAGAATCCCGTTCCCGCGATCGCAATGATTAAACAGGCAAGCGCACTGCCTGCAATCCAGCGTTGTCGCCGCTCCTGCACTGCGAGAGCTTCTCGCCGCCGAAGCTGAACCATTGCATCTTCCAACAACTCTGGCGGCAGATCCAATTCCATCAAAATCTCTCTTACCTGGTTGGCTTCCAGTTCTTGCTGACGGCGCAGATCGAGTTCGCCCACTTCCGCCACAATTTTGCGTAACTGCTCCTGGGTTAGTCGATTGTTCATGGTGCCTCCCTTAAAATTGCCTGTTTGCCTTGTGCCGAGAGAGCAAAGCCTAAAAATGCCTGAGTTACTTTACTGGCTGGGGTTTGATAGGCATAGAACAAGGTGCGGCGATAGGGATAGTTGGGCTGATTTGGTTGCAGTCCCCCAATAGGCACACTCCGCACCGTCTTCTGCTTCAGTACTTGAGTATTGGTCGCGTAGCCAATGCCATCTGTACCCAATGCTCGTAACAATGGTGTAGTTGCGTCTTGTGGCAGTGTAGTGATGTTGAGTGTGGTGCCAAAGTTGCCGCCGTTTAAGACCAATTCTTTGAAAGTTTGATGGGTGCCGCTAACTGGCGGACGATTGATCACGCGGATCATTTTGTTGGGACCGCCCACCTGCGACCAGTTGACAAGGGTACCCTGAAAAATTCCTTGCAATTGTTTGGGGGTGAGGCTGCCTTTGAAGGGGTTGGTATTGCCGACCACGATCGCGATCGCGTCGTTGGTAATTTCCACTGCTTCTAACCCTTGCGCTGTTTCTTGCATCGTTAACGGACGAGACAACGCTGCCACATCAATCATGCCCGCCTGCAAGGTTTGAATGCCTTGATTCGAGCCATTCGCTTCTGTGATCACTTCTGTACCAGGAAACTGTTGCTCAAATGTTCGTTTTAAGTTTTGATTAATGGTCACCATGCTGGTTGAGCCATCAATGTCTACCACAGTTCCCGCTGGAACGGATCGCGGCAGCGGAAAAGCACTGGCTGATGATGCTTTTGATTTGCCCAATGTTTGCGTAGACGAAACAGAATTGGCTGAACGGGATTGGCGATTGAACCACCAGTAGCCACTTGCCAAAAGTACCAGGGCTAGGGCGATGTATGGAATCGGAGAAGGCGGTTTCGGTTTAAGCATGGGAGATCGATAGCCTTAAAATTTCTACTCACTACCAGAAACAACCAGACAAGCAGACACTTGCGCTTTTGCCAGTTCTCGCACTAGGCGCTGGGCTTGATGCTGGTAGAGGGGGTGGGGGAATTGAGCCGGAAGCTGATTCATCACGTCGCGGGCAAACTGGATGCCGCAATCAGACACCCGGGCGATCGCATTGGCTCCATCAAACACGGAATCGCTGGATAGGGCGCGTTCAATCTGGACTCGGTAGGTTTTGGGCAAAAGTTCGCCCCGCTCTACCCGTTGCAAACTTTCGATTGGGGCAAGTACCACCAGGCGATCGCCAACTTCCAGGCGCGTATCGTCTGAGGGCATTAGTCGCATGGGTTTATCGGCGCGATCGTGCAGAATGGGAACCACACCGTAACCGTAAGATACTTCGCCCAGCAACCGGCCGTTGAGCGTATCGTTGGCTTCCACAAAATACTCAGTGGTCAATACCGTTTGTTCATTCAGCCGCAACAGGTTCAAAATATTTTCGCCAAATGCCGCGGCCACAAACGCTTCCGCCGCCAGATCGTAGGCACAAAGAACTTTGGCATAGGGCAGCAAGCGTGCCACACTGGCACTAAACCGCGGATCAAAGGTGCGAATTACCAGGGCAGAGTTAGGATTGACTCGATGCGCCATCAACCCAATTTCTAAATTTGCCATTTCATCGTCTGTCGCGACAACAACGCTCTTAGCAGTCGTTAAATTGACCCGCGCCAAACTACCTGCCAGATCACCAACTACCACAGGTAATTGCGGCAACACAGTGGGTTCTAGAGCCGCATTGCTCACACCTACCACGGGTTGTTTAAGCTGTTGAAGAAAGGCGGCTACCCGTCGCCCTACCCGCCCCAATCCCACTAAAACAACGTGATCCTCGTCTGGCGCAGGTGGACGTTTTTTCGGAAGCTGAAATTTGGCAGCAAGCAGGGTTTCGGTTAAGAGTGCATACAAAACGGCGATCGAGGCTGTTCCCGCCAGCATATAGCCCAGGTTCATCAACCGCATCCACAGTGGCATGGCATCTTGCGGACTGAGCGCAGCATACACCACATCGTAAGAGCCGAGCAGCATTACGCCTGCTACATAAAACGTGTGAAAAATACTGGCTTCTGGTTGAGCTAACTTGAGGGTCACAGTTCCCAGAATTAACAACGTGAGGATGGCAGTCCCAACTAGAACGGCAACCCGTTTGGACTGCTGCTGCCCCGTCGATCGCCAGAATGTTGCTAACCGCTGTTTCCAATATTGAGTTGAAACGACTTGATGAATCCGATTCCCAAATGAACGGCGACCCTTAACCTTTTTGGCGGAAGCAAGGGTGGAACTGGCTTGAACTGTTGGCGACGAAAAGGTTTCAGTCAATTCAATATACGCAATCAAATCGCCCGCTTGTACTTTGGCATCCGGATTCCATTGATAAAACTCGGTTGGTAAAGGCGACCCGTAGGGAATATGGCTGAGGATGCGCCGTGTTTGGGTATTGAGTTCGTGCAACAGGCGGCGATCGCACCAGCGATGGTCTTTCGTGATGGAAGCTTTGACGACTCGTAGGGTGTAGTCATCTAGGGTAATAAATCCCCGAATTTCGCTACTAAGTGCCGCGATCGCAAAAGCTGGGGCGGGTAGTTGGGTGGCTTCAAAGGCGACAAAATTCCCCAAGCGATCGCCCACCAATTCATTCAAATTCTCTTTTGCCGAGCGCACAATAATTCGGGCTATGGGATTCAGCAACCGTACCGCAAACGCCGCCTCAATGTTTGCCCGTTCATCACTGGCGACCAGCAACACCGCTCGACAGTCCTGAATTCCTGCCTTCTCCAACAAATCAGGTTGACGACAATCCCCTATCAGCAGGTCGTCCACCAGGTCGGGTAAATTCGGAATTTCCCAGCTTAATGGCCGTGTCAGCGTAATCGCACTGACGGGCACCTTAAACTCTTTCAACACCGATACACAAAACTGCCCTAAACTGCCCAGCCCACAGACTAAAAACCGTCCGGTAGAAGAACGGGAAGAAATGGAAGCGTTTAAAGAATGCTGGTTAACCCTGGAGTGCGACGGTTGCTGATCTGACTGGACAGAGTTCGCAGGTGGCATGGGCAGTCGATGGGGATTTTGCTACAGAAAGAGGCTTTGCAACTCGTCTTTCTATCTCCAATATGCCTATCAAACCTGCAACTGCCCACTATCCTTAACCTGGTGTTTACCCACTAACCCCGTTTGGGTGGTGGGATGCTGACATCGATCGCGGTCACCCGAGCATCAGGGCTAAGGCTAGATAGGGGCGGCTGAATTTGTTTGGAATTGCCGACCACCAGGGTCACCAAATTTTCAGGCTTCAGGTAAGTTTTGGCAACGCGCTGCACATCGGCGATCGTCGTTGCCTCAACCCCCTTGCGGTACTGGAAAATGAAGTCTTTAGGGTAGCCAAAGTAGTCGTAGCGCAACAAACGAGAAAGGGTTTGTGCTGGATCTTGAAAGTTGAAGATGAAGGAGTTGAGCACGGTGTCTTTGGCATAGGCTAACTCTTTGGCAGAAATGGGAGTGGTGCGAATTTTCTCAATTTCGGCAATGATGCTTTTGACGAAAGACACTGTGGCATCGGAGCGGGTTTGTCCTCCGGCAGTAAAGGTGCCAGGATAATCAAAGCTGGGTCGCCAGGAGGCGTAAACGGAGTACGCGAGTCCTTGCCGCGATCGCACCTCGTTAAACAACCTTCCGCCAAACCCGTTCAACACCCCATTCATGACAGAGAGGGCGGCGTAGTCTGGATTATTCAGTTGTCCACCCAAATGCCCAATCTGGATGCTGCTTTGGGTCAGTTGCGGCTGATCCACAAAGAAAATGCCGTTGGTTTTGGCTTGAGCGACGGGCGGCAGCGGTTGCTTCGCGGTTGGGGACTGTTTCCAATCGCTAAAGGCAGACTCTACCAGGCGACGCATCTTAGCGCTATCAAAATCACCCACAATTCCCAGCAACACGTTCTGCGGCGCGTAGTACTGCTGATAAAACTTGACCAGATCCACCCGTGAGATGTTGTCTAAGGTGCTGTATTCTACTGTGCGGGCGTAGGGGCTATCTTCGCCATAGATCAATTTGCCAAATTCCCGACCGGCAATGCCATTGGGGTCATCATTGCGACGCGCGATCGCCCCTCGTTGCTGCATTTTTGCCAGGTTCAGTTTATCTTCAGGAAACGCTGGATTTCGCAAAACATCTGCAAACAGCGCAAATACCGACTCCAAATCCTCCGATAGGGCGCTGAAACCAGCGCTACCTGAGGCTTCTCCCATTCCGGTTTCAACCGCTGCCGCACGACGCTCCAGGAAACGGTTGATTTCATCTCCCGATCGCGTCTGGGTGCCTCCCGTTCGCATCACGGTTGCCATGATTTCTCCCAACCCCACTTTCTCGCCAGGCTCAAAGCGATCGCCCGTTCGAATCAGCGCCGTTCCACCCACCAAAGGCAGTTCATGGTCTTCCATCAAATACACAAACAGTCCATTTGCCAGTTTAAACTGGGTGTACTTGGGAACGGTAATTTCCGGCAACGGTGGAAACTTCAAATCGGTGTAGTGCTTGGGAGTAGCACTCTGGGCTGGCAGCACAAATGTTAGCGATAGCAGGATCAGTGGGATTGCCAACAGCGAAAATCCCACTGCAACAATCTTCGCAATGCGCTGCTTTCGATTCTCCTGCATCGGTTTGGTTCCTTTCCGTTTGATGTTGAGTCTGCCTTTGCCAATTATCCACTGTAACCCTAAGCAGGGGGCAACCAGACAAGGGCATAGCAACAAATCAACCTTGTCCATGCCCAAACCCGTAGTTTTATTCCTGGAAGAACCTCCAGTTTTCGAGTTGGGCGCGGTTTTGGCTCACAATCGGGAAAGGGATGGTTCGGGTTTCAGTCTCTATTTCTCTCTACGGCAACTCAGTGGTGCATTCGGCGTGGCGGAAGCCGAAATCAAAGTTGGCGAGTTCTGAGGCATTGGGTGTTGCCTGAGTTGCAAAGATGGGGTAAAGCTGCCCGGTGCCAGCATCTCTAGCGGCGAGCACATCGGCTTGATCGATCCAAAACAATCCGTGAGACTGGTAGCGCAGTTCGCGGCTGATTGACTGACCGTTGGAAAATTCGTATTTGCCGTCGTTGAGCGTGACGACGCAAACCCGGCTTTTGACTTTGGAGGGATACACGTAGTAGTAGCGATCGCCCGCGACCCAGGCACCCGCGAACTTTGCGCCAGTCGGATTCACTTTTGCCCAGGTTGTCTGATAGGTTTGGCGCTGGCTGCGATCGGCGGCAGAGAGTTTCACCCCATTACCAAACGCGCCCGATTTCAACTTGCTGCGGAATGCATTCAATTCTTTGCGATCGGGATACTTCAACACGGTAGAAGTGGGAGAGTTGGCATCCGTGACGGGGGTTGGCAGCAGCACGTCTGTCTCCAGATCCAGATAGCGCAGAGCCTCTGATACAAAAACCGCTTCCTTCGCACTCACGTTTTGGCAGTTTGCCAGGTCGGAACCCCCATCGAAGTTGTAGTTAGCTCCCACAAATCGGTAGAACGGACCTCGACCCATCCATTGCCCAATCAACTGCGGATCGCTGGCTTGCTGCTCGATCGCACCCCGTCCCAACACGGCATTTTTCACAACATGGGTAGAACTGCCAGCCGGAACTCCGCCAATGCCGCCGCTGGTGCCTTCAACACCAAAACAGGCAGACCCTTTGCGGTACACCATCAAGTAGCTGGGACCAAACCGCTGATCGGCTCGCGTGGTGAAACCAGCGAACTTAAAGCCTGGTGGAACAGTTCTGGGCATCACCATTTTCATCCGCAAATCCTTCATCTGCTGAAGTTGCGCTTCACTCACGCCTAAATCTAAAATGCGAGTTTTCGCGGCTTGGGAGCCTTCTTGGGCAACTTGTTGCGGGGTACGGGTTGCCTGTGCCCAGGTTGTTGCAGGAGTGATGCCCACTACTGCCAGACTCAATCCCAATCCAAACAAAGCCTTGTTCATCGTGCGTATCCTTGAATGCCTCAAAGTGTCGATAAAATTTCTTTCCTTGCTAACTTATCCGACGGCATCCAACAGATTATGCAAGCTTTGAGAAAAAATTAACGCGATCGCCTATGTTTCATGACTACTTTACACCTGTGTTGTTAAGCAGCACCGCACTGCGTGTACGCAACAGTTTGATAAAAGAATCACTAACCGTGTGGTCTTTTGTGTCAACTGCGTATTGAATCAACATTTCGCGCAGGGCGATCGCATGATTCACTTGGTTCATCAAAAAAGGGACGCTGCATCTAACAACGTCCCCAGGTACTTAATGAAACGGAATCAAGCCTAAATCGCTTCGGTGACGGCGGGGGCAGAGGGTTGAATCTGTGGCTGGAATTGGAAGAGGGAGTAAACCACATTGCGGCGAATGTCGGTCATCATTTCCAGGAAGAGTTCAAAGCCTTCACTCTTGTACTCAATCAGGGGATCTTTTTGACCGTAGCCACGCAGACCCACCGATTCCCGTAAGCCATCCATCTGCTGGAGATGTTCGCGCCAGAGGGTATCGATCTGTTGCAGGATGAAAAACCGTTCTGCCTGCCGCATCAGTCCGGGCTGAATTTGGTCAATTTGGGCTTCCTTCATGTCGTAGGCAATCCGAGCCTGTTCATGCAAAAAGGCTTTGATCTCGCCGATGGTCATGTCTTCAAGCTGCTTCGGCTCTAAGTCTTCCAGCAGGTAAACAAACTCCTTCACCTTGCCCACGAGTTTTTCCAGTTCCCACTCCTCCGGCGGCAGTTCGGGGTTGATGAAAGCATTGACGATATCATCCATCGTTTGCTCGGCGTACTTAATCACTTGCTCTTTCAGGTCTTCCCCTTCCAGCACGCGGCGACGCTCGGCATAAATGGCACGACGCTGTTTGTTCATCACTTCGTCGTACTCAAATACCTGCTTCCGAATGTCGTAATAGTAGGTTTCGACCTTTTTCTGAGCACCTTCCAGCGATCGCGTCAGCATTCCCGACTCAATCGGCATGTCTTCTTCTACGCGGAAAGCATTCATTAAGCCAGCCACGCGATCGCCACCAAAGATTCGCAGCAAGTTATCTTGCAAACTGAGGAAGAATTTCGTGGAACCGGGGTCACCCTGCCGGGCAGCCCGTCCGCGCAGTTGGTTATCAATCCGGCGAGATTCGTGCCGCTCTGTTCCAATCACGTGCAAGCCGCCCAGGCTTACGACTTCGTTGTGTTCGGCGCTGGTATAAACCTCGTATTCTTCCTTAATCTGGTTGTAAACTGCCCGTAGCTTTTGAATCACCGGATCATCTGTGGGTGCTTTTTCAGAGGCAACGGCAACCTTATCTTCGGCTTCCAGTTCTGCCAAAGACCGCTCACCGTATTGCTTCACCGCAAAATCCACCGCGTCCTTCAGTGCTTTTTCGGTTTCCTTAGACAGTTGCGTGGGAAAAATTTGGGGCGAGGCTTTCCAGGTTTTCACCTTCTTGCCGGGAACAAAACCCTGTCCACCGCCTTTACCACCGTGGGCAGCAGCCACATCGGTGATGCCAAACTCATCCTCATCTTCCGGTTGCACAATTCGCGGCATGAAATATTCCCGCACTTTGAGCCGGGCCATGTAGTCCGCGTTCCCACCCAGGATGATGTCGGTGCCGCGTCCTGCCATGTTGGTGGCAATGGTCACGGCTCCCTTTCGTCCGGCTTGGGCCACAATTTCCGATTCCCGCTCCACGTTTTCCGGTTTGGCGTTCAGCAGGTTGTGGGGAATTTTCAACTCTGCCAGCAGGCGAGACAGCAACTCTGATTTTTCCACACTGGTTGTGCCCACCAGAACCGGGCGACCTTCTTCGTGCATCTGGGCACATTCCAGCGCGATCGCCTTCCACTTCGCTTCCTCCGTCTTATACACCACATCCGACAAATCTCGCCGAATGTTGGTGCGGTTGGTGGGAATCGTCGTCACTTCAAGGTTGTAGATTTTGCCAAATTCTGCTTCTTCCGTCTTTGCCGTTCCCGTCATACCGCCCAGTTTGGGATAGAGCAAGAAGAAGTTTTGGTACGTGATGGTTGCCAGGGTTTGAGTTTCCGGCTGAATCTCCACACCCTCTTTCGCTTCGATCGCCTGATGCAAGCCATCGCTCCAGCGGCGACCCGGCATCACTCGCCCCGTGAACTCATCCACAATCACGACTTCGCCGCCGCGCACAATATAGTTCACATCCAGAATGAACAGTTCTTTCGCCTTAATCGCGTTGAACACATAGTGCGCCCAGGGATCTTTCGGGTCGAACAGATCCGTCACACCCAATAATTCCTCTGCCTGGATAAAACCCTCATCCGTCAATAGAATCGTGCGCTGTTTCTCATCCACTTCGTAGTGGTCGTCTTTATTCAACGCATTGGCAATTTCCGAAGCGCGAATATACTTCTCACTCGGACGCTCCACCTGTCCCGAAATGATCAATGGCGTGCGGGCTTCATCAATCAGCACCGAATCCACTTCGTCGATCACGCAGTAGTTAAATGGACGCTGCACCACATCTGCCATCGACGTTGCCATATTGTCGCGCAGATAGTCGAACCCCAGTTCGCTGTTGGTGCCGTAGGTAATGTCGCAGTCGTAATTCTTCTTGCGCTCTGCTGGGGTCATATTCTGCTGAATCAAACCCACTGTTAGCCCCAAAAAGCGGTGTACCTGCCCCATCCACTCAGCATCTCGGCGTGCCAGGTAGTCGTTCACTGTCACAACGTGAACCCCCTTGCCGGATAATGCATTTAGGTAGGAAGGCAGTGTAGCAACCAGGGTTTTGCCTTCCCCGGTTCGCATTTCAGCAATTTGCCCTTCGTGCAAAATCATCCCACCCAGGACTTGCACATCAAAATGACGCATTCCCAGCACTCGCCGGGCAGCTTCTCGCACTACGGCAAAGGCTTCGGGTAACAGGTCGTTCAGGGTTTCGCCTTTTTCCAGACGTTGCTTAAATTCAATCGTTTTACCCTGTAACTCAGGGTCTGGAAGCGCCTTGATTTGCTCTTCAAACAGAGCCACTTCCGTCACAATTGGTTGATATCGCTTGAGTTTACGAGTGTTGGGATCGCCCAATATTGCTTTTAACATGGCAAAAACTTCTGCAAATTACGGTGGAATAAGGAAGAAAGGGTTTAGGGCTTAGGGTTTAGGGTTTAGGGTTTGGAAGTATTGGGAGCTTTTATTGCTTCGGTTCTCCCAAACCCCAATACCCCATACCCGATTACCCATTTCCCCTTATGGTGCGTTTTGCCATTCAGCCGTGAGGCGACGAAAATCGTAAGCTCCTGCGCCGGGATGGCAGGAGACACAACTGTTTAGGTTGACCTTTTCGGTAAACTTGACACGCGGATGCAGCGTGGCGAAAATGCGGGACGATTGAATCCGATAGGGGGTGCTTTCGCCTTCTGCTAAAGGTCGAGAGTATTCGCGTAAATATTGCCAGAGAATTTGAACTTCTGGCACACCTACGGGTTGAATGGTAACTCCGTAGTGTTCAGAATCTTGAATCAGTTGCCGCCAAGTTTGGGTGGGCATGACGGCGGGTGGAATGCCGATGTGACAGGTGGCGCAATTTTCGAGGTAAAGGGTTTGCCCTTGCTGAAAGCGCTGTGGCACAACGTCTACGGTGCCGATCGCGTCGCTGTTGGTTGTTCCGACATTCGCCGGAGTGCTGGCTGGAGGATTATTGGCTGGAACAGTAGATTGGGCGATCGTGCCAGGAGATCGGGGTTCAGTGGCTTGCGCCAAGCCCACTCCTAAGCAAATACTCCACAGCAACAGCAGCAGCAGCAGTACCAGAATAGAGCGGCGACGTTCTGGCTGAGAGCGTCGCATAGGATACGAAGACGCTCGATATTTGAATCTAGAATGTCGGTTTGACGGATGAGCCATGCCAGATATGCGATCGCGAACTTGGAATACTTATCAAGACTGGTGATTTAGCGTATAGGTGCCCGATGGTAAACCAAACGAATCAGCGAGTCACATAAGTGTTCCGTACTGTATTCTAACGTTGCAAGTGGGTCGTGCGGTGATTCAGTCATCCAAACGGTTCGCTCAAATGGGGGAGTAAACGATTAAGCGATTGTCTTTAGTATCAGAATCAACTATGCAAAGTCTTGATGGAGGTGGATTTTTGGCGATGGATTGTCGGCATATTCAGTTTTGTGATCAGCGATCGCGCATTCAGTTACATCAACTTCAAGAACTCTTTCAACTTGCGGCGTTTTGGGCACGCGATCGTAAGTTGGACGATCTGCAAATTGCAATTTCTAACAGCGATCCAGTAATCACCGCTTGGGATAATGACCGCATGATCGGCTTCGCTAGAGCCACTTCCGATGGTGTTTATCGCGCCACGATTTGGGATGTGGTGATTCATCCTGACTATCAAGGCGCGGGATTAGGCCGCAAATTAGTGCAAACCGTCCTCAGCCACCCCAAAATGTGCTGCGTTGAGCGGGTGTATTTGATGACGACTCACCAGCAGGCATTTTACGAAAAGATTGGCTTTGAACCAAACAGCAGCACTACGATGGTGTTACATAATCAGCCAGTCGAAAGCATTCAGCCCTTTGCTAAACAGGAACAGGGGATTGGGAATCGAGGATGGGTAGACGGGTAGTGGGGAATAGGGAGATGAGGGAGAGGGTTGATGGGTGGAGGTGATGGAGTGAGAGGGTGGGGGAGAGGGGATGGAGGCTAGAAAAAACTCGTCGATACAATCCCCGATCCGCTTCCTCACCTTCCCCATCTCCCCTACCTTCCTCATCTCCCTGACTTCTGACCCCTGACTCCTGTATCCTTTCCAAAGGGAGACTTCTTGTGTGAAAAAGCGAGTAACGCTAACGTTTCCAAAGCGATCAGTGCAGATGCCAGTCACATATCGATTGGCAAAAGATTTTAACGTGGCTGCTAATATCATTCGGGCCCAGGTTGCACCCAATCAGATTGGCAAACTGGTGGTGGAATTGTCTGGCGATATTGATGCGCTAGAGGCTGCAATTGATTGGATGCGATCGCAGGATATTGGCGTGTCTTCCTCCAGTCGCGAAATCGCGATCGATGAAGACCTGTGCGTTCATTGTGGGTTGTGCACAGGGGTTTGCCCAACAGAGGCACTAACCTTAGATCCCGCTTCGTTCAAGCTCACCTTTACGCGATCGCGCTGCATTGTCTGTGAACAATGCATTCCAACCTGCCCAGTTCAGGCAATTTCAACCAACCTTTAAGCAGAAATGTCCCACAAAGACGTAGACTGTAGGATGCTATTAATACCTATTCATTCCGATTGAGTCACCCGTGCGAAAGAAGGTTCTTGCTGGCAACTGGAAAATGTACAAAACTCAGGCTGAAGCCTCTGAGTTTTTAGAAGGGTTTTTACCCCATCTGGAAGATACCCCCGATGACCGGGAGGTGGTGCTGTGCGTCCCCTTTACCGATCTAGGACTGATGTCTAAGATTCTGCATGGCAGCGCGATTCGTTTGGGTGCCCAAAATGTTCATTGGGAGACGGCTGGAGCCTATACGGGAGAAATTTCAGCACCGATGCTCACAGAAATTGGTGTGCGGTACGTAGTCATTGGGCACAGCGAGCGCCGTCAGTATTTTGGCGAAACCGATGAGACTGCAAATCTGCGAATTAAGGCAGCTCAGAAGGCAGGGCTGATCCCCATTCTGTGTGTGGGTGAAACCAAAGAACAACGGGATCTGGGTGAAACGGAATCCTTAATCGTTGGGCAGTTGAAGGAGGGGTTAGCAGGCGTTGACCAATCCAATTTAGTCATTGCTTACGAACCAATTTGGGCGATTGGAACTGGGGATACCTGCGACTCTAAGGAAGCGAACCGGGTGATTGGGCTAATTCGCAGTCAACTCAGTAATTCTGGCGTGCCGATTCAGTATGGTGGCTCCGTGAAGCCAGATAACATTGATGAAATTATGGCGCAGCCTGAGATTGATGGGGCACTAGTGGGTGGTGCCAGTTTGCAGCCTGCTAGCTTTGCGCGGATTGTGAACTATCAGGCGTAGCTTACAATCGCCCTTTCAATAAGTAGGTCACCATTTCGCCTTTGCCTTTAATGTCGATCGCGCCGCGTGGCTCAAACTGAAAAGTTTGCTTCAAACAGGCATAGGTTGATTCAGTGACTTGAATATGACCAGAAATGCCTTGTGATTCCATTCGGCTAGCGGTATTGACAGTGTCGCCCCAGAGGTCATATATAAACTTTTTGGTGCCAATCACTCCCGCCACTACGGGGCCTGTGCTAATACCAATTCGCATGGCAATGGATTCGCCCGTTTGCTGATTAAATTTGGCGATCGCGTCTTGCATATCCAGTGCCATATCTGCCCCTGCTTCAGCATGATCAGCACGCGGGGTAGGAATTCCGCCTACTACCATGTAGGCATCGCCAATGGTCTTGATCTTTTCCAACTCGTGTTTTTCTGCGAGATGATCAAAGGTCGAAAAAATTTCGTTCAATAAGCTCACGGTTTCAATTGGCGATCGCGCACTGGCAAGTTTGGTGAAGTCTACAATATCGGCAAATAAGACCGTAGCAGCGGTAAAACTCTCGGCGATCGTCTGTTGGTCTTGCTTAAGCTGCTCGGCAACGGGTTTCGGCAAAATACTGAGCAACAACCGCTCTGATTTCTCCTGTTCTATCTGAATCTGTTTGAGATATGCCTGCTCTTGATCGCGCAGGCGTTTCTTCTCCAAACACGCGCCAATTCGTGCTTTTAGCAAGGTTGGATTGAAAGGTTTAAACAAGTAATCTTCCGCGCCTAATTCAATGCAGCGCACCACACTTTCCATATCATCCAGCGCCGAAATCATGATGACTGGAATGTGCCGTAACCCCGGATCTGCCTTGAGATGCTCCAACACCTGATACCCATCCATCTCCGGCATCATGATGTCGCACAGAACCAGGTCAAATGGCTGTTGTTTAATCATTTCCAATGCAGCTCGCCCATTGATTGCCACTGCTACCTCATACCCCTGCCGTTGTAGCCGACGTGTGAGCAAATCTCGGTTTGCCTCTACATCATCAACTACCAGCAACGAGCCAAGTTCAGGGTTCATGCATGACCTCAACGTTTAGCCAAAATCGGGAGATTTGCTTAATAAAGGAAAGTTTCCAAAGCGGAGTTAGTTGCATTTGCTGTTCAAACTAAAGCCGCTCTAGACATCCTAACGACTCACCCTAACCTTTCTAACGGCAAAAATGCCTGATTTAAAAGAATTGTAGAAAGTTGAATGGTCTGCATTGTTTATCAATAAAATGACATGCTTCAGGTTGAGCACTGCTTTTCAAAGATTCCAGCGGGAGACCAAATAACGAACTTTACTTAGTAATTCTTCGCGGTCAAAGCCGCTTTTCTGGAAAATCTGCTCTACCCGACCCTGTAAACGGGCGTGTTCGTCACTGGTGATGTCTTTTGCCGTCAAGATGATTACCGGAATCGATTGCCATTCAGGTCGCTGCTGAAGTTCAGCTAAAACTGAAAAGCCATCGACCTCTGGCATCATCAAATCCAGCAAGATTAGCTCTGGAAGTGTTTTCTCTAGCGTGTTTAGTGCAACTCTGCCGTTTTCTGCTTCAATGACTGCCCACCCGTCTTTCTCTAACAGAATTCGCATCAATTCGCGCGCGGAAGGATCGTCTTCCACCAACAGAATGGGGCAGGGCGGATGGGGGCAACGGTGACGATGCAGCACAGATAGGAGGCGATCGCGGTTGATCGGTTTTGTTAGGTAATCAGCCGCACCCAGGGTGTACCCCATAGTTTTGTCATCCACCATCGTTAGCAAGATAACCGGGATACTCGCCAGCTCTGGATCTGATTTCAGCCTGGAAAGTACTGCCCAGCCATCCATGCTGGGCATCATCACATCTAACGTAATAATGCTAGGACGGAGTTCTCTCGCTAACTGTAGCCCTTCTTCACCGCTGGTAGCATTGATGATGCAAAATGCTTCTTTGCCCAAATAGCGCTGGAGCAAATCATGCATGGTGGGGTCATCGTCGATCGCCAGTAGGGTTTTGGTATGGGGAGGGATAGGTTTGGTGTGACGGACGGAGGCGATTGCAGCAGGCTTGATTGGTTCTCCCTTCTGGACCTTCTCTGGTAAGCGCATCACAAACGTAGAACCCCGCCCTGGCTCGCTCTGCACCCAAATATCCCCACCCATCATCTGGCAAAACCGTTGAGTAATCGTTAATCCCAAGCCTGTTCCGCCGTATTTTCGAGTTGTGGAAGTGTCCGCCTGCACAAAGGGTTGAAATAACCTGCCCAACTGCTCTGCGGTCATCCCAATGCCCGTATCGGAGACGGTGAAAGTGATGGAGGAATAGGGGAGCGGGGAGGGGGGATGGGAGATTGAAGATTGAGAAGTTAGAGAATGTTGAATTTTGGCTTCCGGTGAGTCAGCGGTTCGACTGATCTTGCCGAAGTCCGAACCAACTTCTGAATTTTGAATTTTGAACTTTGAATTTTGAATTTCTCCCCTACCTGCTTCATCTCCTGTCTCCTGCCGCTCTACCGTCAACGTAATCGTCCCATTCTGAGTAAACTTGCTGGCGTTGCTAAGAAGATTAAACAAATTTTGCCGGAGTTTGGTCAGGTCAGAGTGCATCGTACCGATGTCGCTGGGACAATTGACGACAAGCGAATTGTGATGTTTGTGAACCAGCGGTTGGATAGTATTGACGACATCTTGCACCATACTGGAGACGTTGAACGTTTCCAGATAAAGCTCCATCTTGCCTGCCTCAATTTTGGAGAGGTCTAGCACGTCGTTAATTAGTCCTAATAAGTGTTTGCCTGCCCCATGAATCTTTTGCAAGTCTGGGACGAAGTGTTCCTGCCCAGAGTCTTCGGCATCTTCCTGAAGCATTTCGCTGTAGCCGATGATGGCGTTGAGTGGAGTTCGCAGTTCGTGACTCATGTTGGCAAGAAACTGGCTTTTGGTGTGATTTGCCTGTTCTGCTTTGTCTTTGGCGATTTGTAGTTCTTGGGCTTCGAGTTTGCGGGTGGTGATGTCTCGAAAGGTGCCTGTGTAGAAGGTGGTTTCTCCGGCTGTGGATTTTGTCACCATGACTTCTAATGGAAAGGTAGACCCATCGGCACGGCGACCGATGACTTCGCAGTAGGTATCAGGTTTGATCAGGTTGAGCAGGGATTGGGAGACGATGTCTGTGCCTGGAGTGGGCTGACTGCTTGCAGGGTGATCTAATAGCGTAGTGATGAGTTGTCCCTGAAGGTCAGGGGCGGAGTAACCAAAAATGGTTTCTGCACTGGGATTAAGGCTGTCAATACGCCCGTCTTGCAAAAAAGTGATGATGCCATCACGGGCAGTTTTGACGATCGCATTTGTTCTGGTAACAACAGTTTCTAACGCGGCGATCGCATGATTGTAGCGATCAGCGATTTGCCCAACTTCGGTAAAGGGTTCTACGGGTGCTCGTAAGCTTAAGTCTCCCGTTTTGGATTGCTTATCCATGACTTGAAACAGGTCAAGCAAGTCGTTGGTTGCCCCATGCTCAGAAACGTTTAGCCCAATCGCTTCGTGCTTTACCGTGACTCGCAATGGAAACCAGCAGTCGATTTGCTTAAACACCAAATAAGACACGCCAAAGGTCCAAACCCCACAGGAGACAATTCCCCATACTTGAACTCGTAGTTGGGCGGTGAAGTCTAAGCCAGTGCCTAACAACTCTGGCTTTCCAAAAAGCGCCACTGCTAACGTTCCCCAAACTCCTGCCACTAAGTGCACGGGAATAGCACCCACCGCATCATCAATCCGCAAACGTATCAGTAGAAAGGTTGAAAAGATGGTTAGCACCGCTCCAATCGCCCCAATTGCGATCGCGGCAGCAGTTGAAACAACGTGGCAATTCGCCGTAATTGAAACTAGCCCTGCCAGCGTTCCATACATTAGCCAATCGACATCGGCTCGCTGCTGCAATACCCAACTTACTAAAACAGCCATCAGCAACCCACTCGCGCCTGCCAGGGTTGTATTCACCAACACTGAAGGCACCTGGGCGTTGATTGCCAGGGTGCTGCCGCCATTAAAGCCGAACCAGCCAAACCACAGCAACAGCGTTCCCAACATGGCTAGGGGATAGTTGGAGCCAGGGATTCCCTGAATGTGTTGTTTACGAAATCGCCCCATGCGGGGCCCAATGATCACAAGAGTAGCCAACGATACCCATCCGCCTACACTGTGAACCACCGTTGAGCCAGCAAAATCTACAAAACCCTGTTTTCCTAGCCAGCCGACAAGTTTTCCTGCTTCGGTGCCTGCCCATGCCCAGTGCCCAAACACGGGATAAATTACGCCAGAAATGATGGCAGAGATCAGTAAGTAACTGCTGAATCGCATTCGTTCTGCTACTGCCCCAGAAACAATCGTGACGGAGGTGCCGCAAAACATTACCTGGAACAGGAAAAACGTGATGATCCAGACGCTGGATTGGTTTTGGCTGAAATCGGGTAGAAAATGGGTGATGCCTAACCAGCCGTGAGCAGAAGCGCCAAACATCAGCCCAAAGCCGATCGCCCAAAATAGCAATGTTGAAACACCAAAATCAGTCAGATTTTTGATGGCAACGTTGATGTTATTTTTGTTGCGGGTTAAACCCGATTCTAGACAGAGGAATCCAGCCTGCATTAAAAAAACCAGACTGGCGCTGGCAATGACCCATAAAATGTCTATTGTTGATTTTTCCATGTTCATGCCGATACCTCACTGCCCAAAAGCCTCTGAATTTTGGTTAACAATCGGGGAAACTCAATGGGCTTGGTATCGTAATCGTCGCAGCCAGCGTCTAAACACTTTTCGCGATCGCCGGCCATGGCGTGGGCAGTGAGGGCAATGATCGGAATTGCTTGAGTTTCTGGCGTGGCTTTTAGTTGCCGTGTGGCTTCCCAACCATCCATTTCAGGAAGACTCATATCCATCAAGATCAGATCCGGACGTTCGGCGATCGCCGTTGCTATGCCCTGGGCACCGTCCACCGCAATCAGGATTTGAAAACCTTTGCGTACCAACCGCCGAGACAACATATCTCGATTCATCTCGTTGTCTTCGACCAACAAAATTTTAGACATGGGGTGTTTCTCCCGATCGGCAAGATAAGTAGGTCCGAGCACAAACCACATCACGTACTTCTCGCACCAGATCTTCTCGGCTGTAAGCGCCTTTTTGCAACACCTGTTCAACGCAGCCATTGAGTTGTTGCTGGTCGGCAGCCGTGAGATCCATCGCTGTGACCACAACCACTGGAATTGAGCGGTAGGTTGGGCGAGTCCGGAGTTCGGAAATGAATTGAAATCCGTCCATTTCTGGCATCATCAAATCCAACAAAATTAAATCGGGTTTCTGCTCGTTCAAGCAATGCAAAGCGGTTCGCCCATTTTCTGCAAGTGCAACCGTCCAGCCTTCCTTACTCAGGATGCGTTGAAACATGAGGCGAGTGCTCAAGTCATCCTCCACAATGAGGGCGTGTCCAGAGAGGGGGCGATCGCCGTTGAGAGTTGGTCGGTACTTGTCTAGTATCCGCGTGAGATGCTTGTAGTCGATGGGTTTGGTTAAGTAGTCGGCTGCCCCTAACGAAAATCCCAGATCTTGATTATCGACAAGGGTTAATACCACCACCGGGATCTCGGCTAACTCCAAATCGGCTTTTAGCTCTGTTAATACAGACCATCCGCCCATTTTCATCGTTACATCCAACGTGATGACATCTGGGTGTAGCTTTCTGGCAAGGTGCAAGCCTTCTTGCCCATTGGCAGCGGTTTCCACCTGAAAGCCTTCCTTGCTGAGGTGGCGCACCATTAAATCCCGCGTGATTGCGTCATCGTCAATGACTAGAATCGTTGCGGGTGGTTTCGTTGACTGGTTGAGATCTGCGATCGCAGAACTGCCGCGATTTAATGGAGAGGGTTCAACCGAAATCTCATCGTTGGCTAAATCCTTCACCTCAACAGGCAAACAAATTGTAAAAACTGAACCTTCTCCAGCAACGCTCTTCACCGTAATCTCGCCGCCCATCATTTGACAGAAACGTTGCGTAATCGCCAATCCTAACCCTGTGCCGCCGTACTTACGAGTAGTAGACCCATCTGCCTGCGTAAACGGCTGAAATAACCGACTGATTTGCTCTGTGGTCATGCCGATGCCTGTGTCGGAGACGGCGAACGTGATGAAGGATGAGGGAATCGGGGATCGGGGATCGGGGACCGGAGATTGAAGATTAGAGATTGACGAGGGAGGAGTTGGAGAATTTTGTTCTCCCTGAGTCGAACCGAAGGGAATTTTGGCTTCCGGTGAGTCAGCGGTTCGACTAATGTCACCGCAGCCCGAACCAAATTTTGAATTTTGAATGTCTCCCCCACCTGCCTCATCTCCTATCTCCTGCTTGTCCACCGTCAACGTAATCGTGCCGTTTTGCGTAAACTTGCTGGCGTTGCTGAGAAGATTGAGCAGGGCTTGCCGAACTTTGGTCAGGTCAGCGTGCAGATTGCCAATGTCTGGAGAGCAGTGCACGATGAAGGTGTTCTCGTTTTGGGCAATCAAGGGTTGAACCGTAGCCTGGACTTCTTTAACCAGTTGGTTGATGTCGAAGGTTTCCAGGTACAGTTCCATCTTGCCTGCCTCGATTTTGGAGATGTCGAGGATGTCGTTGATTAAGCCGAGGAGATGTTTACCAGCACTACGAATTTTTTCCAGGTCGGGGGTGAGGTCTTCATAGCCAAAGTCTCTGGCATCGTCTTGCAGCATTTCGCTGTAGCCGATGATGGCGTTGAGTGGAGTTCGCAGTTCATGGCTCATATTGGCGAGGAATTGGCTTTTGGCGCGGTTGGCTGCTTCAGCCGTTTCCTTCGCTTTGAAAAGTTCATCGGCGGCGTGTTTGCGATCGCTGATATCTTTAACAGTGCCTTCGTAATGCAGTAAATTCCCGGCTTCATCTCTCACGGCGCGAGCATTTTCGGAAATCCAAATGATGCTGCCATCCTGACGATAAACTTGCGACTCAAAATCAATCACCGTGTCGTATTGGCTGATGAGTTGCATGAATTCCACACGTCGATGCGGATCGACATACAAACGCTGCTCAATCTGGTTAGACAGTGCCATCATCAAGGCGGCGGGTGAATCATAGCCATAAATTTCTGCCAGAGCCGGATTCGCGCTGATATATTCTCCATCGGGTGTGGTTTGAAAAATGCCATCGGCAGCGTTTTCAAAGATGCTGCGGTATTTTTCTTCTGCTTCTTGAAGCGCGGCTTCGGTTTGCTTGCGGGCAGTGATATCCATGGTGATGCCAGTTAGCAGCCTGGGGCGATCGCTAGCATCCCGCAGCACATTGCCGCGACTGTTTACCCAGCGAAGGGTGCCATCTTCTCGCACAATCCGATATTCAACGTTGTACTCTTTACCTCGCTCCAGAGTGTCAGCTTCTGCTTGCCGCAAACATTCTTTGTCTTCCGGGTGGACTCGTTTTAGAAAGTCCTCATATTTTTGGGTAGACTGCTCGGATTCTGCATCCACGCCAAAGATTGCGGCAACTTCTTTTGACCAGTTCTCCTCACCTGTGAGGATATCCCAATCCCAGGCTCCCATGCGAGCCGATTCAAGCGCCATTCGCAGTAGTCCTTCTTGCTCCCGGAGCCTCGATTCTGCCTGTTGACGCTGGATGAATTGTCCAATCTGCCCCCCGATGGTGTTTAACATTCTCATCAGGTCTGGATCAGGACTTTGAAGCTGACGGTTGAAGAATGCCATCACTCCCAGCATTTCGCCGTTGCAATGAATGGGGAGCGAGATCGCGCTTCGTAACCCTGACTGAATAGCGGATTGAGTCCGTAAAAAATCCGTATCCTGTGACAGATTCGGTATCCACAGGGTTTTGCGCTGGCTCCAACATTTTCCAATCAAGCCTTTTCCGGGTTGAAAGGTCAGGCGTTTAGTTGCCGCAACAAATGCTTCCAAATGATGCGGGGAAGCCTCCCAATGGCTTACCAGAGCGATCGCTCTGATAGTTGGATCCGGGGCCCAAAATTCTCCCCAATGCCACCCCAACCCCTGACCCAGCAATTTCAGAATCTCGCGGATTGCTGCTTCAGACTGGGTGGTTTCTGCCAGTAGGCGACCAACTGCATATTGCAAACTAAGCTGCTGCTCGGCGCGACGACGTTGCCCAAAGTTCCGAGAAAACCCAATCAACGTGGCTACGAGCACCAGAAACACGAGCAGACTAAAGACTTGAACTTGCTGCTTGCGATTTTCAAATTTTTGAATGCGGTGTTGCAGTAGTTGATGCAGAGTCGGAGCGATCGCGTCATAAAGTTGAAGCTGTTTGGCGATCGCCTCGTTACCGACTTGATAAAACTCCCTATCGAAAATTTGAGCTGCTGTGGAACTCGCTCTCTGAGTCAATTCCAGCAAGGCATTCGTAGCAATCGTTGATTCTAAAACGGGAGGTTCAAGGATGGGAGCAAGCGAGGGATTATCGTTTGTTGCCACGTCCATGCCACGCTGCAAGTTCGTCAACGGTAGTTTAATTGCGTTGTACAACCCAATGAGTTGGATTTCTTGCTCTCGCGTCAACCTTCTATTCACGCTTACAAAAGCCTGTCCCACATTCCGAACCTGCGCCGAGTGCTTCAGCATCTTTGGCAGTTGAACAACTACTCCATCCATCAGGTAGTAAGAGTCCAAATCTGGGTCGAGAATCAGATTCGAGGTATCTCCCACTTGGGCGATTAGCATCAAAATGTCACTCATCAAACTGATATGCAATTCGCGGTTGGTTTCAGCCGACTGCACCCGCTGATTCAGTGCAATTTGCTGCCAGTTGACTTTGATTTGTTTCCAGCGATCGCTGACTTGCAACACAGCGCCTAGCCGAGAATCAATCTGGTCTACAGCTCGAATTGCGCGATTAACGGCAGCTTGCTGATTTTGTAAAGGCGTTGCTAACTCGGTACGTCCATTTAAATATTCCTGACTAAGCTGTTGCTGCTGCATCAGTTCAGCCAAAAACTGACGTAGCCCCTGGTTATACTCCAACCCTTTTTGCTCTTTTGCTGCAAACTCGATACTGGCATCAATCTCAGCAACTAAGCGGTTAACCACAACCCCAAATGGCACTGTAAATAGAAGAAACAAGCTAACTAAAATTCCCTGGGTTGGAAGCCGTTTCAGCAAATTTGGCATAGGTATCGCTCGATGAGGGTGGGGAATTTGAATCAGATTCTGAGACAGCGTTTTCTGAGTAATTGGTGGTGCTTGAATGTGTCTAGCGGGTGGCTTCAACGTGGGTTGGAGCAATGGTTTAAAATTATTGTTCCCAAAATTTTTCTAAATTCTCGATTAAGGAGCAGGATGACACCGATTTTGTCTCCGTGGACAATTCGCGATCGCACCTTTGCCTGGGGGCAGCGCACTTACCTGATGGGAATTTTGAACGTCACCCCAGACAGTTTTAGTGACGGGGGACAGTTCAACACCCTGGAAACAGCTCTGGCACAAGCTCGCTATTTGCTCGAATCAGGAGTTGATATGCTCGATATTGGTGGGCAATCGACTCGTCCAAAGGCAGAAACGATTTCCCTCGGTGCGGAGCTTGAGCGTGTTGTTCCCATTATTCAAGTAATTCGTCAGGAAATGGATATTCCCATTTCGGTAGATACAACTCGTTCTGCGGTTGCTCAAGCCGCGATCGCTGCCGGTGCCGACCTAATTAACGATATCTCTGGCGCAACCTATGATCCGGAGATGCTCACCACGGTTGCTGCGTTAGATGTCCCAATTATCCTGATGCATATTCGCGGTACACCCGAAACCATGCAGCAATTGACCGATTATGAAGATTTGATTGGAGAATTATTAGAGTTCTTGAAGCAACGGATTGATGCTGCGATCGCGGCTGGAGTGGCTCGGCATAAGATCGCGATCGATCCTGGCATTGGCTTCGCCAAAACTTACGATCAAAACCTGGAAATTCTGCGTCGCTTGCCTGATTTTCAAGTTTTGGGCTGTCCGATTCTGGTTGGTCCCTCTCGCAAAAGTTTCATTGGGCACATTCTGGATCAGCCTGACCCTCAGAAGCGCGTTTGGGGAACGGCGGCTGCCTGCTGTGCGGCGATCGCTGCTCATAGCGATATCCTCCGCATTCACGATGTGCGCGAACTGTACGACGTATGCCGAGTTGCGGATGCAATCTGGAGAGAAGAAAGGAGTGGATGAGTGGGTGAGTGAGTGGGGGAATGGAGGGGTGGAGGAGTGCAGGAGTGAGTGAAATTTTATCCACCTACCCATCCACCCGCCTACCCATCCACCTACCCATTCACACTTCTACTCCTCCTCCCTATTGCCCTACCGTCCTCCTCCCTCATTCTGATCGTTCCCAATCATTTCACTAATTGCCTCGGTCAAGTTTTGGGGATTCATGAACAAAATTTTGGAATTCTCACTTTTCCCAAGCTCAAAGTTTGATTCGACATACTGTTGAGCTAACAAATAACGCAGAATTGGAGCAGTATTATCTTTGTCTTCCTTCAGTGCTTTAGAAAGTCGTCGAATGGATTCCACCATTCCTTCTGTTTTAGAAATTTGCGCCCGGCGTTCACTTTCGGCTGCCCGCTCTGTTTCAAGGGATCTTTCCATTGTTGCGGAGAGCTTAATCTCTTGTACTTCCACGCGGATTACCTTAACGCCCCAAGGCTCAGTTGCGTGATCCAACTCTTTTAGCAATGCCTGGTTAATTTTGTTGCGAGATGAAACCGTTTCCCGCAGATCCATTTGCCCAATTTCCGATCGCAGTGTGGTGAGCACCAAACTCTTCAGCGCATCTTCGAGATTTTCAATGGCGTAGTACGCCTTTTGCACATCTAAAATCTTCCAGTAAAGAACGGCGTTAACCGTGATGGTGACGTTATCTCGCGTAATGGCAGACTGCGGCTCAATATCCAGCAGTTGCTCACGGGTGGTTTCTACCAATACGGTATCTAGCATCGGCACCACAAAATTTAGCCCTGGCTTGAGGGAGCGTTGATAGCGTCCGAGCCGTTCAACGAGTCCTTCGTAACCCTGGTTAATGACTTTGACGGAACCGACCATGTAGCCAATGATTGCTAGGGTAGCGATGGCAATAAGCGACTCCATACCTGATGTCCTGGAAATGATGGATGTGAATGAGTGCGATCGTACTCCTAGTTTAAGCTTTCAGGCAAAGCAAGTTCAGCCTTCAACCTAAATTCCTGGGGGCAAGTTGAGTGGCGATAGGCTGTTGCTGATAATGGGCAACCTGAGTTTTGTATCTCCCACCTCCATCTCTACCGGTTGCTCTCGTGCTGAACAAACAAACTCACTATCAAACCAATCACCAAGTCTTGCTCATGCTTGGAAGTACGCTTTTTGGAGGTGGCTTGCTGCTGCTGCTTGGACTCAATCTATTTTTTTTCACGGCTCTCAACGAATGCGCTTGATGCTCTTCCGTTTTTTGCGATCGCGGTTCTTTCCCTGGCTTCACCGCTTCTGCTTCTACTGGCGGTAGTTGGGGCTTTTCAGCTTGCTCTGGCGAGTACAAAAATCGTGACTTCATTTGAAGGCATTGAGTTTCATCAGGCTGGCTTCTGTGCGAAGTCTGGTTGGAGTAATGTAGCTGCGATCGCTCCGTTGCAAATCGGTCGGAACTCCACACAAGCGCTTCATTTTCATCAACCCGTTCAACAGTTTTTTAAGTTGCTTCCTTTTGGAGCCGTTGCATCAATCCGAATGATTCCGCTGAGTCATTTTAACGTTGAAGTTGACAGAGGCTTAGGGAGGGCATTTAGAGAATATCGACCTGATTTATTCAATCGGTAAAGGCAGAGGTGAATTCAGGATTCATTGGCATTTCAAGGAAGTGACCCATCGCGATTTTCCAACTATCTTCATCCAGCCAATACAACAGTTTTTAAATGTTTCAAAACACTTAAAACATCATACAAATCATTGCCTGGATTAATGAGTGAAAACAAGCGAGACAATCCAAACTAGGGATTTTCTTGTCTTTGTAACTTTAGGAATAGGAATTCCGTTCCATTGGAGACTAATCCGTAAATGGGGTTTGTTGTCTCTGGATTCGACATCATGTGAGCTAGAGCCTGCGGTAAAGCCGTTGTTACATTCAAGCTTTGGCGTTTTGCTTCCAGCACGATGATCCACAGATTTTGGTGTAGAACCAGCAGATCAATTTTGCCGCGAATCAGTTCGTCTTCTGCTTCCACGACAATTTCAATGGCTTGTTCTGTGATTGGCACGAAGGGGTGACGTGCCAGCCCTGCTAAAGAAAGTAGAGGCGACAGCACAAACAGTTTGACCACTTCTTCTGTGGAACTGTACTCAGCAATGCTCAAGAAATCCGATTTGATTTGATCTAACCATTGCTGTTCTGGGTCTGTAGGAGGTTCCCATTTTTCTTGCCATTCGGGAAAAAATTGTTCATCCCATGTTTGCTGAAGATGAAACCGCTCTTTGACTTGAGGGAGGGTTAAATTACTTGCCTGAATCACTTGAATCTTTTTTTGATCAGAAGTAAATTCTCAAAGGTTGTGGGAAGTCCAGTTATTGCAGGGTGGTTTTGGAAACCATGCGGGTTTTCTTGCGATCGTGCTCGGTCAATTCCTCACCCGATTGCAAGCGAGTAGCGGTGTTTTGCAAAACGGTGGCGGCTTCCTGATCGCCCATTTGCAACGCGGTTTTGGCAGCGGTTTGCAGCATCGTCACGGCTCCGCCCATATCGCCCTGTTTTAGCTTGTTTTCGGCAATTTGGGTTTGGCGATATTTTGCCAGGGCAAGAACGTGTTGCTGCACCTGTGGGTCGGGAATTGGTTGGAAGTTGCTGACGTAATCGGCGTAAACCGAGAGTGTTTCAGACAGCAGCCCTTCGGCATGGGTGGCGGGGTCGTCGTAGCGCACTTGAAGCTGGGCGATCGCGTGTTGCCCCACTGTCATCTGGCTCAGGTACAAGTTAATCAGCACAACGCGGGGCGTGTCTACCATTAAATCTCCCAGGCGCACAATCAACTGATTGCCTTCGTGAAGGACAGGCAGTTCGATGGTGTCAGGCGCGACTTGGGCGATCGGTTTTAGTTCAGCAAGGCGTGTGCCTGGAGGCAGAGTAATCATCAAGTACCCATTGGTTAAGCCAACAGATTGCAAGCGGCTGAATAACCGCCCAAACTCTTCCACGGCTTGATCGGGTTGCTGGATGTATGCCATCGTACCGCCGCCCGCATCCGCGATCGCTTCCAGGATGTCCTGGTTCCAGGAATCGCCAAAGCCGAGGGTATTGATAGTGAGGTTGTAATCGGCAGCGAGTTTTGCCAGCTTCAGGCAGCGATCGTTGTCGCCGTGTTCGTTTTCGCCATCGGTCAGTAAAAAGCCCTGAGAAATAGTACCTTGTTTCCCTTTTGCCAACTCTTCAATCCCCAAACGAATTCCTTCATCGATTGCGGTTCCACCACCCGCCTTAAGTTGATTGATTTGCAGCTTCACACTGGCAGGATTTTCCAGTTCTTGATTGGGCAGCATAACTTTGGCTTTGTGGTCAAACCCGATAATAGAGATGCGATCGCCGAGGGATAACCGATCCACCAATCGCTGGGCAGCTTCCCGTACCGTCGCCATGGGTTGTCCACTCATGGAGCCACTGTGATCGAGAATCAGGCTTAGGTTAAGCGGCGCAGCCGAACTGGTGTCATCCGCGATCGCCGAAATCGATACGGACAACTGGCGCTGACTCAGTGCCTGAGTTGCATCCACACTGGCATCACTAAGCGCAAACTGCAATCCAACTCTCATGGGCAACTCATCCTCATTCTCGACAAGACAGTAAATTAATTCACCCGTCACCCAACTCGCTCTGTAATCCTATCCCAGCATAGCGGTGATCCCTACTTCGCACTCCTCATTCCCCATTCCCCCTGTCACGCTAGTATGGATAGACAGCGCTTTTGTTTCAATCAACGGCAAATTACATATGTCACCGATCCAGGCTGCTCAATCTCCTTACTACGGAGACGCATACTACAGAACTCCGCCCCCCGATTTGCCCTCCTTATTGTTGAAGGAGCGGATCATCTATTTGGGGCTGCCTCTTGTGTCATCGGATGACTTCAAGCGTCAACTTGGGGTCGATGTGACGAAACTAATCATCGCTCAACTGCTTTACCTCCAGTTTAACGACCCTGAAAAGCCTATCTTCTTCTATATCAACTCAACTGGGACTTCCTGGTACACGGGTGACGCGATCGGTCAGGAAACAGAAGCCTTTGCGATCTGCGACACGATCAACTACGTGAAACCCCCCGTTCACACGATTTGTATTGGGCAGGCAATGGGAACAGCCGCAATGATCCTGTCAGCAGGCACTAAAGGGTATCGCGCTAGTCTGCCACACGCAACGATTGTATTAAACCAGCCTCGTATGGGTATGGGTCGTAGCCAAGCTACAGATATTCAAATCCGAGCGAAAGAGGTGTTGGAAAACAAACAGGCAACGCTTGATATCCTTTCTAGAAACACCGGACAGCCACCGGAGAAAATCTCGAAAGATACTGATCGCATGTTTTACATGACTCCTCAGCAGGCGAAAGAGTATGGACTCATTGATCGCGTGTTAGAAAGTGCCAAAGACCTGCCCAAACAAATTCCCGCATTGACTTAGTCTGCAAAGGTTTGCTCTATGGATGAAATCATGCGCGTTCCGTACAACGTCCCTGGCAGCCCTTACTGGCAGTGGGTCAATATCTACACACGCTTAAGCCAAGAACGGATTATTTTTCTCAATCAACCTGTCACCTCTGGGCTGGCAAATTCTCTCGTATCTGCCCTGCTGTATTTGGATTCGGAAGACCAGAGCAAGCCCATTTACATTTACATCAACTCTTATGGTGACCCAGTTGCCGCAGGTATGAACAATGAGTCGGTGGGGTTGATGTCAGTGGCAGCAGGCTTGGCAATTTACGACACCATGCAGCATATCAAATCTGAAATTGTGACGATTTGCTTGGGACAGGCGATTGGGATGTCTGCCGTGTTGTTGTCCTCTGGCACCAAAGGCAAGCGGGGTAGCCTACCCCACTCCATGATCGCGCTGAACCATACCCTGTCGGGCACCCGTGGACAAGCCAGTGATATTCAGGTCAACGCTCAAGAAGTCATTGCCAAACGGGCCCTCATCCTGGAAATTCTGGCTAAGAATACAGGACAGTCGGTGGAAAAAATTGCGAAGGACATGGATCGCACCTTCTATATGTCTCCCCAACAAGCAAAAGACTATGGGCTGATCGATCGCGTGCTGGAAAGTCCTAAGAATACTTCTCTGCCTGCGGCAACAGTGTTGCGTTAAGGGGGCAGAAGTCAGGAGTTAGAAGTCAGGAGATGAGGGAGGGGGTGAATGAGATTCCGCCCACCAGTCTACCCACCTACCCATCCCCTACTCCTCATCACTCCCCTACCCATCACCCCATTTCATTCCCCAAAGGAGTTTGCCTTATGCCAATTGGTGTCCCCAGTGTGCCATACCGCTTGCCAGGTGGTGGCTACGAACAGTGGATTAATATTTACGAACGGTTGTTCCGGGAACGAATCATTTTTCTGTCTGAAGAGGTTGATGATGGAATTGCTAACGCGATCGTGGCTTACCTCCTCTATTTGGACTCAGATGATCAATCCAAGCCTATTTACCTGTATATCAACTCGCCCGGTGGTTCGGTGACAGCTGGTATGGCGATTTATGACACTATGCAGCACATCAAGTCTGAGGTGGTGACGATTTGCGTGGGCTTGGCAGCCTCAATGGGTGCATTCCTGTTAGCGGCTGGTAGCAAAGGCAAACGGCTGGCGCTACCCCATGCCCGCATTATGATTCACCAACCGTTGGGCGGTAGTCGTGGGCAAGCAACCGACATCGAAATTGAAGCGAAAGAGATTCTGCGGATTCGGCAGCAGTTGAACGAAATTTTGGCAGATCGAACCGGGCATCCTCTAGAGAAGATTGAGCGAGATACCGATCGCGATTACTTCATGTCAGCTCAAGAAGCCAAAGAGTACGGCTTGATCGATCAAGTGATCGAAACGATGAATCCGCAGTAATTCTTGGAATAGTTCACTAAATTAACCCAGCGATGGCAGAATTCTTATACCTCTGTCCATCGCTTTTTCATGAACCTTGTCGATTGTTACCGAGTGTTGGGACTTCCGTCCGGGGCTTCCTTTCATGCCATCAAAGCCTCTTATCGTCAGTTAGCGCGACGCTATCATCCTGATGTAAGTTCTGGCGACCAGCGAGCGAAAGACAAATTCATTGAGGTAACGGCAGCTTATAAGTTCCTGCTCAATACCCTGGCAGACTCTACCCTGGGTAAACGTCCAGATTACGCCGTGAAAACTCAATCTGCTCGTCAGGCAACTGCCCCACCTATTTCCCAGGAAACTGGGCGGAAGCCGACATCGCTACAGGTCAACCCGAATCTCTCGCCGCTGGAACAGCAGCTTAAAAGCAATGCCTATCAACAACTGCAACATTTGCTGAAGGGGCAGCGGTTTCCTCGAGCGATCGCGCTGATTGAAGGACTTGCCCGCCGCCTCCCCAACGACTCAGAAATTTCTCAATGGCAAGCGATCGTTTACCAACAATGGGGACGGTATTTAATCCAGCAACAGCAACCAGACAAAGCCCGATTGTATTTGAAGAAAGCACTCCGTACCGATCCGCATAATCGATCGCTCTGGGCAGAAGTTGAAAAAGATTTTCGATCATTGGAGCAGACTGTTTAACGACCCCTTGTTATTTCCTCCTTGTTGTTTGCCCCTTCAGTACGATTGAGTTCTGAGATGAGAAATGACTGGAATCATTGAAAATTCGTATCAGGGGTGTTTTTCCCACAAATCCTTTGTTATATTCTAAGTAAAGAGAGGTTACAGGTTTCTGGAATCTGCTTGCTCTTTAATGTGTAGGGTTCTGCCCTCACGCAGACATTTGAATAATCCAATTATAGAAAACACTTTTCATCAAAGCTCTACCTGAGCTTTCGGTTCTACAATCTTGTCGTTAGAGAAAGCGATTTATTAAAGCCTACACACCACTTGTAAAGCTACGGGGTTTTTTTGAGTGATAGCAGTCTCGTCCCGTCCGGCTAAACGCAGTTGGAATACTGTTAGTTTCGCTTCCACTCTTTACCTGGTTCCCGTTTTGGATTTGCTCCTCGCAGAGATTCCTTCGCAATGGAGACCAGAGGTAAGGTTGGGATTGCAAGAAGCATTGGTGAATGCTGCAAAGCATGGAAATAAGCTTGACCCAACAAAGACTGTGTTGGTGAGGTTTTCAGTTGTTGCTGATCAATATTGGTGGGTAATCTCGGACCAGGGCAACGGGTTTAAACCAGTTGAAGGTTGTAATTCTAATCTTGAGGAAACGATCGCCTGTTGTGAGCGGGAATGTGGGCGTGGGCTTTACATCTTGCATCAGGTGTTTGATAAGGTTCAATGGAACCGCCACGGCACAGAACTACGTCTCTGCAAACAAGTGAGATCCTCTTCTCGAATGCCTTTGCTTACCTAAGGTGGATTGGTTCAAGCAATGACACTGCATTGGCGCAACTGAATGTAAGCGATGCGTTGATGGTTGGGGACTGTGTAAAGCTATACAAAGTGAAAAGGCGGGAGTGCTTCAGACAGCAGAATCTCCCAGGATTTGAAGCAATTTTGCAGAATGGCAACTTCTTGTTGTAACTGGGGTGAATTGCTCCTATCAGTCAAAATATGAATTTGCTGAAGATCAGGATTTGTTTGAGTTGAGTATCGCTGTGCGATCGCCTGGTAGATCTGAGCCAACTCTTGAGATTGCAATGCTTGCTGATGCTGCTGTTCTTGATGCTGCTGTTTCTTTGCCAGAAAGTAATCTTTCCCTTTGAGATCAGAAGGAATTGGAGTAGTCTCTCGCGCAATGGGTGATAACTTAATGGTGTACTCTGCTTTTCCTTCTAGCTGAGTGATTGTTTCTAAGTAATTTGCCTGCCGGGTTTGGAGGTCGTTCGTTAGCTCCTCCAACGCTGGAAAGGTGGTAAAACGCAGCGGTAAGACAGTGGTTTGTCCGAAGAGTTCTCGAATCACGCGATCGTGCGCCAGTACTGCTTGTAGCAAGGTTGCATCATTCTCTTGAAGTTCTTCCAACCCCAGTTCACGCTCTACAACTGCGGCTAACTGCTCACACACCACTAATTCCAAAGCACTAACGACCCCCTTGGGTAAATTCAGCGGGAAGGTTGGCGTTTTGAGCAGAGCATAGACGTGCATCGGTGGCTGTCACCTCAGTGCGCGGGACGAAAGAGATGGTTGTGGTCAGGATTGTAGAGGCGCGATCGCGTTTCTGCCAAATCGGACAATTCGCCATAACGAGCAATTTCTGCGGGCACTGTGGCTGCCGCTAACGCCGAGCTGATGACATATAGCGTGGTGCGAATCAAATTTTCCTGACGGGTCACCGCTGCCATTTGTGCTAGAGGTACCAACCAGATTTTCTCATCATGCCACCCTAAGCGAAAACAGATGGCAACTGGGGTCGAGGGAGAGTAGTGCTGCATCAACTTTGCTTGAGCATCGTCTACATGGCGCGCACTCAGATATAGGCACAAACTTGCCTGGTGAGCAGCTAAGGTTTCCAACTCTTCAGCATCTGGCACCTGCGTTCGCCCACTAATGCGGGTCAAGATAATCGACTGTACTAACCCCGGCAGGGTCAATTCCACTCGGAGGCGGGCGGCGGCGGCCTGAAACGCACTGATTCCGGGAACAACTTCAAATGGAATGTCTGAAGCTAACAGAGCGTGCATTTGCTCCTGAACGGCTCCATACAAGCATGGGTCGCCTGAGTGCAGCCGCACAACCGACTTGCCCGCCCGGACTCGCTCAATCATCAGGGGCAAAATGTCCTCTAAGGTTTTGTTGGCTGTGCAAATAACTTCTGCATCGGCTCGTGTTTGCTCTAAAACCTGCCTGGGCACCAGCGAATCGGCAAACAAAATTACATCTGCTTGAGCAAGTAACCTTTGGGCTTTGACTGTTAGTAGTTCAGGGTCACCTGGTCCTGCACCAACGATGTAAACAGCGGGTAATAACGATGATGGCTGGGATGGAATTGGGAAGACGGTCATGATGATTCTGCGATTGTCCTGAAAATTTCAGCCTTCTCTGGGAAAATTTCTCCGGAGAGGGCACGGTAGCCTAGAAGAGTGAAGTGGTAGATGCACCCTGATTTAGCCTCAGAGTTAACCCTCTGGGGTTTTCTAGTTTTAAGGTTACTTGTGGGATGAACGAGCGGGATCTGTGGGTGGGGATGACACAGGATCAACGACATCGGGTAAAGGGCGCTGAAACCGGTAAAGATAAACCATTCCCAGAATACCGATCGCGATCGATCCTAAACTCACAACCTGAGCAATTCGTAACGGCCCCAGCATCAAACTATCCGTCCGCAACCCCTCAATCCAGAAACGCCCACAACCGTAGGCCACCATATACACCAGAAATAGGGTTCCAACTTTGAGGTTGGGCTTTCCTTTCAAGTCTCGGAAAAAGAGCACCATCAAGAGGACGAATACTGCCAAGTTCCAGAGAGACTCGTACAAGAAGGTGGGATGAAAGTACTCGTAGCCTGTGTACTCAGGTGGACGGTTTTGATAAGGGATGTAAAGTTTCCAGGGCAGATCAGTGGGTCTCCCAAAGGCTTCGGAATTGAAGAAATTGCCCCAACGCCCGATCGCCTGCCCCAACGCCAGAGAAGGCGCAATCAGATCCGCCATTTGCCAGAACGACACTTTTTGTAGGCGGCAAAAGATCAACGCGGCAACCAGCCCGCCAATAATTGCTCCATGAATCGCAATACCACCCTTCCAGATTGCCAAAATATCGGTTGGGCGCTGGGCATATTCTTGCCACTGAAACAAAACGTAGTAGAGCCGCGCACAGGGGATGGCTCCAACCACTAACCAAATTGCCAAATCGCTGACCAAATCAGGATTGACGTTGCGACGGCGTGCTAACTGCTGAGATAGCGTGACACCGATCAGCACCGCAGAAGCAATCAACAAACCATACCACCGCACTGAGAAGAAACCCCAACTTAAAAACGGAACTTGAGGTCCCGGCGAGGTAAACTGAAACGCTGGAAAGAGAAGCGAGGTCATCACAGGCTTTAAAAACGAATCGCCACAGACTTGATTCTAGGCTGCTTGGGGAAAGCTTGGGAAAGGGGGGTTGCCAAAATTGAAGATTCCATACTGAACTTTCCTGCAAATGGCAAAAAGTGGGAACCCTTTAGCTAAGGAGTTTCAATAGTCTACGCTGCAATGGGCAGATATCCTGCTGGCTGTGCAGATCCGGTAGAAACGGTCACCATTTCAAAAGTTGGAGTGTTGTATGGGAGTTCCATCTCAAGCGATCGCAGCGTCTACGTTGCCTGCATCGATTCCAGATCAGGGGCAAATCCCTCACCCCTGGGAAACGATGCGGCAAGGGGTGGTGATTTTTCGTGATCGCACGCTGCTCCACTCCCTGACTCAGATTCCAACGATTTCAGAAGATGTGTTGAGAGCGATGCAACAATTGGTGGAATTAATTCGCATGCTGCGATCGCCGGAGCAAGGCTGGAACTCCAACCATCCCCTGAGTCCAGAAGCGCTAATTCCTTACTCTAGCGACGAAGCCCACGACCTGATAACGCTGTTGCAACAAAACCCATCTCTCCACCCGCAGCAAGAGCCAACTCCATCACCACCGGTTTTAATCGAAACCCTCATGCCTGAATTGCTGTGGTGTATTGCCCGGAGTGCCTATCCCACTATGCAGTTAATTGAAGGCGTGAGGGCGCAAGCTAGCCAGACAGAAAATTCCTGGACTTCTGGAATTCTGCGGTTAGCGGTTTTGCTAGCAGTCAAGACTGAAACGGCAGAATGGTGTTTGGATCTGGCGATGGGGCACCCACCCCAACAATTTGTAGAGGAGAATTGCCAGATTCAGCTAGAAGAAGATTGGTTTTTGCAGACCTCTTCTGAAGCAGAACTGCTTTTGGCAGAACCAGCCAGCCAACCCTTACCCTGGCTCACGACTCAGCTTCAAACATTGACGGAAACTCTGATTTCTACAACGCCTGTGCTGCAATCCTGGCTTCAAGGGTTGTCTGTTGAACTGATGTTACCGGGAGGTTATTGGCAATCAGGCGAATTACGGTTGAAGTTAGGGTTTGAGTTTGTGCCCTATGAACTGGACGATTTGCCATTAATGGGTGTAGCGGCGTTTTCTCAGGCGATCGATGCAGAACTATTAGATGAGCCGGGAACCGCAACTGGACAGCACGAGATTGCAGACTCCTTGCGGCTTGAGAACCCTCCTTTAACGCCCGTTGCCGTGGTAGAAATGCCCCTACCTGCTTTGATGACGACAACCATCGTGCAATTGGCAAATCCAGACACCCGAGAAACCATTGCTCGACTGGCAACCCAACGGGAATTGGCAAAATCTGTGAACCTTCTACGTTTGCTTCCGCTGATCCAGCCAGCGGAAGACTGCGTGGGGCAAGTTGTGCGGCAAGCCTATCGCCTCTCCGAATTGACTTACCATTCTGCAAGTTCTAATTTTAGCCTGCTACAGCCAGAATTGTTAATCGATGAACTGTTGCCAAAACTACTGTGGCATATCAGCCGTAGCTCCTATTTAGGAATGCAGTGGCTGGGTGGAGTGCCTGCTACGATTTTGCAACCGACTGTGGATTGGAAGATCGGTACTTTGCGGCTGATGGTTGTTCTGGAATTGAAGGCGGCGGCGGAGCGATGGCTGATTGATTTGGCAGCAGGGCGGTTTGTGGAAAGTGAAGGTAGTGGGATGGATGCGATCGCGATCGCTCAAATTCACGGCTCGTCTGCCTTTCCAGAGCCGCTATTGATTCAGTCATTGCAGGCTCAGTTACTACAATCGATTCAAGCAACTGCACCAGAAATTGCGTTGCTGATGCAGGGAGTAGCAGTAGAGTGGCTGACGAGAAGCCATGACTGGAATCCTGGAATGCTAACCCTTCATGCGAGCTTAGAATTTAGTTCCAATCTTTTTGAATAAATTTGCGGAGTGCAGCGATTTGAATGTGTGGTTAAAAGAGAAGCACTCATAGGTACACCCAACCCGCGACATTAGTTGGCGGGTTTTTTACTGGCAAAACGAGCTAGCCTGAAGAGGTAACTTCCAGATTGGCTGAATCATGAGAACGCTAGCAACGATTCTAACCTCCCTGATCCTGGCAGGCTGGATGGGGACTGCGGCGATCTTAGCGGTGCAGAATTTTACCGCAGTCTCTTTCAAAATTTTGACTTTTCAGTCTATTGAGGTGCCATTTGGAGTGGTGTTGGCGTTTAGTGCCGGATTGGGAGCCGTGGGCATGGCGATCGCGCCGCTTCTGATCAACCCCTACGCTGGCTCAGAGGATGAAGATTAAGTCAGTGAATACACGCGCCCGTCAATCAGCAAGCGAGTAATCCCCTTTGCTTGAAGGTGAGATGAGGTTTTCGATAACACCCGTCCATCCGGCAACTTGATTACCCGTTGGGTTCGAGGATTGGAATAGCGCTTGGCAATACGGTGGTTGTCGAAGATTGGCAAGGTTTTTGCCTGAAATTCCTCCTCCGGAATTTCACCCAAGTCGCCAAATTCTTGTAGCGGCGGTGCAATCAATTCAGCGGCACGATCAACCACCAGGTAAAACGTTCTAGGGATTGGTGCATCTGACAGAGGCAAAATTTGGACGGCAATGCCATCCTTCAGGCGATTCCGAGCTAGCAACGGTTTATCAGACAGGTCGCCGTCATCCTCGTCATCCTCGTCATCTTCATCGTCGTCGAGGTCATCGAGATCATCATCAAGGTCGCCCGACAGTTCTTCTTCGTCTGTCTCAATTAAGCTTTCGCTCAAAATTTCCTTTAAAACTTCTCCCTCAGCAAAATCATCAGGCTCCACGTTTGCCTCAGCCGCTGGCTCTGATGCAGAAAGGGGAACTTCGAGTTGTTCGTTGTCGGTGTCTAGATCATCAGACTGGGTTCCAGAACGTCTGCGAGAACGTCGAAGAATCGGTTTGGCGCGTTCTGGTGGTGCTGGTGGTTCTTCGCGAACAGCCGTGGTTGGTACTTCCTCCGGCAGTTCTGGTTGAGTTTCGGAGTCATCAAGGGCTGCTGGTACTGCGGAAACGGCGCGATCGCCTGACTCCTCGGTTTCTTCGGCAACTGGCTCGGCTGTCCGCATTCCCCGCTTCTGCTGAATCAGCGCTTCATATTCATCCGCTGGCAAGGTACTTTTAAGAATACGGCTGACTGTTGAAGTACTGACACCATACCGAACTGCCAGGGTTGAAGAAGTCTCCCCAGTCGTGCGGTAGAGGCGTAAAATGGTTTCTTTTTCGGGATCCGAGAGTTTTCGAGCGATCATTACAGCGCAGACACCAGAACACGACAGTAGGCTGATTTATTGTATGTCGAACAGTCGGTCTCTGGCATTGAATCGCTCGGATTCAGATCATGTTACCTACGACGAGAGCTAGCCCGACGAGAACGGCTGGACAAATCGTATTCTAGGGCGGCTCCAATGCCGAACAACACGCCGCTAAATACCCAGGCAACTTCGGGTAAGCTGCCACTTTGATAGTTAGGATCGCGAGTGGCGTACTTGAACCACACATCCCCTAAGTACAGGAAAAACGCAGCGATCGCAATCATGCGCCAGGATTGGGAGAAGCGCCCACCCCAAAATGCCAGCAATAACGTTGTTGCAAATACGAGCAGCAATGTGTCGCACACCAAATAAAACAGCGTTACTGGTCCTTCTAAGGGTTTAAGCTGTTGTTCCAGGTTGAGTGCCCATTCTGGTGGTTGGGGTTTCTGGTCATCATCAGCGGCTGGTGCTGGGGCAGCAGGTGCTGTAGTTTGGGCGGGTTGAGGAGATTGGGCATAAGCGGCGGGGGTTGCCAGCAGTTGGGTCGCAGTAGTTTCAGCAGGTTTACTGGCAAGGGCGATCGCGATCGCAATCCCCACAACGGCAATCCCTACCACCACACCCTTCTGCCACAGTTCCAAATTTAAGCGCCGCGTGAAAACCGCTTGCACCATCCCCCAAAGGAGAAAGATGTACGTCAGGATGAAGAAAAAGTCCCCTGGTGAAACCGCAGGCTCCAATCCTAAAACCAGTTCCCAATAACTGAAGACAATATTGCCCAGGAAATAAAACAACATCCCCAGCCCAATCCCCAACCAAACATTGCGTCCGCTCACAATTTGAGAACTACCCCAGTTTCTAAAGCAAAGCAAGGCTGCTACCAAGTAAGCGGTCGCCTCAAAGATCGAAGTTCCGATGGAGTACCACAGGGGATGGGATTCTCCTTTTGCAGTAATCCCAAACAGCGCGAAAAACAGCAACGCGGCAACTGCCCAGATAATCTGAGCCAGGACGATATTCTGAACTGAAAGCAACGACTTGGAACTGGGAGATTTATCTACACTGCTCATAGGTTAGAAGGTGAGGTAGCTGCGGAGAAATGGAAATGGTTTGACGGAGAAAGCCTCAAGCAAGAGTGGCACAACTTAGCAGGAAGCGAAACAGATGTTGCACAATTCTTTAAGCTAACGCCAGAGCTTGCCCAGAGGAGACTGATTTAGCCAACTTTTGAATTGAGCTTGTTCAGCCCCAGGTAGGTCTTGCAACGCATCTACAGCGCGCGGGGCAAAGCTGGTATTGCCAAAATAAGATTTGCCAATTCGATGCAGTTCTTGTAACAGCGTGTTGAGATGGTGTTCTTGCCAGGCAGGCAGCTGGGCCGAACCGAGCAGGTCCATCGTCAATACATACTTAACAGCATCGGGCGTGTCTGCCTGAGGAAACCGCCACTGTTTGAATACTTCGGAGATATCTTTTTGAAACAGTCCTGCTTGTCGATTGCCAAGCAAGTCTTCAATGTCAATAAAGACTCCCTGAAGCATGAGAATGCAACCCTTGATTAAAGCCGGATTGGTGGAAGTATCGTGAGCAAGTGCTTCGGCTTCGTTGGCAAATTGCTCCAGTCGAATCTTGCCCCATACGCTGTAGCGGTCAGGCTCCTCCAGCAGCACGCAGGCTTTGCCCTGGTTATCCGTCAGGTCGCGCCAAAACGATTTGGCTTCTTCCTCTTGAGCGGCGCTGAAGACGCTGATCAAACGGAATGTTTGGCTTTGATACGTCAAGATCGGGATTTGTTGATCCCGCTTTGGGTGCTGAATGCTCGAAATCTCAACATCCTGACGTTTCAAAATAAACATGACACCAGCAATTTCTCCTGTTAGGCGTGGTCGCGATCGCTAAACGGTAGAGGGAAGTGTACCAGAACTGAAGAGACGGAAAACGATGAGTGATATGGAATTTTTGCCATCCCTACCTTAAGAAATTCCCATTTTAGGGATTGATTGCACATTGGAGTCCCAGAAACTCGGACTATACAAGCATCAACTCCTCCGCTAGGAAGGCGAACCTGCGAGTTCACCGGACAAACAGGGCGCTGATACTGTAAGCTTATAGCTTGTGGGGAAGTTGATGTCAGCAGAGGTGTTCTCAATTAGGGGCTATGGTTCAGAGTAACTTAGAACTTTAAGATTGGAACCGCTTTGTTATTGAACGTTTGACTAGGATAGTCAAGAACGCCACATCCATTTGCTTCTACTTGGTTTTGGGCTCATAGCTCAGAGGATAGAGCAATCGCCTTCTAAGCGATCGGTCACAGGTTCGAATCCTGTTGAGCCCGTTGTTAAGTTCATCCATCACTCCAATTAATCATGCACTACAACAGGGGTTCCTACGCGTGCCCAGTTGAATAGCCAGCGAGCGTGATTAACTGCAACATTCGTGCATCCATGACTGACAGGAGTGCCAAATCGGTGATGCCAGTACGCTCCGTGAATGGCGTATCCTCGATGGTAATACATCGTGTAAGGAACATCGGGTACATCGTAGTCGTAGCCCTGCATCCGAGCATAACGGTGCCGAGTTTGAATGGCAAAAACGCCTGTTGGGGTGGGGGTAGAGGCTTTTCCAGTGGATACCAGAATGGCATACACTGGACGATCGCCGTCCCATGCATAGAGCCGTTGTTTTGAGAGATCGATCTGAATCCACCGCTGCCTCGAAAGTTTATAGTTGGCGATGGATGCAGTAATCGTTTTTCCTTGAGCAATGAAGATAGGCTGCGATCGCCCCGTTTTTACGTAATAGCTCGTCTCTACCCACACACCCAATGAACTGGCTAGAGCAGTGAAAACTGCCAACTTGAATAAAGAATGATTGTTCATGCATTACTCCTAATGCTCAATCCTACGCTTGTGCTGTAGGAATTTGAGCCACCTTCGACATGAACCTTAAGATTTATAAACTTTTCTTGATGGGAGCAGCCGACGGCTAGATGGATGGACAACATTTTACTCACCCACTCCCGCGCCTTCTGGCTCCTCCCTGTCTTTCATCAAACCAAACTTGCCATTAACGCCCTCGCCCGGTTGGTAATCGTGTCCCAATCTTCTGCCTGAACTGCCTGCTTCAGAAACAAATCGCCTGCCAACCCTACGGCGATCGCGCCTGCCTGCAAAAACAAGCGAGTATTGTTTACCGTGACACCTCCCGTTGGGATGAGGGGAATTTCACCCAATGGCTCCCGTAAGCAGCGGATATACTCTACGCCGCCCACCGCTTTGATTGGAAACACTTTAACGCTAGCGGCTCCTGCCTGCCAGGCTGAGACAATCTCGGTGGGGGTGAGTGCCCCTGCGACTAAAGGAACATCGCGCTTCACGGCGGTTTGAATCAGGACAGGATTGACGTGGGGTGTAAATAAAAACTGTGCACCTGCCGCGATCGCGTCCAAGACGTGCTCTCGTGTTGTCAGGGTACCAGCACCCACTAAACATTCTGGTAAGGTTTCGCGCAGTTGCCGGATCAGTTCAGCCGGGCGATCGCTATTCCAGGTTACTTCTACCAGTCGCAAGCCTCCAGCAGCAACTGCCTTTGCCATCGATAATCCTAGCCTGAGATGAGGTGCACGAATAACAGCAATGACGGGCGATCGCTGAATGGTTGCTCGCCAAGATTGCATACTTGAATCAATGTGGATCGGTAACATTTTTCTAACAAAGGTGCAAGCACCGTTACTGTTTGTAATTATTTGTGAAAAAGTTGGAACGTTACTGCAAAGTGGGAACCCTTGAATTCAAATTCCCATTTGGTGATTGCCCTGGAAAACTGCCAGAAAAAACGCCTAATCAGAAAATCTTTAATATTATGGTAGGCACATCCAACGCCTGGTATCTCAACTACAGAAACTTTAAAGCAAGGGTGATTCTTTATTTTTAAGACCTGCCTGTAAAAAACTCCTGAAAGTCTCCGCTTGAAATCCTTAAACGTAACGAAAGCAACGTGCCGATATGGATAATTCTCCTTCTTCAGAACCGTTTTACCATGAGCTACAAGGTCAAACCTCAGAGGCTTCTGGGACAAATTTGGATGCTCATAATAGGAGTGCTCCCTTCGCTGAAGGGGAAGTAATTCGGATTGAACTGTACGAAGAAGTTCCCAAGTTGAATCGAGAAACAGTGGTTCGAGAAAAAGTCCAGATTAAAAAAATCTCGACTCAAGAGTCGGCTGATTTGCAGCCCTAAACCTATCGGCTTATCGTGAGCCAATTACTGTCCCTTAGCTGTGCAGGAAAATGTACTATCAATCTTCTGCAAGACCGGATGACCCCTCAGAGTCAGAAACCGATCGCCTCAAGACATTACTAGATAACCTCAATAACCTAAGAGGGAAACTGAAGAATTTTACGGTCATCGACGAGCTAGGACAGCCGATTGGTGAGATTAGCGATCTGATTCTAGACGCGGGGCATCAACTCAATCTGGTTATTTCTCAGCCCGATGAACAGGGGCAACAACCATCCGTTTTGCTTAATGGACGGCGAATTCGCAAGGTGAGCGTTCAAACCCAATCGGTTTTTGTGGACATCACAAAGGCAGATGTTCGCTTTTTGCCAGAATATCTACTGCCAGATGACGAAACCCTGGTGCAGCCCCCCCGTCCGGTTGAAGAATCTTTTTCCGTCGCCAGCTCAACCGTTCCAGCCACATCCACCCCTGCTCCACCAGTCACCTTAGTCCCTCCTGCACCAGTGGTTGAGCCGAGTCCAGACTTTAGCCTCGACGTGATGGAGTCGCCTGCTGAAGATGTCTCCTTTACAAGCGACGACTTCTTATCAGCAGCCTCATTAGAGCTTGAGGCACCTGCGCCAGTATCCGAGTCTCAGGATGATCTCGATTTCTTGGAGCTATCACAGAAGCCAGAGGAAGATATTTCCTTTGAAGAGTTATCCGATAGTGGCTTATCTGAACTGGAGATGCCCAACGAAGCGCGATCGCTTGATGAGTTTTCCCTCATAGATAGCCTGGATTTCGGCGCAGCCAGCGACATGGAATCCACCGATGTCGAGCCTTTGCCAGAAGCCTACACCCTGGCGGATCTGGATACCGCGCCGGCAGAGTCCGAAGAAGATGAGTGGGCAGCTTTTGATGAGATGATGGGCGACGAATCCACGGAGACAGTGGATTCTTTTGATCTTAGTTCAGCGCTGGATGAAGCAACGTTGGATGCCGATCCGCTGCCGGAAGCCTTCACCTTATCTGAGTTGGAATCTGCTAGCGATCGCCCTGCCCCACCCCTACCCGAACTCACCCTGGATGATGCAGATGATGACACTGAGCCATTGATTATTGAGGAGACTGACACGGGTAAGGCGTTCAATTTGGAGCCAACGGAGGGCGTGATCGACCTGGATTTGATGGCGGAGGAAGAACCCCTGCCAGATCTAACCCTGAGCGCAACCGAAGACTTGCCACCGCTAGACCTGACCGCCGAGGAAGATGCGTTTGCTGGGCTGGATTTGGAAAGCGGCTTAACCAGCCTTAACTCAACCGTTGAAGCAGATGCATTTGCAGGATTGGGCTTAGATAGCGGTGATTCTTTAGCAAGTCTGGATTTTACAACCGAAGAAGAGGATTTTGCTGGGTTGGATCTGGGCGGTAGCGACAATCTCTCGGAGTTAAATTTGGGTGCTGACACCGAGCCTGCTGCTGATGAACTGGCAAGCAGTCTGCCCGATTTAGACTTGGCAGAGGTCACCAGTCAACCCGATGATTTGCTGGATCTGGATTTGGGGGAGGAGCTAACCACAACGCCTTCTGGCGATTTGGATTTTGACCTGGAAGCGGGTGAAGCCTCTGATGTGTTTGGCGATGAGTTAATCAGCCTGGAACAGCCGTCTGCTCCCAGTATCAGCGGCTTGGATAATCTTGACTTCGGCGATAGCGATGAACAACCCCAGGATGAACCAGGATTTGCAGGCTTCGATTTTGCCACCCTGCCTGATACGGGCGAACCGTCACCAGAACTGAATCTGGAGCCAGAGTCGATAGTGACTCAGGATCAGCCTGTAGATGCAGACGCGATCGCCTTCATTGAAGACAATGAGCTGCTTGACCTGGATCTGGATGACCTGAATGCAGATCCAGGTGTGGGGAGCGATATGAGCTTGCTGGAACTGGATGATGACCTGGGTGCGATCGCACCGGAGGCACCTCCCGCTGAAGCCGTGGAATCAAGCCCAGACATGATTAGCAGCTTGGCAGACTTAGACTTTGCCGACGACAGCAACGATTCCTTAGAACCAGAGTCTGACTTTGAGACGACAAGTTTTGACCTAACCGACTCCCTGGAATTGGATACATCTGCGGACGACGAGACCCCACTGGAACTGTCCGATTTTGGTGCATCCCTGGATAGATCTGGTATCGATTTGAATTTAGAACTGGATGAAGCGGCTGAGTTGGATGCACTGGCGCTTGCTGATGTTTCCCCAGAACCCGTGGCTGGTTTTGTTGAGCCTCCTCCAGCGCTAAACCTGGACGATCTGGAACTGAGCAGCATTCCGCTCGATTTGCCTGAGACTTTGACAACGGCTGAGGCAGATATTGCCACCGATCTGGAGTTTGGGCTTGCCAGAGAAGCAGATGTTGCCCAGCCTGAGTTTGGTTTAGAGAGTGTTCCAGCTCTCACCTATGATTTACCAGATTCATCCCCTGAAGTGTCCAGTCAGCCTGAAACCACCGTTCCTCCGGATGCAGTAGACATGATTGTGCCACTGCTAGAAGAGCGTTTGAAGGTTGAATACGATCGCCGCAAAATTGGAGAAGTGGTGATTCGCAAGCAGATTGAAACTCGCATGGTGCAGGTGCCAGTCCGCTATGAGAAGCTGATAATTGAGCAGGTAGGCGGCGAAAAGCCTTTGGCAGAGGTCGATCTGAGTCAGGGGGCGTTAGATGAACTGGAAATACCTGAAGTGGCGGGTAGACCTCTAGTGAGCGGTGAGTTTAAGTCTGCCAAAACCGCCAGTTACGTGCTAGATGCGATCGCCAAAACCCTGCGCCACCGCTGCAAAAACGTCCGCATCGAAATCGAATTGGATGATCCCAAGTTGCAGCAAGCCTATCAAGATTGGTTGAATCAATGTAGCCAAATGTAGGGTTCAAGCTTGAAAAAATATTGCTGTACCCCTGATGTGCTGCACGGAACAGCGCAATCTGCTGGTGTTTGCCATGATAAAAGCACTGAGTTATAGCCACGTTACAGATGGCTACGGTTATTCAATGTTTTTGTTGCAACAGCAGAAGCTGATTGTGTGTTGGGGACGCAATGCATGGGAACGACGACATCGCCGCAACTAAAGCGGGAGCTTGGCGTGTTTGGGGCAACCCTGATGGGGTTAGGCTCCATTGTGGGGACGGGAATTTTTGTCAGTATTGGCATTGCGGCTGGGGTGGCTGGTCCGGCAGTGGTACTGGCGATCGCGATCGGGGCGCTGGTGGCAATTTGTAATGGGCTAAGTAGCGCTCAACTCGCTGCCAATCATCCCGTTAGCGGTGGTTCCTATGAGTATGGCTATGAATACCTGACTCCAGCGCTGGGCTTTACAGCGGGGTGGATGTTTTTGATTGCCAAATCGGCTTCGGCGGCAACAGCAGCACTGGGCTTTTCTGGCTATTTGCTGAATTTGCTCAAGGTCGATTCTGGCTGGACTGTTCCAGTGGCGTTGCTGGCAGTGGTGGTGCTCACGGCGATCGTCCTGGGTGGCATTCGGCGTTCCAATCTGGCCAATACGGTGATTGTCAGCCTAACGCTGCTGGCATTGGCCGTGTTCATTCTGGCGTGTTTGCCGCCCGCTCTGACTGCCGGAACAACGAACTTTACCCCGTTTTTCACGGGTTCTGCGGCGGATGTATTGCAGGCAAGCGCCTTGATGTTTGTGGCTTACACGGGCTACGGACGGATTGCGACGATGGGGGAAGAGGCGCGATCGCCGCGACAAACGATTCCCAAAGCGATGATTGTTTGTTTGATCGTGACGATGCTGCTGTATATCACCGTGGCAACTGTCAGCATTGGTGCGGTGGGGGCAGATGTGTTGGGTCAGGCAACTTTACAAACTCGCTCGGCTCCCCTGGAAGTGGTAATGCAGCAGGTAGCAGGGGCAGGCGGAGCGGTGGTTGTGGCGATCGGGGCAATTACTGCCATGCTGGGTGTATTGTTGAACTTGATCCTGGGATTGTCGCGGGTGCTGCTGGCTATGGGGCGACGGCGGGATATGCCCGCTGTGTTTGCCAGGCTCAATCAAGCCCAAACTACCCCGTACTGGGCGGTGATTGCAGTGGGAGGCTTGATCGCCGTGCTCACATTCATTGGCAATGTCAAAACTACCTGGTCATTCAGCGCCTTCAGCGTGTTGATTTACTACGCCATCACCAATGTTGCAGCATTGCGTTTGCGATCGCCGGAAATGTTATTTCCTCGCTGGGTCGCCTGGCTGGGGTTGATCTCCTGCCTATTTTTGGCGTTTTGGGTAGAACCGAGCATCTGGATCACGGGCATTGGCTTGATCGTTGCGGGATTGATCTGGCATGGGGTTAGGCAGCGATCGCGGGTTTAACCATCAAGAATCATTGCGGATTTCGTCAAATCTTTGGTTAGCTTAAAATCTCCAAAGCTTCTCCTGATAAGCATTTTAAGAATTTGCTTTTTGTCCCTCATAGATAGTTTGAAGCAGAATCATTCAGTGCAAAAATGGGATGGGTTTGGGACAATCAAGAGGCAAAACTTGACTGCCTATTTTTGCGACTCCACCTGATAAGAGAGGCTTTTTTATGAAGTTGGCTTACTGGATGTATGCTGGTCCCGCTCATATTGGCACCCTTCGCATTGCCAGCTCGTTTAAGAATGTTCATGCCATTATGCACGCGCCTCTGGGGGATGACTATTTCAACGTCATGCGATCGATGCTCTCGCGGGAGCGTGATTTTACCCCCGTCACTGCCAGCGTAGTCGATCGCAATGTGTTAGCGCGGGGTTCGCAAGAAAAAGTGGTGGAAAATATCACGCGCAAAGATGCCGAAGAACACCCTGATTTGATTGTGTTAACGCCCACCTGCACCTCCAGCATCTTGCAGGAAGATTTGCAGAACTTTGTCGATCGTGCCCAGATTGAAGCTAAAGGCGATGTGCTGCTGGCAGATGTGAACCATTACCGGGTGAATGAACTGCAAGCGGGCGATCGCACGTTGCATCAAATTGTCCAGTTCTACATCGAAAAAGCCCGCAAAAAAGGGGAATTGCCCACTAGCAAAACGGAAAAACCCTCCGTCAACATCATCGGCATTTCTACCCTGGGCTTTCACAACAACCACGACTGCACCGAACTAAAACGCCTGATGGCAGACCTCGGCATTGAAGTGAACGCCATCATTCCCGAAGGGGCATCGGTACATGAACTCAAAAACTTACCTAAAGCCTGGTTTAACCTTGTGCCCTACCGCGAACTGGGAGTGTTGACCGCTACTTATCTTGAACAAGAATTTGGGATGCCCTATGTGGATATTACCCCGATGGGCGTAGTGGAAACTGCTCGCTGCATTCGCGCTATTCAAGCTATCCTCAACCAGAACGGGGCAACGGTCGATTACGACGATTACATCAACGAGCAAACCCTACACGTTTCGCAAGCTGCCTGGTTCTCCCGCTCCATCGACTGCCAAAATTTGACGGGCAAAAAAGCTGTGGTCTACGGTGACAGCACCCACGCAGCAGCTATCACCAAAATTTTGGCGCGGGAAATGGGAATTCACGTCGTTTGGGCAGGCACCTTCTGCAAGTACGATGCCGATTGGTTCAAGGAACAAGTGAGCGAATACTGCGATGAGGTGATCATCAGCGAGGATCACGGAGCCGTGGGAGACGCGATCGCCAAGTCGGAGCCTGCCGCAATTTTTGGCACTCAGATGGAACGGCACGTCGGCAAACGGTTGGATATTCCCTGCGGTGTGATTTCCTCCCCCATCCACATCCAAAATTTCCCCATCGGCTACAAACCCTTCTTGGGCTACGAAGGCACCAACCAAATCGTGGATTTAATCTACAACTCTTTCACTCTGGGCATGGAAGACCATCTGCTGGAAATTTTTGGCGGACACGACACCAAAGAAGTGATCACCAAAACCATTTCTGCCGACTCTGACATGACCTGGAGCAAAGATGGGTTGGCAGAACTCAATAAGATCCCCGGATTTGTGCGCGGCAAGGTGAAACGCAACACCGAAAAATTTGCCCGCGATCGCAACATCGAAGTGATCACAGCAGAAGTGCTGTATGCCGCCAAAGAAGCGGTAGGAGCATAAACCCGACTACAGATACTTCAGCAATAACGACTCAAGTTGCACAATGTTGAGCGGTTTGCTGAGGTAATCTGTTGCACCAGCCTGCAAAAACTTCTCGCGATCGCCCGGCATTGCCATTGCTGTCACCATCACCACTGGCAGATGTTCCAAATCAGAGTGACTCCGGAGTTGTTGCAGCAGATCTAACCCAGTAGTTTCTTGAGAGAGTTGCACATCCATCAAAATCAAATCAGGTGTAAACCGGCGCACCTCTTGCAAAAAGTGGGTAACATCTGTCAGATGGTGAACCTCATAACCCACAGCCTTTAAATAGTCGTAAAGGAGAGTGGCACTAAAGTTTTCATCTTCCACGATCAAAATGCGTCCACTTGGGCTGGGCTTCTGCACCAGGAGACAGCCATCAGCCATCAGATCACGAGAGGCTGGGATAGGTTCTGAGGGCATATCGGGCAGGTAAAGGGTGAACTCACTGCCCTGATCCAGGGTTGATTCCACTGTGATATCTCCACCGTGTAGACGAGCCAACTTTCGTGTTAGAGCAAGCCCTAAACCCGTGCCCTCATAGCGACGGCTAAGTTGACTGTCCAATTGGCTAAAAGGCTGAAACAGCAGGGGAAGTTTTTCAGCAGCAATGCCGATTCCAGTGTCCTTAACGGTAAACGTAATTCCCTGAGGTTGTTTAGTAACAATCAACTTGACATAGCCCGATGGCGTGAATTTGATCGCGTTGGAAAGCAGATTTAGCAGCATTTGCTTGAGGCGGCGTTCATCGGCAATGCAATGGGTTGCATCGGGGGCAAGGTGGCTGCTGAGATGCAAGCCCTGACTGATCGCTTGTTCTCGGACGAGCGCAAGGCAGTGGTTGCATAGTTCTGCGATAGATAGTACGACCGGGTTGATGGTTTCTCGCCCTGATTCAACCTTTGCCAGGTCAAGAATGTCATTAATCAACATCAGCAGGTGTTCGCCGCTGCTATTGATATGGTTGATATACTCCAGTTGTTTTTCCGTCAAGCTACCAAATAGCTCAAGTTGCAGAATCTGTGACAAACCCAGAATGGCGTTGAGTGGCGTTCGCAGTTCATGGCTCATAGTTGCCAAAAATTCGCTCTTGGCCCGATTCGCAGCTTCGGATACCAGTTTTTCTTGCTCTAATTCTTGGGTACGCTGTTTAACCAGTTGCTCTAAATATTCGTAGCTTTGGGCATTGTAGAGCGCGATTGTTGCTTGAGCTGCAATCTGATAAAGAAATTGCACTTCCTCATTGGTGAAGGTGCGATAGCAAGTTGTGGTGTGGAGTGCCAGTGCTCCGAACAGTTGCTCTCGAATAAATAGCGGGATGCTTAACACCGACCGGATTTGTAAGGTAGTGACCAGAAATTGGCGGGCGGGTGTATCGGCTTGGGTGCTAAGATCCAGCGCGTAAAAGGCGCGCCCCTGATTAAAGGGAGCGTGTGGGTCAGGAAGATCAGACCATTCTTCCAGTGGAGAGTAAACCCCCAGCATAGAGGGAACCTGGTCATTTGCCCGCCATTCTTTGTGAGCGCGAATTTCGTGATCGATGACAAAAATGACCGCTCGATCAACTCCAAACTCTTTGCCAGTTCGATCCACGATTTCTTGCAAAATTCGGTTGGGATCAAGGCTGGAGTTGAGTGCCTGACTGAGTTGATTGAGTAATTGTTCGCGCTGTGCCTGCTGCTGCACCTGGCTAAACAGTTGGGCTTGTTGAATGGCGATCGCCACTTGAACCGCTAGTTTCTGTACTAGATCAACCTCAAACGGTTGCCACTGCCGCACCTGGCTGCAATGATGAACGGTGAGTACGCCCCACAGGTAATTGTTTGCAAACTCGTTATCTTTTTCGCAATTGTTAGAATCTGGAGCGAAAGATTGTCCTTCTCGCAGGGGCGATGGGTTGCTTTGAGCGATGGGTACCACCATTTTGGCTTTTACCTGAATCTGCCGCATGAAGTTAAGGTAGTTAGCAGGCAATCCCTGGTGCTCAACATCGTTCAGGATGTAAGGGGTTCCTTGTTCATATATGGTGCTTTCGTCGCGATACCAGATTTGGTGACAACTTGGCTGCGATTGCACATCCCACTCTGGAACAACAGCGGCAGCTACCAGAACTCCATGCTGACCATCAAATCGATAAATCAAGACGCGATCGGTTTGTAAAAACTGCCGAATCTCTTCAACAGTGCGATGCAGAATCTCGTTGAGATCAAGTGATTGGCGAATTCTAAGAGAAATCGATCCTAGTAAGCGATCGCGGTCTGCTTGCTGGCGCGATCGTAGTTCAGTTTGTTGTCGCTCCAGCGTCATGGAGATGGAAGAGGCAGCCGCTCCCAGCAAATTCACCTCTACCCCATCCCAAAGCCGTGCTTCAGTGCAGTTATCAAACCCAATAAAGCCCCAAAATTCCGTATTTACCATTAACGGAAAAATCAGGAGTGCCAGAATTCCCTGTTCTTCTAGAATTTGCCGTTCCCGTCCCACCAGTTCAGGCACAATGCAGTTAATGATATCGCCCCGTGCCAATCGCTTTGCCCATCCGGGGAAGCAGTCATAGGAGAGATTTTGTAAGGTTGGATTGTCAATTTGAGCGGAGATCCCCTCAGCGCACCACTCTGCTCGTTGGCTCATCAAAAGATTGCTAGCCGCATCGCGATGGTTCTCAAACAAATACACTCGGCTAGCTCCTGCTACCCATCCCAATGGTTCCAGCACTTTGGAATGGAGGCTTTCTTCAGCGTGGGTGTGGGTGAGTAACCAGGTTTGAATCTCTACCAGAGTGGCTAAAAAGCGTTCTCGCCGTGCCAGAGCTTCCTCACTTTGCTGGAGCGCTGCCTGCGCCTGCCGCCGCTCTGTAATGTCCGAAACCGTTCCTTCAAAATAAAGCAGTTGTCCGTCTGCATCGTACACGGGGTGAGCATTTTCTGAAACCCAAAGAGTGCTGCCGTTGCGGTGATAAATTTGTGCTTCAAAGCCAGTGACGGCTCCCTGTGTTTGCACTTTCTGCATAAACTCGGCACGCTGGTTGGGATCTACGTACAGTTGGTGCTCAATGCTGGTGATGCTACTGATTAATTCTTCTGGAGAGTTATACCCATACAGTTTTGCCAGAGCGGGGTTGGCACTCAGATAATAACCATCTGGCGTGGTCTGAAAAATTCCCTCGATCGCGTTGTCAAAAATACTGTGATATTTTGCTTCCGCCGCTTTTAAGGCAGCTTCTGCCTGTTTGCGATCGCTAATTTCTGTCTGGAGGTCAGCGTTTGTTTGGGCTAATTGTTCAGTTCGCTCTGCTACACGGTGTTCCAGATCAGCTTGGGCTTGTTGCAATGCCGCCTCAAACTGCTTGCGTTCGGTGATATCAAATGAAATGCCGATAAAGCCCACCGGACGGCGATCGTCTTTCAGCAATGTGTATTTAATTTCTGCCCAAAAGCGAGAGCCATCTCGTCGTTGTAGCAGCAACTCCCCTTCCCAGGTGTTTGTCTTCAATGCTTGACTTAAAACGTGTTTGGCAGCGCCTTGCCCATCTTTGGGTGACAGAACTGCGACAACGCTTTTGCCTAAAACCTCGGATGCCTGCCATTGATAAAGCTGCTCGGCATAATGATTCCAATAAAGGATTTTGCCGCTCAGATCGGTTGCAATGATGGCGTTACACACTTGGTCGAGCAGCGAGGTTTGAAAGTTACTTTTCTGCAAATACTCCTGGCGCTGGCGTTCTGCGATCGCAAGCTGCTGCTGAAGCTGCTGATTCTCTTGTTCAACCGAGTGGGCGATCGCCAACAGCGTTTGCTTGAGCGCTTGAAAGGCGGCTTCATCTCGACAATACTGACGCAAACTCTCAAATTGCTCTAGGTTCATACATTTCCTAGAAGGTGCTCTCTGGTGCCCGTTTTGGCAAAATGCTTAATTGCTCAACCAAGCAGTGCAAGGTCAACTGTGCAAAGACTCCTTGCATAGTTGAACGATGTGGGGTGTGTCTTTGATTTTAAACAATGCTCACGTGTTCACGTAAATGCAACCACTACACTGTTGCCCGGCCGCTCACTTTGCAGCCGCTCAACTCTCAACACTCCGTTTGCTTTTGACAGGATTATGGGGGCAATGGATGACCTGTTTTGTCTCATAAAGAAGGAGTGCCGAATGATTTTTTCTGCTTTGTAGGCTCCAGTATAAGATACTCCTCTGTGAGGGAATGAAAGTTTTTGTCATAAGCGGGGTTCTGCCAAACTGGGTTTGTTCTAGAAGCAACACCGGTACACTAATACACTAAAAGAACAGTCTCAATCTATAGCCGTTGCCAACTTTGGTGAAACAACGGCTGTCGGCCAACTTTCCCAGACGGCTGGTTGAACTGGCTATTCTTGTTCTGATTTGTAATGACTATCCCTATTGAATGCCACACGTTTCTTTGAATGATTTGATTGCGGGAGTTTGTTCGGGCGATCGCCTGATTAGTTTTCCGACGGATACTGTTCCCGCCCTGGCATCCCGTCCTGATCGGGCGGAGTTGATCTTTGTCGCAAAACAACGCAGTCTGGATAAACCCCTGATTTTAATGGCTGCCACTGTTGCAGACCTCTGGCAATACACCACAGGCACTCCGGCAGTTCAACTTGTATGGCAGCGCATGGCAAAGCGCTATCTTCCCGGGGCGTTGACAATGGTGTTACCTGCGAGCGATCTCGTTCCCCCCGCATTGAATCCTAAAGATCCGACTACCATTGGCCTGCGCGTTCCAGAGCACGCGATCGCCCGTGCTATCCTGTCCAAGACTGGTCCCCTCGCAACGACCAGCGCTAACCGTTCTGGGCAGCCACCCCTGCAAACGATGCCTGAAATTGAGGCGGAGTTTCCAGACGTGCTTACCCTACACCCCACTGAACTTGCTGCCCTGTACGCTTCATCGTCTCCAACCGCCCCAACATTGGGTATTCCCTCAACGGTTGTGCGTTGGAGGGGGGATGGCTGGGAAGTGTTGCGGCAAGGAGCCATTGTCTTAGAGGATGTTTTATGAACGAGCCAAGCCTGCTGTGGTTACTAGCTGGGGTTGGGGTTGGGTGGGCAGCTAGCCAGGTGTGGCATCGTTTCCCAGCCATTTCAGCCAACGTTTTTGAGGCGACCTCCCCTGCTGAGGGTGAAGCGGCTGTTTTGAAGGAGCAACTCCGGCAAACAGAGCTGGCATACTGTATGGCAATGCAAATGAGCCAGTTTAAGGGTAGCTTTTTGGCGCGGTCATCCCATGAGCTGCGATCGCCCCTAAATGGCTTAATTGGGATGCATCAACTGATCCTGGCAGAACTGTGTGATAGTCCCGAAGAAGAGCGAGACTTCATCACTCAAGCTCACGCCTCTGCCCTCAAAATGGTGAAAGTGCTGGATGAAGTGATTGATGCCGCAAAGGTAGAACACGGTACTAGCCAACTGGCTCTGCACCCCACTGACCTGTCTACCCTCTTGTATGAAGTGAATGGGTTGACTCATTTGCAGGCACAAAATCGGAATCTGCGTTTGACGGTGGTTGTTCCTGATTCTGAGATTGAGGTATTAGTCGATTCGCGGCGGCTACGGCAAGCGCTGGTGATGCTGGTGGATAGCGCGATCGCCCATTTAGAAGAAGGCAGCATTACAGTTACGGCTGAGTCTACGGGTGAATATTGCCAGATCGCGATTGCAACACCAATTGCGATGAGCGTATGGAGCGCTGACTTGGAGCAACCCCTGACGTGTCCCATGCTCGATAACCTTCAGCCGGATAAGCGCACTATTGTAGATCTGGCAAATCAGCCGTTTCCCCTACCGAGTTTTAGCATTGCCATCGCGCGATCGCTGCTGCAATCGATGCAAGGGAAATTGGAACTTGTGAAAGAGATTGAACAACCTGGTTTTACACGAATTCTCTGCACTGTGCCGCTAGCGTCCTCAGAAGCTCGGTAGACTGAAAGAGTAATCGTGGTACTCGCTTATGACTGGGAATTCGTCAGACTCACTTCCTCCTCAAGAGCCAACTCCAGCAGGCATCGGAACTCGCCTCAGAAACTTCGCGATCGCGATCGTTGCAATCTTGCTTGGTACGGCATTGTTCTTTGGCTTCAAGGCAGATACCGCGCCAGGGCTGCTGTCGGCAATGGCAGAGGATGTGGTGCCCTTAGAAGTGGCACTGACTAACGGTAAACCAACGTTGATGGAGTTTTATGCAAACTGGTGCACAAGTTGCCAGGCGATGGCTTCAGAGATGGAGGCTTTGAAACAGCAGTACAGCGATCGCGTCAACTTCGTGATGCTGAATGTAGATAACAGCAAATGGTTGCCCGAAATTCTGCATTATCGAGTCGATGGAATTCCCCATTTTGTATTTCTAGATGCGGCTGGAGGTGCGATCGCTCAAACGATCGGTGAACAACCCCGCACCGTGATGGAAGCCAATCTTGTAGCCCTGGCAGATCATTCACCCCTGCCCTATGCTCAATCCAGCGGCGAAACCTCAGCTTTCTCAGCTCCGGTTACTCCTGCCAAAGCCAGCACAACCGATCCCCGTAGCCACAGTAGCCAAGTCGTCAATTAAATCAAGAAACAGTTTCTGTTCTCTTAGAAGGGTCAAGCCTCTCTTCTGGGGGCATCGGCGGATTGGACAGGGAAGCGTGGTAGCCAGGATCGTTGTGTTCCGAATCGGTCATGATAATTTCCACATTCTTGCGGGTCGAACGAACCGCATCTAGGGCTTCTCGCACCATGACCGCTGTGGGAACAGCAACTACCACGCCTAAAAAACCACCCACTCGCGCACCCGTCAAAATTGCCACGAATACCCAGAAGGGATTGAGACCTGTTACACTTCCCAGGACTCTGGGTGCGATGCCATTTTCCACAATTTGCTGAACGATCAAGGCAACTGCAAGCACCTGAAAGGCAGTACCAATATCTCGCAGCCCTACTAAAAAGGTGACGATCGCAATTCCCACGGAGCCACCAAACGGCACCAATGCCATGAAGCCAATCGTCAAACCAAACAGCAGCCCAAAGGGCACTTTCAGCAACCAGAACGTGGAGGTTAAGCCCACTGCCATACAGGTAGACGAAATAATTTGACCCAAGAAATAATTTTGAAAACTGAGGCGCAACGTATTGGAAAACGGTGCTTGAATCCGGTTGGGTAGCCAGCCCACAATGTTCTCCCACACTTCATCCCCATGCTGAAGTAGGTAAAATGTGGAGATTACAGTCAACAGCACGTCGATTAATTTGGCGACAGTGAACACTGCCAGATCCAGCGTCAGGTTTAAAGCTTTTCCGGCGATGATCTGTAACTGACTTTTCAGGCGATCGTTAATCTGAACGATGATTCCATCTAGACTAACGGGCAGCCCCATATCAGTCAGCCGTTGATCCAACATGACGAGTTGCCGCTGTCCAGAGTCGAACCATTCGGGCAGACGGACAACGAGCTGTTGCGCCTGGGCGATCGCTAACGGTAGCAAGGTCACTGCCAACACCAAAACCCCTAACAGTGCCAGCAGAAAGACGACAATTGCTGCCTGCGTGCGTTGGGTGCCACGTCTTTGTAACCAACTCACTGGGTAATTCAGCAGAAAGGCAAACAAGGATGCCACAATCATCAGCACCAGCAACGACTGGAAATAGCTGAAGATGGACGAGAATGCCCAGGCATTAAGCACAGTAAGCGGTGCAGCCAGCGCGATCGCTAATGCTCGCGAGAGCGGTGTAAGCGAGTCCCACCAATTCAACAATCGGCTTTTGGGTTTTGGGGTTCCAGAACTGACCATTAACGTCGCAGATATTTTTGTGCTACTGGCTATTATGCTGAAACTCGATCCCCATTTGCATCTGGCTGAATGTTGATTTAAGGCGCGAGCGCCGGGAAATGAACGAGTTACCGAGATAATTACTTATCTTGTGGCTCAATTGTATCTCTCAGCAAGTGTGCTAAACGCATAGCACTGTCTGGAATCGCAAGATTTGCGGTATTTGTGGTCATTTGCTTGAGTTCGCTGGCATTCTTCACCAACAACTGCAATACCTCAGTTTGCAACTGTTTTACTGTTAGCTCTTTTTGCTGGAAAAGTTTAGCAGCGCCAGCATTGACAAAGACGTTAGCGTTGTAGGTTTGGTGATCATCCGCAGCAAATGGGTAGGGGATTAAGATGGACGGGGTGTGAGCGATCGCCAATTCAGTCAACGTTCCGGCACCCGAACGCCCAATCACCAAATTTGCACGATGAAACAACGCCGCCATATTGGTATAAAACGGCAACGGAAAGTAGTGAGGATGAGTAAGGGTTTTGGCATCGGGGTCATTTTCCCCGGTTTGATGCACAATCCAGATTCCAGCCTCTAACCAAACAGATGCACATTCCCGCACGAGTTTGTTGACTGCAACTGCCCCCTGACTGCCCCCTACGATCGCCAACAGCGGCACATCCGGCGGAATTGGCAAATCTGTGAGCTTGGGGGGCGGAGTTTGCAAAAACTGGGCACGCACGGGTGTTCCAGTATGGAGCGTTTGCTTGGCGCGGGGCAGAAACTGGGCTGCATCCTTAAACCCGATCGCTACCACATCACACCAGGGACTTAGGAAACGGGTCACCTTTCCTGGTAGCGCGTTGGACTCATGCAAGATCACGGGAATGCCCTGCATCCGGGCGGCAATCACAGCGGGAGCTGCAATGTATCCACCCGTGGTAAATATGCCATCAAACTTGCCCTGACGCAGGAGCGATCGCACCTGCCACAGCGATCGAGCAAATTTTGCCAACACTCGAACGATCGCCAAGCCTCGCTGCTGAAAGCCTTCTACATCAACAAAATGCAGCGGGTATTGCGCTGGAACTAATTGCTTTTCCAGTCGATCAGGTACGCCCAGCCACTCAATCTCGTAGTTGGGCAGTTGTTCGGCAACAGCAAGCGCTGGAAAGACGTGTCCCCCTGTTCCACTTGCCGCTATCAATAGTCGTTTAGAAGTCATAGGAGCGCACCCGCTTGCAGACATCCTGGAAGTGATTACACTAACAGTGAGCTGTCACAAAGTCTACTAAGGAAATGAGTTCATTAACTTAAGATAATGATCCATGCCAAATGGCAAGACCCTCAGTAGTCTAGTGCTTGAGCTTAAATAGTGTTATTGTCTCTCGTTATGCAAATGCCTTCCAGCGATCGCCCATCGTTCCCCCCTTCCCGTTTTCAACCATCTCGCCCTCGTCACCATTGGCAGGCATGGCTTCTCACCATTGGTTTGTTGACATCGGGTTTGAGTCTTGCCTATCCCGCTCAAGCCCAAAGCTCGATCGCAGCCGCCGCCCCCGACCAGCTAAAAACCCTGTTGAGCAATCTAGACGCGGCAGCAAATCGCCAAAATGCTCAAACAGTGGTGGAGTTTTATAGCCCCACATTCACGCATTCGGATGGGTTGAATCGGCAAACCTTGCAAGAGTCGTTATCAGCATTGTGGAAGCGCTATCCTAATTTGAGCTACCGCACTGAGTTGAAATCTTGGAAGCAGGAAGGCAACGCCTTTGTGGCAGAGACGGTAACCTACATTACGGGAACGAAGAAAGAGGGCGATCGCGAATTTAAGCTCAATGCCCAACTGGAGGCACGGCAGCGGGTTGAGAACCAAAAAATTGTTAGCCAGGAAGTGCTGAATGAGCGCAGCCAGATCACCAGTGGTACCAATCCGCCCACGTTGAAAATTAGTTTGCCAGAGCAGGTGCGGAGTGGACAGGAGTTTAATTTTGATGCGATCGTGCAAGAGCCATTGGGAGACGATCTGCTGATGGGTGCCGCCCTGGAAGAAACCATCAAACCCGAAGGTTTCACCAACATCACAACTGCAACCCTGGAACCCTTAAACTCTGGTGGTATTTTTAAGGTGGGACGCGCCCCTAACAATGCTGAGCAGCACTGGCTTTCAGCCGTTGTTGTTCGGCATGATGGGATCACAATGGTGACTCAGCGCTTAAAAATTCAAGGACGAAGATAAGGTGCTTGCGGGTGATGAATTTGTATCATGAGCATTACGGCCGTCATTGAAGGAATTCAATATCAAACAACGCTTCGTCATCCCTTAAAAACATTTAGTCTTGAGGCGCTAGACGTTAATCAGCTCCCAGCTTGTTGCATCATTCAAGCTCAAGATAATGGCTTTGCTCTTAACGAGTGGGTTTTACCCATATGATCAAAAGTCCGTTACGCTATCCGGGTGGAAAATCAAGAGCAATTCCCCAGATTATTAATTATTTGCCAGCAGCCTTCTCAGATTATCGAGAGCCTTTTTTAGGTGGTGGTTCTTTGTTTATTCACTTAAAGCAAAAACGAAAAGACCTGCGTTTTTGGGTGAATGATTTAAATTACGATTTGTTCCTTTTTTGGCATTGTGCCCAATCTCGTTTATCTGATTTGGTTTCTGGTATTCGTGAAATCAAAAATCACTATAAAAATGGAAGAGAGCTTTTTGCAAAACTAACGCACGATAGCACTCAAGATTTATCTGAACTGGAGAGAGCGATTCGTTTCTTTGTATTGAATCGAATTACATTTTCAGGCACGGTAGAGTCGGGCGGATATTCAGAAGAAGCTTTTCACAAAAGATTTACTGAGTCTTCCATTGAGCGATTATCAAGATTAGAGAATTTGCTCAATGGTGTGATGATTACAAATTTGGATTACAGTGATCTTTTAAAAGTTTCTGGAGACAATGTTTTTCTGTTCTTAGATCCTCCATATCTTAGCGTTAGAAAATCGAAGCTCTATGGAAAGAAAGGTGACCTTCATACATCTTTTGATCACGATAGATTTGCTGAACTTTTGAAAAACTGTAATCATCAATGGCTGGTGACCTATGATGATTGCCCCGAAATCAGAGAAAAGTTTCAATTCGCTTACCTTTATGAATGGCAACTTCAATACGGCATGAATAACTATAAGCAAATCCGTGCGGCTAAAGGAAAAGAGCTATTCATTACAAACTATGCAGTTGATCATGAGAGGTGTGCGGATGGAAATCTTAATTTGAGTAGTCAATTAGTTTTAGATTTTGCCCAATCATCTTCTAGTTTGTCTTTATGATTCCCTCGCGTCGCGTTTATTTGTGGTTGGTTGGTGGGACGATCGCTGGCATGATCGCCGCCACCCTGGGAGGTGATTTCATCAATCCCCGACTGTTGGGTTGGTCGATTTTGGCAACGTTGGGATTTGATGCAGTAGTGCTACTAGCAATGGCGATCGATGGCTTTAGCACTAGAGCGCATCGGGTAACGGTAACGCGAGATTCGCTCCAGCGCTTATCGATTGGGCGAGACAATCCTGTGAAGTTAACAGTACAGACGAGCGATCGCCCTGCCATCATTCAGATTCGAGACAACTATCCGCAAGCATTTCAGGTTTCAGAAGCAACTCATACCCTCTCATTATCAGCTCAGAAAACCCAAGAAATTACCTACACAGCGATGCCTTTTCAGCGAGGGGAGTACAAATGGGGCAACCTGCAGGTGCGGCAGTTGGGTCGGTGGGGCTTGGCGTGGGACGACTGGAAAAGTCCCCAACAACAAACCGTTGCCGTTTATCCTGACCTGATCGGGCTGCGATCGCTCTCCATCAAGCTCACCCTGCAAACATCAGGCAATATCCGGCGGGCGCGACGGCAGGGTATGGGCACCGAATTTGCTGAACTCAGAGATTATGGCACTGGGGATGACCCCCGCTTGATCGACTGGAAAGCTACCGCTCGTCGCAATCGCGTCTTGGTAAAAGTGCTGGAACCAGAGCAAGAACAAACCCTGGTTGTGTTGCTCGATCGCGGACGCTTAATGACCGCCCAGGTAAAAGGCTTGGCACGGTTTGATTGGGGCTTGAATGCCACTTTATCGCTGGCGTTAGCGGGGTTGCAGCGGGGCGATCGCGTTGGCATTGGCGTATTTGATCGACAAATGACTACTTGGGTTCCGCCTGAACGTGGACAAACCCAATTGGCTAAACTGATCGAAACCCTCACCCCGATCCAACCCGTGTTGCTGGAACCCGATTACCTGGGCGCAGTGACCACTGTGGCAACCCGCCAAACTCGCCGCGCTCTGGTGGTGCTGATTACCGATGTAATTGACGAAATTGCCTCTGCTGAACTGCTAGCAGCAATGAGTCGCCTGTCTTCTCGTCATTTGCCGTTTTGTGTCACCCTGCGCGATCCCCAAGTCGATGCGAAGGCCCATTCCCTCACCACAACGATTCCAGATACCTATGCCCGTGCCGTAGCGCTTGACTTACTCTCCCAACGGCAACTTGCCCTGGAAAAGTTGAAGCAAAAAGGCGTGTTGATTTTGGATGCGCCCGCCAACCAGATTAGTGAAGATCTGGTCGATCGCTACCTGCAACTCAAAGCTCGCAACCAGTTGTAAACCCCTTTCAAAAAGAGGTCCCCTTAACGTAGGGTGCCGTTAGCGACAGCGTAACGCACCGAAGCCACAACCTTACCGCTCCTGCCGCTGATATGCCAGGTAAACGGCTTCCAGAAAGTGATCGGAGGAAGTACCCTGAGGAATCATTTCTAGATGAATCAGCGTTTGCAATTGATGAGCAAGTTGCATACTTTTTTCAGTCCGGGCGATGTGTGCCATTTGGCGACGGCGACGCAGATATTCGCGAATCACCGCAAAATCATCGGGAAGTAATTGGCTGAGATCGGCAATTTCCGGCAATTGTTCAGCCAGGATGGCAGCCTCTTTGGAGATACCCAACGCATTGTTATTGTCCGGGGTGTCGGAAGATTTGCCTTGCAAGATAGAGAAACGGCGATCGCGAGAGGGATTCCCTGTCTCTTCTTGAATTACCAGCGTTCCGGCTGCCCAATCACCAATCCGCTTTTCCTGTTTGCCAAACAGAATAAACAACGTACCAATGAAGAATAAGTCATCGATCGCCCGCAACAGCGATCGAATTACCGACTGTGATATTCCTACAGGTCGTCCATCATCCCGAATCACACGGATTTTGGCGATGCGTTTGCCAGGGCTTTGTCCCTGTCGCACTACCTCAAAGTAGACGAAATAACCGTTGTAAATGACAAAGCTCGCCAGTAACGCAATCCCCAGCAACCAATAGGGAACCTGGCTGTAGTCTCCCTCAAGTTGTTCTAAATAACTCATCAACCCAAAGAAGAACAGCAACCACGCTCCCCAAAAGACCAGCAAGATGATTGCCAGAATGTTGTAGTCAATAATTAATGCCAGGGCGCGGTTGCCAATGCCAGCTAGAGTAAACTCCAACTCAACACTTTCAGGCGTGGATAAAGAAATTCGATTGAAAAAGCGCATAGGTGGACGTTGGAGATGCCTAGCGATCGCGGAACTGCAAACCCAACCCCTCACGACGATTTCGCAAGTCGTAATAAACCACCGACTTGATCACCTGCCAAAACGGTAAAACGAGGAGGTTCAGCAGCACACTCACCGCATAACTGATTAAGGCCGAAAGAATGGCGAGGGTGGTCACAGTGGCAGAACCCGAAGCCACCCCATTTTCAACAATTGCTTGAGGAATGCTGGCAAGCAGTTGGCTCACGAGAATAATCGGCAAGGTAACGAGAACCGCCACGAGCAATACCAGCACAATCCGCCAGGCATTGCCTTTGGTCAAATTCCAAAACCGACCAATTGACTGAGATGCAGAACTTTGTGCTTCCACTGCCAGCGGCACTTCTGCCCCAAACAAGCGTGCCCCTAACCACAGGAAAAAGACCAGTGCGGCAATCACCAGCACAAAGATCAACAGCCCAAAAATAGCAGCAACGCCTGAATTACCACCACTGCCGCCAAAGCCACCAGAGGCCGCAACGGTAGCAGCAAACAGAATGCCAAGCACGATATAAAATGCGATGACTGCTCCACCAGCAATTAAACCCACCAAAATTTGCGTAAATAAAAAGCTCCACTTACGCGAATCAACAAAACGTCGAGAAGCTAAAAAATCTTCTGATTGATTGCTGATCTCAGAAAATGCCAGTCGTGAAATTAAGGCAGAATTTGCCAGAGACTTGGCAAAACAATAAACTGCTAACACAATGACAACAACAAATGCCAATACAAAAAATCCAATACCTGCTGCGGGTTCTCCAGTTGCACCGCCCACTGCGGCAGCAATAATAGCCAGTGCAATCAGTGCCAAAATTGGTAATAATGACCAACCGACTGAGATCAGGGCGATGCCAAGATATTGTTTTGCATTTGCTCGATAAAGTTGAAAACCTGTACTAACAACATTTCCGACGCTAAGCGGTTCGGTAGGTGAAGAACGTGAGCCGGAAGCCATGAGCTACACTCCTGCTAGGCTGATGATGCTGTCGCTATCCTAATCCACCTCGTCTTGATCTCTGTGAAATGTAAACAATCTATGAATATTCAACGCTGGATTGGTCGCCGTCAGACTAGTTGGAACACGCTGGATGATTTACTCAAAAAACTGGAAAAGCGGGGTTTGAAGTCGCTAAAAGCAGACGAAATCCGTCAACTTGCTAGTTTATACCGTTCTGTTTCCGCCGATCTGGCGCGGGCAAAAACCAATCAGGTGGGGGAGATGATTGTGCGCGATCTGCAAACGCTGACCACTCGCGCTTACTCTCAGATCTATCAAGGGTCGCGCAGGCAAGAGTGGCGATCGCTGCTGGAGTTTTACGGGTGGGGCTTTCCGGCAGTGGTGCAGCGATCGCGGGGTTACATTGCTTTGGCAACCGGGATGTTTGTATTTGCGGGGTTAGTTGCCTGGTGGATCGCATGGCATGATCCCTCATTTATCGAGCTAATTGTGCCTGCGAGTCTGATTGAGCAGGTGCGCGATCGGGGTGAATTGTGGATGGGGGCGATCGTCGGCATCGAACCCTTTGCCTCCAGTAGCATCATGATCAACAACATTCAGGTGTCCTTTGGGGCAGTGGCAGGCGGCATCACCGCAGGGTTGTTCACGGCTTACATCATGCTGATCAATGGCATCTTGATTGGTACCATTGGTACCCTGGTGGGGCAAAATAATCTTGCGTTTCCCTTTTGGGCGTTCGTGTTTCCCCACGGTTCTCTGGAATTGCCTGCAATCTTTCTGGCGGGAGGGGCAGGTTTCTTGCTAGCAAGAGCGATTTTATTTCCGGGTAAATATCGGCGAGTGGATGCGCTCAAGTTTTATGGGATTCAGGCGGCGCAACTGTTGTTTGGCGTGGTGCCCATGCTGGTGATTGCTGGAATTATTGAGGGGTTTTTCTCGCCCAATCCCAATGTTCCCGACATTATTAAATACGTCGTTGGCACGGGGCTATTTGTTAGCCTGGTATGGTATTTGGGGCGAAAGCGACAAGGGTATGAAACCTGACCTTCAGGGTTTAGAAATCTCCAAAGGAGAACTGCGACGGCTGATTGGGTTTGCACCCCGCCATATCTTTGCGCCGTTCTGGGTGCGAGTGGGTTGGCTGAGCCTGTGGTACTTCACGCTAGATTATGGCGCGATCGCCCTCCTTCGCATCGTTCTGGCATCGATTTCGCCATTAACCCTCACCTGGCAAGCCCATTTTTGGATTAGCGCAATTCTAGGAGTTGGCACGGCGATTTATCACCGCTGGCGCTGGCTGAAAGAATCTGCCTCTCCGCCGCTGCGAAACCTGGTTGCAGATGTGAAGCAGTTTAATTCAGTGGTGCGGGCGATCGCGATTAATGATCAACTCGAAGATGCGGGCAATAGCAGCGTTGCCATCCAAGATCGGGAGCAAGTGCTGCACGCTCTCTGGTTGACGCGAGAAGATCTGGTGCGGGCACTCAAAACCGAACGCATTCTGCGAGAAAACAACGACTTTATTGCCAACAACGCCATCCTGTTTGATAACAACATCTATGCACTCACGTCTCTACAAGTGGCGGACCAAGCCAGTGAACACGGACGCATTTTGAATGAAGCGTTGCAAATTGCGTTAAACACGCACGAAGAACTTCGCCGCTTACAAGATGGCTAAGGGCGGGCATTTGAACTCCCGGTGAAATCTCGTGATTGCTCTAACCATTACAGGGTAGGCACAAGACCTCTACCTGGGGAAACTCTGCATCGTCTTAATTCGACCTGTTCTCTCATTTTTTGCTTCGGGCGAACTTCTGAATCTTTTTGACTAGCCAATCATCGGAGCGGGTTTTTAGGGTGGTCATGGAAAGCAGTAAGGGAATGCCGCCGACTTTGGCGCTCATTAACACATGGGCAGCGATGCTCAAGATAATCAAGACCCAGGCAGTCAGATGCACAAAGTAAGCGATGTGATGTAGTTCGCCGTTGGGTAACCAGTTCTCATCTTGGAGTTTGCCAGAACCAACTGCTAACGTAGCGGCTGCCAGCATGGTGGTATTGGTGACTCGTTGCAGTGCTACCCACCAGATCGGTCTGCCAAGCTGGGTTAATTGGCTTAAGGACTCGCGTTGAATCAGGCGTTTGCGTCCAATGGAAAGGCTGTAAATGGCAAAGGCAATGAAAACAAAAAACAAGAAAAAGCCAAAAGTACCGTGAATATCAATCAGGTTGCGATCGCGAGTGGTAACCCCTAACCCACCAAAGCGCCTGTCCCAACTGTCATACACTAAGAAACCGGTTGCCCAGGCACCCAACACCAGCAAGGCGCTAATACCGTGGAGCAGGCGGAGCAGTAACGGTTGGTAAGGTGTAATTCTCATAAGGTTGGAGGGCTATCGCAGCAACAACCCAATTATGTCTCAGAAGTATTTTGGCTGGAAGTAAGCCAGTTTCTGATAGGAATCAAATGGGGCGATCGCTGCACATACCCCACTGCCGAAATCATCAACGGCAACAGGGCATTGATCGCAATCAGCCTGACTAAATGACCAGCGGTTACCACTTCCACATCTTGATTTAGTGTCAGGGCAATCCAGATCATTTCAGGCGAGCCACCTGGAGCCGTCACCAGCAAACAGGTGAGCCAATCCCAGGAAGTCAGCAATTTGGCAATTCCGGCAACGCTCAACCCTGCGACTAGTGTGAGGATGGCTGGAATGGTGGCACGGGCGATCGCAGCCGTGCCCAATTTGGGATTCATGCCCCAATATTCCCCAATCGTGATGCCCAGCAGAATTTGACCCAGCAGGTTCAGTAAAGCTGGTGGATTGAAATCAACCACGGGGAAAAACGGCACTGCGCTAAATAGCGTATTGAAACCAATGCCAACTATCAACGGACAAAGCAGCCCTGGTACGGGCAGCCGCAGCAGTGCCCCAACCCTGACACTCATCCCTGCCAGTAACAAAACTAAAACCAGCCAGAATAAATACCAGGAATGGAGATCAATGGGGTGCTGCGTGAGAGCGTGCAGCGTTGCCCAGGGATCGGATGGGTGAGTCACATTCGAGAGCAAGGGAATGGCAAAGGTCACGAGGGTAAACCGCATGAGCTGCACTAGCGATACCAGCGCTGGATTGCTGCCGTAGTCTGCGGCAATGCTTGCCATCACGCCAATGTTGCCGGGAGTAGTTGCCAGGAGAGCAGTGAGTAAATCTGTTTTTTCTAACCTGGCATACATAGCAGCAACAACGATTCCGCCCAAGAGCAGGCACCCAGTTAGCAGCAGGAACAGCGGAATCTCGGTAGACAGTGCCAACAAGTTGCTGTGCTGCACCGAGAAGCCAACCGTTAGCCCAACCAGGAGCTGACCAATTTTGCGAGCGGTGCGGTTAGGTGCCACGCTGATATTCAAAGCTTGATGGCTGATTAAGAAGGCGATCGCGCCTGACACAATCCCTCCCAAAATCCAGGCAGCACCATCCGCGCCAAGAAATAGCAACCCCAACCCAATTGCTGCTGCCAGGACTAACTCCCAAAGCACCATCAGAAGCTGAGTTAGCGAAAACAGGCGCATCCTGATAGTTGGTGCAGCGTGGCTCATTGAGGTTTTTTAGAAGTGAGGGTTAAAGCTTTGTTAATTCAAGATAACAAGCTGAATGAGAAAGAGGATAGGCTAAGCTGCGATCGCTGAGTTAAATTTTTTCTTTTGCCGCTGGCACCAATCGCGTGCGACTTAGGCCTTTATCCAATTCGCGCAACAGTTCAAAGTCTTCGTCTGGTAAGGGATGACTCTCTACATCGAAGGTGTCTGTTTCGGAAGTTGATTTTTCTAAGAAGGCGAATGCTTGGCGAAACTGACGCGGCGTGGCATCAACTGGTCCATCCAGATGGCAGGGAATAATTCGCTGAAAATCCCAGCCAGCGACATCATTTGCCCAATCAATGGTTTCTTGCGGGGCACGGTTGAGAATTAACGTTTGCAAAATTGGGGCAACAAATAAGCGTCCATTCCCGCGCAGTGCCTCAAACGATCGCTGCCATTTTTCATTCCACTTAAACGGAAACCAGCCAAAGTACGCCCGTTTAGAGCGATCGGGTGCTTTGAAAGCATCCCGAATGGAACGCCAGGTTTTCACAGGTTCCAGCGCACTGGGGCGAAAGAAAAACGCAAACAGCATCATCCGGTGCCAGCCCTTGCGGCGATTTTCAGCCGTATTCTCTACCACGTCAAACGCCGTGTCTTTGGCGTGGAACAGCAGCGGGTACGGGTCAAGTTCAACAATGTCTGGTGGCTCATCAGGTACCGAAACGACCGAATCGGTAACCAGCAAGGTGCGCGATCGCGGATGGTATAGAGCCACCTCGGCAAACTTTCCCGGGCCCAAATCAATGGGTCCCAGGATGGCATACTCAAACTCATCCCCAAACGGGGCATTGCAACTGTACTCTGGCAAAACTTGAGTTCGCTTCATCGGAAAGCCCAGCCAACTCAGGGGCAAATTCAGCGGGAAACTCCACTGTCCCGGTGCAATGAACACTTGGGCATTAGGGAAATAGCGGGCAAATGGACCGACAAATACCTTATGCTCCAACCCCGAAATCGTTGACAGGATGATGTACTTCACCTCGCCATGTTGCTCCACCAGCTCATTCATCAGTTGCAAGCATTCAGCCGTGGGTGCAACGGGTGCATAAACCAGCAATCCCCCCGCTGCCAGCTTCACCACCGTCATCCGAATTGGTACTACCACGTAGAGAATGCCCTGCATCTGGTCAAATGTCCAAATCGTGTCTTTGACCACTTCTCGCCGTAGAGTGCGCCGTTTGCTGTAGGGGTAGAGCGGTACTAAATACCAGAACCGCCAAAACCAATCTTTCGCAACCCTGGTTGCCTCTTCTAGTTGACCTGCTTTTTCATTTGTGTGGATGAATCCCATGCCCTGTGACTTCGCGATCGCCCATCGTTGATCTCTCATGCTAGACCACAACATTGAGGATTCCAAGTCAGTTGTTAGAGCAGGAGCCAGGAGGCAAGAGGTGAGTGAGTGGAGGAGCAGGTGAGCAAAATGCCACCTACCCATCTTCCCTATCCCCGACTGCCTATTACCAATCTTCAATCCTCAATCTCCAATTTCTCCCCGATTCTCTTTCTCTTAAACGGGCGTAAGCCGAGAACTTTCTGTGTAATACCGCTTCAGCAGCAACCCAGCCGACAGTAAGCCTGCCGCTCCCAGGGTCAATCCTGTATAGGGAACGAGGAATGCCATCACGGGCAACACCGCTCCGCACAAGGTTGCTGCCACACTGCCCAATTTGTGATTTTGAGTACCCACACCCCAGCCAAACGCCAGCAACACCCAGAGCAACGCACCCCAGACTAATTTGGCATCCATGATACGGCTGGCATAGGTGAGCGCTAGCAGGCAGGCAAAAAAGACTGCTGCCGCGATCGCCACATCCTGCAACCGTAGGGGCGTTGTCAGGTAAAGCAGCAGCAACCACCACAGCAAAATGCCTGGAGCTAGCAGCAAGAGGCGTGGCAAGATGCCTGTGTTTTGGAAGCGTTGGGTTGCCGTGAAGACTCCAAACGGGTTTTGTCCTGATACGTTCTCTTCAAATGCCCAGGTGAAGCGGGTTCCCTGCCCCTCGGTTTGCGTTTCGGTGGGGAGGATGCCGCTGGCGAAATCGGCGTTGGGGAAGTCTGCCAAGACGGTAAGGCGGAATTTGGCGAGCGATCGCCCATTGGCGTTATACACCCAGCGAGGTGCGCCCTGCGCCTTGTAACTCACCTGAAACCGAGTCGTTTCTCCTGGTACCAGTTTGACTGGAAACCGGTACTCCCCCTGATTTTCTGGCTCTAGGCGTTTGCCTTGCCGCTCAACGCGGTAATCTTGCAACAGTGTGTAGCCAACAGGCAGCGGCGTCTCAAACACAAAATCTTGCGTTACGTCGAGGGAATTGGTGACCTGAAACGTGCCCTTGAAATTGGATTGGTAGATGATTCGTGAGGTTGCTGGATCGGTGGCTAGCGTGATGGTTGTTTCTGCCTCAGTGCTACTGGGAGCGAGGAATCGGTCAACCTGGCGGCGTTTTTCAACTTCGGTAGGTTTGCCATCGATATAGGTGATGGTGGTAAACGGCTCCTCCACGGAATAGCGCACCAGTGGAGCAAGATGCTCGACTCGTTCCCCGGCAACGCTACCTGCCACGCGGCTGATTTTGTCTCGTTCCCAATGGTGATAGCGGTTGGCAAGCGTGGAACAGAGAAAGAAGCCGATGACTAAAATCACGACGACCAGCAGACCGTGTCGCACTCCGTTCCAAATTTGCCCGTAATTTGTCAGGTCGGTTTCTAGCTGGGCAGGGCGCGGATTGCGGTACGAAAAATTCATCGCGGCCAAGACCAATCCTACTCCTGCCAGGAACACTAAGAACCACTGACTGAACTGGAGTACGTGTTGTCCAAATTGCAGCAGTGTTTGAGGTTGAGTTAAGTCGGGGATGGCGGGAATGCCTTGAGCCAGAAACATAGAGTCTGCGATCGCATCTGTGTGTTTTCAGACTTCACGCCCAGACGAGATTGTTCCGTATGAAAAAGTGCTGCAATGCATCAAAAATGCGGTCAGAATCAATGACCTGACCGCAAATGTTTTTTAGGATTGCTTCAAATGATTTGACTGTCTTATGGAATTGCTGATGCAGTTCAGCAGCTAGTTGAAAGCATCTTTAATGCCATCAACGGCGCGCTTGACCGCGTTTTTGGTATTATCAACGGCTTCTTGAGTGCGAGATGCATCTTCTTCTGCCCGCTTCTCAATCAGGTCGCGATCGCTTTTAGCCCGGCGCTCCAGAAGATTATTGTCATTGTCGGTGGCATTTTCAACACGACGGGCGTTTTTGTTGGCGGTTTGTTCAACCTTATCTGCGGTGTCACGAATAAAGCCTTTAGCCCGTCCGGCATCTTTATTGACTTTATCTTTAACCTGATTGCCCGCATCTGCCGTTGCAATCATATACGTAGAACCAGCCCATGCTGCCGTGTTTGAGAAGAAGCTGCCTTGCCACACAAAAGCGATCGCTGCTACACAAAACAATGCAGTTGCGATCCAGCGTCCTACAGCAGATAGAGGCTTGTTCAAATAATTCAGTTTCATAGAATACAATCTCCATCAATTTTGTACTCTACTTCTACTGCATTCGGCTCAGCGTCCAAACCGACCCCCAGACAGAGGTTTTGCTTGTTCAAGGGTAGACAAAAGGCAGATCGTGCCGAAGATGCTTGAGTGGGTGGGGATTGATGAGTCATGCGTCCGCCCTGCGAAGGAGATTGCTTTACTCAAATTCCTCAAAAATTGTCGTCAGCACCACGTTAGACAGCAAAAAGCCCTCAGGATCAGTCAACCTCAAATGGCTTGAAGTTGGCAGTTGATCGTCCTTTGGTGCTGGCACGATCGCCACCAATCCATCTTGCAAATAAGGCTGAAGGCATTTCCACAGTCGCGCGATCGCCTCCTCTCCAAACTGCTCAATCAACCATGCCATATCCAGCCCCTCAGCCAGTCGTAACCCCAGCATTAGTGTATCCAGCAAGTCCAGCGCAGGTTTCCCCACTCTCGTCTGACTTCTGACTCTCTCATCCTCCCCAACTGCCTTCTCTCTTCTGCCCTCCTGCTTCACCCACTCGTAATACTCCCAGGTTTTGCGGGGGCGGGCAAACCGCTCACCATACAAGTAACTGGTTGCTCCCATGCCAAACCCATAAAAGGGACGATTTTTCCAGTACACCCGATTGTGCTGACACTGATACCCTGGTTTGGCGTAATTAGAAATTTCGTAATGCTCAAACTTGTTAGCAGCCAACAGGCGCTGGGCTGTGCGGTACATCTCTGCCGCCATTTCATCAGAAGGCAGAGGGGTGTTTCCCAGCTTGTATTGCCGACTGAAGGGTGTACCGGCTTCGACAATCAAGTCATAGCAAGAGAGATGGGTGGGAGAAAGGGCGATCGCCTGTTCTAGCGATTCTTCCCACTGCTCTAAGGTTTGGTGGGGTAAGCCAGAGATTAAATCTAGACTGAGGTTCGTAAATCCTGCTTGCTGAATTAGATCTACAGCCATCAGAATGTCTGCGACGGTGTGCGATCGCCCTGCTACCTGCAACAATTCTGGTTGAAATGCCTGCACTCCTAAACTGACACGATTTACTCCAGCCGCCTTGTATCCTTTGACTTGTGCTAAATCAAACGTTGCCGGATCAATTTCCATTGAAATTTCAGCATCGGTAGCAATGCCAAACTGCTGATCCAGCGCTGTCAAAATCTGGTTGAGTTGCTCCACCGAGAGCAATGACGGAGTCCCGCCTCCAAAGAAAACCGTTTGCAACAACTCACCAGAGCTTACATATTGGCGGATTTCCTGACAGAGCACTTGAACGTACTGAGCAATTGTCCCTGAATTGCTGCCATTAATTTGTGCTCCACTGCCGCCCGGCGGTTTATCACCTACCACAGACACAGGAAAATCGCAGTAATAGCAACGCCTGCGGCAAAAGGGAATGTGGATATAGGCAGAACGCACAGGAGACATGGAAATTGGGAACGGGAAATGGACAGCAGGAAGACAGGGGAGACAGTGCCTACCACATTACTGACGAAAGTAGAATAGAGCGCGAAGAGTATAATGAATCCATGTCAGCCTGACACCGAGTCAGTTCCAGTGCCTGTTTCTGTTATGTCGAACACTTTTTTGCCCGTTCCACTGACTTCAAGCTAGACTGGCAACCTCGAATTTCATTAGATTCGAGTTACCGTTCCCCCAAAACCACCAAAATTTATGCTTGATGCCATCATTATTATCTCATTCATCCTGGCAGGGGCGGGGATTGGCTTTAACAGCATTGAAGATTTGCCCAGCCAGGTTCTGTCGCAAGTCTCTAATGAAACAGCGCTGCGATTTGTTGCTGCTGGGTTTGGTGCTTTGCTCGGTTTCGCGATCGGGTTATCGGTGCAGCAAGCTTATCGACGACTGGAAAAACAGGTTCGCGCTATGCCTGCTGATATCTTGTTGAGTCGGGCGATCGGGTTAGTAATCGGTTTGCTGGTTGCTAACCTGTTGCTGGCTCCTACTTTCTTGTTGCCCATTCCACCAGAGTTTTCGTTTATCAAACCGCTGATTGCGCTGGTGGGCAGTGTGCTTTTTGCATTCACGGGAATTTCTCTGGCAGATATTCATGGTCGGGCGTTGCTGCGATTGATTAACCCTAGCTCCTTTGAAACGCTGCTTGTGTCGGAAGGAACTTTAAAGCCAGCAGCAACAAAGTTGTTAGACACGAGTTGCATTATTGATGGGCGAATTGAAGAACTGTTGGCAACAGGTTTTTTAGAAGGGCAAATTTTAGTGCCACAGTTTGTGTTGCAGGAGCTACAAAACATTGCAGATGCATCGAACGATCAGAAGCGTACTCGTGGGCGGCGTGGTTTGGATATTCTCAATCGCATTCGAGATGCCTACCCCGATCGCATTGTGATTAACTCGGCTGACTACGAAGATGTGGCAACTGTTGATGCTAAACTCATTCGCTTAGCTCAAGAAATCAATGGGACATTGCTGACAACTGATTACAACCTCAGCAAAGTTGCCAGTGTGCAAACCGTTCCCGTGCTGAACATCAACGATCTTGCTCAATCAGTTCGTCCCACTTACCTGCCTGGTGACAGCATTGATCTGAAAATTCTGCGGGAAGGGAAGGAACCGACGCAAGGGGTTGGTTATCTGGAAGACGGTACGATGGTAGTGGTAGAAGACGGGCGTAGCTATTTGGGTGGCGAAATTCAAGTAATTGTGACGAGTGCTCTCCAAACCTCCGCTGGGAGGATGATTTTTGCCCGCCCAAAGACTTTGATGGTCCCGTCTTGAGGGACTAGGTATGGGAAAACGATGCAGAAACTTTAACAACCCCTTCTACACCTACGGCGGCACCTGGAAAGCCGAGAAATAAGCAGAGAAGCCTGTGTAAGGGCGAACCATTGTTCGCCCTTATCTATTCTTGGTTGCTAGATGATGTTGGAGATGTAATCGACCACGACGTAGCGCACCTGATCTAACAACACCAGATTGGAACCAACCACAACCAAGTCGTATTGCGATGGCAGATTAATGTAGGTATTCACTTGTTTTGGCAACTTCACCAATTTCTTAGCAATGCCAGGAGGTAAGCCTTTACCGCGCAGAAGTTGCTTTTGAATGCCGGGTGGTAGCGATCGCGTTTGGCTCACAATTTGAGTCCGGAGCGAATCACTCAGCAAGTAGTTGCACTCGCAGTTGCCACGCAGCAAATCAACCAGCACCGTGCGCTGACTGGAAGTAAAGCTTTGAATCTGAGTTTGGCGCACATTACGAATTGCTCCGTTATAAGCCACCACGACTCTGGGATTGTTCTTGTAAACCGTCACCACACTTTCAGTCGTCATCACCGTTGAGCCGGGACGACCTCCCAGAAAGGTAAACGTCCAGGAATCACCATTGTCAACGTAGGGACATTGAGCCGCAGGTCCATGCATGGAAGCTTCCGCACGGTAATAGCGGATTCCACCATTGGCGGCTTCTGCGGCTTGGCGAGCCAGGTTTTTCGCCCGGTTTAAGTCAACGCGAACCACTTGAACTTCTCGAATTTCGCGACCGTCTTTCTTATATTCCCGCTTACGCCCCTTTTTATCATCATCATCATCGTCGTCATCATCGTCTCGGTCGGCGATTAGCCAACCTTGCTGCGCCATGCTGTTGAGCAGGCTGGTCGATTTTTGAGTTTGACCGATGAGATGATCATGCAGATTGTTGGATTGAGTTGTAAAGGCGGATGCACTGGCAAGGGTGGGTGTAGTTGCGAGAATTGCAAGCCCGGTAGCGGTTAAAACACCTTTGTGTAAAAGGGCGAACACAGGTGAACGTGACAACATCCTCTCCTCCATTGGAAACCGTGTAATGTCCTTGCAAATCGTGCAAGTTAAAACACAGGAATTTGAATGCTGGCGTAAGGTTCCTTTTGCAACAACGGTTCGTAATTTCTTTATGCGTGTAAAGCCGTCGTGTTTAAAACTGATTCCAAATAGCCTCACGATTGACAGTTTGAGTAGTTTTAGATAGCCATCGACTCGCGATCGGCATCCGCCAGCCCACTCCAAACGCGCGATCGGTGACTTTAAGCACGGGAGGAGCCTGACGACGTTTGAATTCTGCCCGCGATACTAACCGAGTGACCTTATCCACCACTGCTGGATCGTGTCCTGCCAGTACGATTTGATCCGGCGTTTGATGATTGTGAATCAGCCGCACCAGAATATCATCCAAGATTTCGTAGGGTGGCAGCGAGTCTTGATCCACTTGTCCCGGCTTGAGTTCGGCACTGGGTGCTTTGGTCAAGATATTGGGAGGGATGATTGGGGATGGGGGATTGGAACGCGATCGCTCAGTTTGATTTAGCCAATTGCAAATGGAGTAAACTCGCGTCTTGGGGACATCAGCAATGACGGCAAGTCCGCCGTTCATGTCGCCATAGAGGGTACAGTAACCGACTGCCATTTCAGATTTATTACCAGTGGAGAGCAGCAGATGTCCAAACTTGTTGGAGATTGCCATCAGCAAGTTGCCGCGAATCCGGGACTGGATATTTTCTTCCGCCAATCCAAATTCGGTGTTGGCAAACAGGGTTTCTAAGGTGTGGTCGTAGCCCTGCATTAGTTCGCCAATGGGCAGGGTTTGGGTGGGGATGCCCAGGTTTTCAGCAAGCTGGAGCGCATCTTTGACCGAGTGTTCGGAACTGTAGGGAGACGGCATCAACACTCCTAATACGTTTTCTCGACCGAGAGCTGCGGTTGCGATCGCCGCCACCAACGCCGAATCAATTCCGCCACTCAACCCAATCACTGCTTTGCGAAAGCCACACTTGCGGGCGTAATCTTTCACACCCAGGACTAACGCCCCCCAAATTTCGGCATCATCGTTTTCCGGCAAAGGGGTAATATCAGGGGCGATCGCCACCAAATCTTGCTGCTCCTCGTCGTAGTCCACCAGCAGCAAATCGGTTTCAAAGGCACGAGCACGACACACCAGTTCCCCTCGCCGATTGAACGCCACACTATTGCCGTCAAAAATTAGATCATCATTACCGCCCACCTGATTCACATAAATCACAGGCTGATTGAACCGCGTTGCTGCGTGCTTCAACATGGCTTCGCGTAATGCCTGCTTGCCCACCGTGAAAGGCGATGCCGATAAATTAATCGTGAGATGAACCCCAATCTGCGCTAAATCGGCGATCGGGTTAATTTCGTAAGTGCGTTTGCCCCAAAATTCCTCATCATTCCACAGGTCTTCGCAGATGGTCACGCCGAGGTGAAGAGAGGAAGGAAACACGAAATGATTCGGCTTTTCACCGGGTTCAAAGTAGCGGTCTTCATCAAAGACGTCGTAGGTGGGCAGCAGGCGTTTGTGAAAGATTTGCTGAATTTGCCCGTTGGCGAGAAGGGCGCTGCTATTGAAGAGGGGTTTACCGCCTGCGATGCCTGCGTTGGGGTTAATGGTGACGACTCCAACGAGTGCTATCAGTTGGGGGGGAAGGGTGATCGCGAGTTGCTCCAATGCCTGCCCCATTGCTTCGACAAAATCAGGATGCGTCAACAGGTCACGGGGCGGATAACCACAGAGCGATAGTTCCGGTGTGAGAAATACCTCAGCACCCTGCGCAGCAGCCGTTTGAGCAGTGGCTAAAATACGCTGGGCATTCCCGTCAATATCCCCAATGATGGGATTCAGTTGAGCGATCGCAATTTTCATAAATTAAATAAACACCATTGGTTTGTCTTTGTAAGGTGCAAAGGCTTCGGCATCAAAGCGATAAAGGCTGGCGGGCCGTCCGGCACCACGGGAGACTTTTACCCCGGTATCTTCCAAAAAACCCAGCTTGAGTAGGCGAGAGCGGAAATTGGAATAGTCGGAAAAGTTTTCGCCTAAAACAGTGGTGTAAAGCTGGTAGAGATCACTCAAGGTAAACAGCTCCGGCAACACTTCAAAGGCAACGGGGCTGTATTCCAACTTGTTTCGCAGACGGCGATGCCCGTATTCCAAAATCTGTTTGTGATCGAAAGCCAGATCGGGCACTTGCTCTAATGAATACCAGGCGATGCCACTAACGCGATCGGCAATCAGTTCGGCTTCGGCATAGCGCACCAATGCAAAGTAGCTGACAGATAGATAGCGATCGCCATAACTATCAGGGGCTTCTCGCGGGTCGCGGTCTGGACCCCCAAAGGTATACAACTGTTCCAGATAGAGGTTCCGGGCGCGAATTTTTTCTGCCAAAATGCGATAGGCTGCGTCTTCCAGCGATTCACCGTGGCGTACCAGCGTTCCAGGCAAACTCCACTGCCCAAAAAAAGGTTCTTCTTGCCGCATGACCAAGAGCACCAAGAGCCGATTTTGATCCGTATCGACTGAAAAAATCACGTTATCGACTCCCACTTTGAAGTCGGCGAGCGGTGGGTGGCTTAGTGACTTGGTTGCTTTTCTCTGGGCGCGTCCTGGCATAGGTATAGGTGCTCCCGGTGGATGTAGTCTTCAATGGGAGGCGTTAACCCGTCGGTTTTCCCTTGCGCTCGATAGGCAGTAGAAGAGGTATCTGGACAGGTTAAATCCGCGATCGCTACTCTGGCTCCTCGATGCCTCAATTCCTCCAGAGCAGGCTCACTCAAAGGATAGCCCGGTCTTGGCACAATGAGGAGATCGACCGCTTGTAACAGTTCCTCAATCCGATACCAGTTTGGCAACTGAGCCACCAGATCCGACCCAATGACCAGGGTAAAGTGAGCATTTTTCCAGCGCTGTGTGGCAATCTCCAACGTATGAATCGTGCGAGATTGACTCAATTCTGGATGCAGATGCACATTGTCGCGAGGCAGATCGAGATCTTGAATCATTAAATCCAACATGGTCATACGGTGAGCCAGCGGAGTTTGATGCCCCTTAAATGGATTATCTGCTGCCCAAACAGCGACCCAATCAAACCGTTGGGCTAACCAGGCAATGATGAATTGATGCCCAACCGTTGGCGGATCGGCACTGGTGCCAAACAACGCAATGTTCAGCCTTGGAGGTTTCTTTTGCCGTTTATTCATTGGTGGATCCTCCGCTGCGTTTGCTCAATTAATGCCTCCAACTCAGAGGACAACTGGACGGGAAGCGAAACTGGCGTATGGAAGTTGCGGGTTTCGAGGGGCAAACTGGCGACGGATTGCATCGTTCGTTGGGCGATCGCATCTAATGATTCCGGTGGGCTAACTCGCTGACCGTGCCGCATTACACACTGCAACAGCGGTTGCTCATCCCCGCTAGGCTGATGGGTTTCCTCGTCGGTTGCAGGCACCAATCCCAGGCGATCGCTCACTGCCACTCCACTCTCATAGCGCCGAAACACCTGCTTGCGTCCTGGATAGGTCACCTTCCCGATTGCCTCTTTCATCACTGGAATACCATCAATTTCGACCAGTTTATACACTCCATTCACCGGTGACCCCGTCACCAGTTGTGTGCCCAAGCCATACCCATCGATGCAAGCACCCGCTGCCCTTAGTTCGGCAATACGATATTCATCTAAATCGCCACTGGCAAAAATCGACACGCCTGGCAACAGTTGGCGCACTTGTTTGGACAACGATAACAAATCGCCAGAGTCCAGCCGTACCCCTGCCAGTTGCAATTCTCCACACTCTACCCTCTCAGCAAGGGATTTTGCTGCCGCTACTACATCGTAGGTGTCAATCAACAACGGCGCACCCGGAAAGTAGCGATGAAACGCCGTAAACGCTTGGGTTTCGCCGCCCTCGGTTGCTGCCAGCGCCATCACAAGAGAATGAGCCATTGTACCCGCAGGTTTTCGCCCCAGTTGCAGTGCCGCCAACACGTTAGAAGTCGCATTCATGCCAGCCGCAAGCGCTGCCCGTGCCGCCCATACCGATGCCTGTGGACCAAACGCTCGACGAGTACCAAATTCCAGCAGGGTCGCTTCTAAACCCGCCGCATCCCGCATTCGGGCTGCCCGTGTGGCAATCAGCGTTTGATAGTTCACAGCATTGAGTAAATAGGTTTCAACCAATTGGGCTTGCCACAACGGGGCTTCTACCCGCAGCAATGGCTCATTGGCAAATACAGCCGTCCCTTCTGGCACTGCCCACACCTCTCCTGTAAACCGCCCATTTGCCAGCAACGACCAGAACTCATCGGGAGCATGGGCAAAAATCCTAGTCGCCTGCAACTGCTCTAATTGCTTCTGGCTGAAATGCAGATTTTCTAGATACTCTAGAGCCTGCGCCAACCCCATCGCGATCAGATAGCCAAACCCTGGCGGCAAACGGCGGGCAAACAGCTCAAAACTGGCAGTACGTTGATCGAGCTGCTCACCAACATAGCAAGCGGTCATTGTGAGTTGATACAAGTCGGTTAGAAGGCTGAGATCGGTTGGGGTGACAACTAGCGCTTGATCTTCCAAGCTGGGCGATCGCAACATACTAGCGGTTAAAGAACTCATGCTCAGTTGCAGGATACATCTTCCTAATTATAGTAATAAAAACCATAATTAGGAAGATGTACTCTAGAATTATTTGTTCCTTAGCGCTGACTGGTGTAACCTGGATTCCCTTCACTGCAAGTTTTTAAGAGAAGTTGACATCCTCTGAAGGGGAAAGATTTATAGTACGCCTTATTAAAATTAGCCGATGACTCTTACGCCCAAACTTAAGTCAACTGAACCTTAAGTGACACTTTCTAAACATTCCTTAGACATGGAAAAATTAAGAGTAAACTACTTTCTGCTTTAAGAAGTGTGTTTGATTGCAACGTTGAATAAATCAATCACGGGTTAGTTTAATAAAAGTATATTGAATCTAAATGAGTAATTTTTCTGCGTTTCTGATGAGTATTGATTTTCGGGTGCGCTAGATGAATTGTGAAGAGGTTACATTATATAAAGAAGCGTCAAACAATACAGCTCAGGGTTTGAACAATTAATTCAAATTGCTCCCATTGGGAGAAGAATTGCCATAATAAAAGCGTAAGGCTATTGAGCATTGAAGTTTACTCAAACCGCAACGTCTTGTCCCTACAAAGACTTCAATCAAGCCACTCTGGAGGAAGATTATGAGCATTCCCAAAATCATTGATGATGCGATTCAGTTCGTTTCTGGGGCTGTTTCCCGCATTTTCTCGGTTAGTGATGATAAGTACCCAAATACGGGTGTACAGCCTTATGATGGTGACTCTAATAGAAGAGATCGCTCGGCTGACTATTGATCTTTCTTTTAACCCTAAGAACTACAGTTATTGGGAGAAGTATCTAACTGCATCTTGACGGTTTAAATTCCTGATCACAATGGGTTGAGTGGCTCTATTTAGAGAGCTAGTAAGGGAGCTTTGTCTTTGGCAAGGCTCCTTATTTCTTTACGGTTGAAAATAGCCAGACGATCGCACGAGGGATCATCTAGGATTGCTGTAGATGTATTGCGATCGCTCGTATTAAAACCATGAATCTCTTGAAGTGTGTGTTGAAACAACCTCTCATTTATTTGGTGCTGTTGGCGGGTGTGGGTAGTGCCGGGTGTCAGGGAATTTTGGAACGTAATCCGGCGGGAGAACAATCTGTTTCTGCCCAACCCCAGCAGCTAGAGCGATCGCCCGCCACCCCCTCACTTTCGCTCAATCCGGGTAGCCCCGATTTCGTGGCGCAGATTGTAAAAGACGCGGCACCCGCCGTTGTGCGAATTAATGCTAGCCGAGTGGTGGATCAACCGTTTGGTGACTTGGGGTTTGATCCCTTCGGTGGTCGCGCTCCCCAAGAACGGGTGCAACGAGGAACTGGCTCCGGCTTTATTGTGTCGGCAAATGGACGAATTTTTACCAATGCTCACGTGGTTGAAGGGGCAGACAATGTCTCGGTAGTGCTTCAAGATGGGCGACGCTTTAATGGGCGTGTGCGAGGCGCAGACCGAACAACGGATGTGGCGGTGGTTGAAATTGATGCGAGTGGACTGCCTACAGTTAAAATTGGCAACTCCGATAGCCTCCTACCTGGACAAGCCGCAATCGCGATCGGGAATCCGCTTGGCTTAGATTTCACAGTCACTCAAGGGATCATCAGCGCCACGGGGCGATCGGGTGCCGACTTTGGCGGCTCCGCCAGGGTCAACTTCATTCAAACCGATACTGCCATTAACCCCGGCAACTCTGGCGGTCCCTTGCTCAACTCCAAAGGCGAGGTGGTGGGGATCAACACCGCTATTATTCAGGGAGCTTCTGGAATTGGGTTTGCCGTGCCCATTGCCACCGCCCAGCGAGTTGCCGACCAGATTGTCACCAAAGGACGCGCCGAGCATCCCTATTTGGGTGTTCAAATGGCAGAACTCACCCCTGAACTGCGGGAACAAATCAACAACTCGAATTCGGATGTTCGGATTAAGCAAGAACAGGGTGTGATTGTGTTGGCGGTGCTGCCCAACTCACCTGCTGCTCAGGGGGGGATCCGTCCTGGTGACATTATTGAAAGTGTGGGGGGAACGGCTGTGGAAACCGCTAACCAGGTTCAGCAAAAAGTGGAAACAATTGCCATTGGTACACCGTTGCCAATTACTGTGAATCGCAATGGACAGTCGCGGACCCTCAATGTTAAACCTGCTCCTCTACCTGACAAAGAACCTGGTTAGAGAGGCACCCCATGACAGACTTATCTGAGTTGCTGGCACGGGCGATCGCGATCGCTGCATCTGCCCATCAAAACCAGCGCGATCGCGCCAACGCCCCCTACATTCTGCATCCACTCCGCATGATGATGCGGGGACAAACCCTCGAAGAACAAATCGTGGCGGTTTTGCATGATGTGGTGGAAGACTCCGACTGGACGCTGGAACAACTTGCCGCAGAAGGCTTTCCGCCCCAAATTGTAGACGCGATCGCCTGTCTCACACGGCGGGAAAATGAAAATTATGACGAATTTATCGATCGCATTTTGCCCAACCCTTTAGCCACCCGCGTTAAACGCTACGACCTGGAAGACAACATGACTCTCACCCGCCTGGCACAACTGGGCGATAAAGACATGGAACGCCTGCATCGCTACCACACAGCCCATCAACGAATCATGGCAAAACTCTAGACTACGGATTGCAAAACTCACAGCCTGCTGGATTAGCCGTCTCTACTCCATTGGGAAACATCACAGGTTGCTCAAAACGGCATCGTTGGCAACGATAAATCAACGCCAAGATTTGATCCGTTGGATGAAAGCAAAGTGCACAAGGTAAGCCATGCCGCCGTTCCACCACATCAAAGCCTGGCGTGTGGCATTGGGGGCACGCTTGTTTCAGTTTGCGGATGAGATCACAGGTTGCTTGCCGAATCACGTTCATGCGGGTGGGGTTGTGCATCGCCCGCATATCTGTTTCCAGGTGGGCGTTCCCAAAGGTTTTTAGCAATTGCGTTACCCGGTCAATCAGCTCCGGTTCGGTTGTAATCCCTTTGTAAATTAGGGTGGCATTGTGGCAATCGGCATCGGGCATGGCAATCAGCCCATGCGCTGGGAAACCAACGTTCTGAGCAAAGATCAGGGCTTCTTCCAACGTAGTGATCGCAGCGTGGCGGAAGTTTGTTTCCATCGAAATTACCTCGCCCACCACCTCTAAATCATGGTGACGGTCGATCATCAATACCACTTCCCGATCGCAAGGCAAAAAGGGCATGGCTGGATGGGGCGTGAAACTACCCTCACTGGCGATCGCCATAGTTGCATCCGTCAATTCCAGAACTGCTAACGCTTTTAACTTTGCCGTTTCAACCTGATTAGCGGGACGATCAATTTCGCGAGTGAACGTCCCAAAGCGATCGCTATTGAAGTTTGGCGGCACCACTACCTCAATCCCCAACTCTTGTTTCAGCAACGGCGCAATCACAGCTTCTTTTTGGTGCATCGTTGCCAATACTGCTTGCCGATTTGCAAAATCCGACTTCGAGCTTAAAGACATGAGCGTATTAGCCAACAGAACGATAGATGAACATAGCACAACTGAAATTTTATCAACCCATTAAAGATTCATCTATCACAAACAGCTTGCAATAGAGGCAAACCAATTTGCATCGTAGAGTAACCTCGATAAAGTACTTAAAAAGTGAGTAATTGCCAGATTATTCTCAATCCTTCTAATAGAGTTAGATTGAATGATTTGATTAAAAAATATTTATATTTTCAAACTAAAAGATTTGCTTATTAATTAAATCGAATATTTAATTTGAGTAAGTACTTCAACACGGATCTGAAAAAAAGATAAAGGCTGTAAGCTTATAGCTAAGGTCATAACCCACCTTGTTTTTTCCTTGATTCGATTGGCAGTTTAAAGTTGGTTTGCACTTAGTAATTTAATCAGAGAGCCACGCACTATTGCAGTGACTTGCTCATAATCAATTCTGAGAGCACTAAACATTGTCTGAACTTTCAGACTGAAATTTCAAACTAGTGCAACTTCCTTAGAATATTTAAACCTTGTCTTGCACATGGTTTATTTTTTGATGTGAAAAAGTCGCGAAAACTCGTGTGTGCTTTGGCTATTAACTCTAGACTCGCTAAATTGCATTCCTAACTTTTATCGCAACTGAGTTGCTTGGCAGCGCATACACAAGCTGATAAGTCTCAGGAAGAATCAAATTTCTGCTGAATTTTTATTGAATTCCATCACCAAAACTTGCGGAGGAAAATCAAGTGTCTCAGCTTTCAAGACGAAAGTTTATTGCTACGGCTGGTGCAACTACAATAGGTGCGATCGCCCTCAAAGGATGCGCTGGAAATCCACCCGAAACCAGTGAACAAACTTCATCTCCAGTTGCTAGCCCAGCCGCAAATGTGGGGGGCGGTGAAGGTCCAGAAACTACAACTGCACGAATTGGATACATTCCAATTTTTGAGTCTTCACCCTTGATTGTTGCCCAAGAAAAAGGCTTTTTTGCCAAATATGGCATGACAGGTGTGCAAGTTTTAAAACAATCTTCCTGGGGATCTGCTCGTGACAATCTAGTGATTGGTGCAGAAGGAGGAGGAATTGACGGTAGCCAATGGCAAATGCCCATGCCCTACTTAATTAGTGAGGGAATCATTACGGACAACAAAAAAATTCCCATGTACGTATTGATGCAAACCTCAACCCAGGGCAACGGCATTGCGATCGCCAACAAACACCTCGGCAAAGGGTTGCATCTAGATGTCTCCAAAGCCAGAGAGTACATCAACCAACTCAAAAGTGCAGGCACACCGTTTACAGCCGCCTACACCTTCCCTGCCGCCAATCAAGAACTTTGGATTCGCTACTGGCTGGCAGCAGGCGGCATCAACCCAGATACCGATGTCAAACTCATCACCGTTTCTTCAGCTCAAACCGTAGCCAATATGAAGACGGGCACAATGGATGGATTTAGCACGGGTGATCCCTGGCCCTATCGCATCCTGGCAGACAAAATTGGCTTCATGGCAGCCCTGACCGCCCAAATCTGGCCCGACCACCCAGAAGAATACTTTGCCATGCGAGCAGATTGGGTCGATAAGTACCCCAAAGCCACAAAAGCCTTGATGAAAGGCATCATGGAAGCTCAACAATGGTGCGACAAGCCCGAAAACCGCAAAGAACTAGCCCAAATTCTTTCTGGGCGGCAATTTATTGGACTCGCTCCAGACATCCTCACTCCTCCCCTGGATGGCAAATACACCATGGGCGATGGGCAACCCGATATCAACGATGTCAAAAAGGGACCCCTATTTTGGAAGGATGCGAAAGGCAGTGTGTCGTATCCCTATCAAAGTCACGACACCTGGTTCCTAACAGAAAACATCCGTTGGGGAATGCTTCCTGCTGAAACTGACGTGAAGGGATGGGTCGGTAAGGTGAATCGAGAAGACCTTTGGCGCGAAGCTGCCAAAGAAGCCGGAATTACCGATGCAGACGTTCCCAAAGAAAAGACTCGCGGTGTTGAAACCTTCTTTGATGGCATCAAGTTTGATGCAAACGACCCAACCGCCTATCTCAAGAGCCTCAAAGTTAAAAAGGTTAACGTTTAAGCAGGAGACACAATCATGAGTCGCATTAATGGTTTTTTGGGTCGTCGAAATTTGATCAAACTGATGGGAATTGCCGGAGTCAGCGCGGTTGCCACAACTGCCTGTAACCAGGCAAAACAAACTTCCACAACCCAAGCACCCGCATCGCCTGCGGCCCAACCCGTTGCCAATGCAACCGACAAGACGAAAGAGCCTTACGTTCGCCCCTTCTCAGACGATATGACTCCAGAACAGGCGTTGCAGCTTCTAGTGGACGGCAACAAGCGCTTTACCGATCAAAAACTTGCCCATCCTCGGCAAGACTTCGCTCGCCTCACCGAGACTGGAGCCGACCAGTTTCCCTTTGCTGCGTTTTTGAGCTGCGCCGATTCACGAGTTCCCGTTGAAGTCGTGTTTGATCAGGGTATTGGTGACTGTTTTGTGGTGCGGATGGCAGGCAACGTGGCAACCCCAGAAGGTATCGGAAGTTTGGAGTTTGGAACTGCCGTATTGGGGTCGAAAGTGCTAGTAGTGCTGGGGCATGAGGGGTGCGGTGCCGTAAATGCGGTGCTTCGGCAACAAAAACTGCCCGCTGAGAGCAAGATTGGCACTTTAGTTCCTTACATTGAACCGGGTGTAGACAAGGCAAAAAACAAATCTGGCAATGATTTGATGAACTCTGTCAAAGCAACAACGCTGGTACAGGTTGAAACCTTGAAGAGGTCGCCTATCTTGGCAGGGTTAATCAAAGAAAACAAACTCAAAATTGTTGGTGCTTACTAAGATTTAGACACTGGCAAGGTGGAGTTTCTAGATAAAAAGGCGTGACCAGACTGTTGTCCCAATCGCTGCTGGTAACTGCGATCGGGACAACAGCCCTATCACACGGTTGGGTTAACTGACCCAAAGCCTTACTCAAGTCAGTATCTCCTTGGAGCTTGGGTAAGGCTTTTCTGTTTCCAGCTTGGGTTGTGGTGTCTCTTCACCGCGGACAAAGCAATTATAGAAAAGTCTGGAGTGCGTTTTTGCCACTCTGGGGATCTTGAGAATTTGCTCATCGGATTTCTCAAAATAGACCTGGCTGGACTATCCTACAAATAGCTTTTGGAGAGCCGCAATGAGACAGCTAAAGTCTTGGTGGAATGCAATTGTGCAGTCGAGTTGGGAGAACCCGCCTCGATTGGTTGAGGCAACGATGCTTGTGTTCGCGTTGATGGTCTTGGCATTGTGGTGGCTGCGGCAAGATTGGCAATACCTGCTGCTGACCTTGAGCTACATTTTGGGCGCGATCGCATCAATTTTGGCACGAGAAGTTGTATCACCCTCCATTCATGCTCAAAAAGTGCGTTTAGCAGCGTTGTTTTCGCTAGGTGTGCTGCTGTCTACTGCGGGAGTTTATGCCGTGCGAGTGCTGCATATATAGCTTTATGACAGGAGAAGGGGAAGGAAGCTAGGGAGTGGGTGAGTCGGTGAGTCGGTGCGTGAAGTTCCATCTACCCACTGATCCATTCTTTCACCTCTACCTCTCTTCCCCATCCTTCCCATCCCCCATTCCTGATCACTAATTAATTACCCACTCACCCACTCACCCACCCATTCACCCACTCACCCACCCTATCCCCTCCCTCCTCTCTCTAACTCGCCATCCGGAGGAAATCTTACGGGCAGCGTATTTGTGATTATTGGGTTAGATTCCTTGTTGGATGGCTCGTATGAAAAATCAGTTTCAATGGATTGGGCAGTGGTTCTCGCCCGTTTTGGTGTGTGTAATTGTGGCAGCGTGTACGGCACCTGAGAATACCCCAACGGTCAATACGTCGGTGTCGGTGGCTCCTACCGTAGCAAAGACCAGCCCGCAATCCGGCACGATCGCGCAGACTTCGCCACCTTCAGCGATCGCGACCTTGCAAGCAGAGGCCCAGATGGCAGGCTTTTCGGGGGATGGCAAACACTACATACATTTAGAAAGTTGGCGCGACATGGGAGCCGGAATTCCCCATGCAGCTATGCAAATTGTCAATCTTCCGGCCAATGCCTGTGTTGCTAATGGCTGCGTCAGAACCCGGTTCAATGAATCGCAGGCAAATTTGAGCACTAAGGCAGCAGAAAATAGCTTGTTAGAGCAAACTCAAGCGCTACGACAAGACCTCAAGCTCACACCTCCCATTGCTGGAACCAGCCTGCCTGTCACGGCGCGATCGCGTAACGCCGATGGCAGCGAAACCGTCACCTTGCGACTCGCCAACAACCAACCACTGCAACTCAAACTGCAACAAAAACAAGCGATCGCCAAACTAGACGGTGGCGGTGAAAAAGAACAAGCATCCATGCAGCTAGAAATCACCTACGCTGGCAAAACGCGCACCATTGGTTCCATAACTCAAATGCGCGATTGGACTCAGAAATTTAGCATTCAAGACGTTCAGCAATCACCCGACGGCAACCACATTGCAGTATTGGTCACGGCTGCTGAACGAGCATTTGAAGGCACTCTAGGCAGAACAATGGTTCAGGGATTTGAACTGTAACTCACTAGCGCAAGATTCCAATCCACGTTGAGTTACCAACCACGCCATCGGGTTCCAGGCTGAGCCGACGCTGAGCAGCTTTAACCGCAGCTTGCGTTTCGGGACCAAACACGCCATCGGTTGCCCCTTTCAAAAAACCAAGTGATTTCAACCGTTCTTGCAACCCCTCCACTGCGGGTCCCTTCATTCCCAGTCGCAAAATTCGGAATGTTGCCGCCTCCTGAATCTTCGCCTGAGTACCGTCTCCTCCCGGTTGGGCAGGCGAAGGGGTAGGTTTAGCGGCGGGCGGTTTAGCGGCGGCAGGCTTGCTGCCAGGGGCGGTTGTACTCGGCTGCATTCCGGCAGGAGCCGGAAATGACTCTGCTGCGGTGGAAGTCGTGGGTTTAGGAGCAGGAGCCGTCGCATTCGTCGCTACCGCAGGAGCCGGAGGCAATAATCGGTTCCAGGTTTCCGCTCCAACGATGCCATCAGTGCTCAGATTAGCAGCTTTTTGAAAACTAGCGACTGCACTGGCGGTGCCTTCGTCGTACATGCCGTTGACTGCACCGCTGTAGTAGCCCATAAGTTTTAGTAAAGCTTGCAACTCAGTTACTTCGGCTCCCTGGCTGCCTGACTTTAAGAGCGGTTTGGCTACCGAGGATGGAGAGGCTGCTCTAGTTGGCGCTTTGGCAGGAGTTTTGGGGGATGATTGTCCCAATGCCTCAGGGGGCAGTACAAATCCGCCAATGCAGAGTGCCAAAACTGTTGAGGGAATAAACCAATCGATACGATGAAGACAATGCCGAGAAATAAAGTTGGAGGTGCCGCGCATCATGCGATTTCCGTAATGTTGGATAAAATAGACCTCTACAAATGGGGGAAAGTAACCAGGTAAATAGTGGGTTCTTGTGGCGATACTAGAGCAAGGGGTGAGCGGGGGTCTTTAAGTTAGAGCTAATATACGTGACCGAAGTCGCTTTTCAAAGCGATCGCTCTTTAAAAAATTTGAATAAATCTGTAGAGAAATATTCCACGCTTTCACGCCTGATCGTTTTATGAACTATTCGCTGTTCAGTCGATTTCAGGGATGTCTATGGGGCATGGCACTGGGAGAGTGTTTTAGTTCCTATGCAGTTCCGTCGTTATCGTTGCCTCAGGAGCAATTTTCGCCGCCTGCCCATGGGTACTACACACCAGTAGCGCTCCGCCTTCTGGCGGCAATGATTGCAGCGCAAACCTGGAAGCCAACTATGCTTGATCGCTCTGAGATCAAGTCCTTAAGTAAGGAAAACTTAACCGATGCTGCCCTGGCGATCGCGTCGTTGCCCGTTATGCTGTTCTACCACGATGATTTGAATCGTCAGCGTCAGGCATTGGGACAAATCGCTGCCGGGTTGCAGCAGGATAATCAATCACGGGAATGGGTCACGATCTTCGCCTATGCCGTATCTCAAGCCCTTAAAGGACACTTAGATCCCAACACATTTGTGGATCAAAGCCAGGCTTACATGCGTGTGACTACATCCGATGCTGCTACGGCTTTAGAGGAAGTTTTGGAACAGTTAGAGCAGATCAAACGGGGTTATTGCTCATTGGAGCAAACTGCCCAATTGACAAACCCCATTGCGATCGCGATCGCCTGTTTTTTGCATACCCCATATCACTTCCCACTGGCTCTGCTTCGAGTCAGCCAGATTTCAGCCGCCTCCCCCAGTATCAACGCCCTTACAGGAGCGCTTTCTGGCGCGTACAACAGTTCAATTGGCATTCCAGCCACCTGGCAACTTCCCCAGACGCTTAACCCTATTTCTTCGCCAGAACCCATTCACGCTCTGGCAGCGCAACTGCTAGCAGCCTGGTCAGGGGTGTATGTTCCATCTAAACTATCCAATACCGATCCTTTACCAGTCGCTGCACCCTGGGTTGTACATTTTCCATGAGGATGTCATCTAAGTATTCTGTGAGGGGTAATTAAGGTTTCTATAATCGAGGAGTGCTAATCGACCTGCTGTGATTTAACCCTGCTGGAGATCGTTGCGTCCCTTTCCCGATGGTGCTCGTAATGAAGCTGTTGCAATCGCTGGTGCGTCAGTTTGAGGAAACGCGCTCTCAACATCCGATTCGTCGTTTGAGTCAGTATGCTGGCACTATCCGTCAAGTAATTCAGGCGGCGGGACAGTTGCCACGCGAAAATCAGCAACCGTTTGTAAAATCGGTACCTACTGAGTTTGCTGTTTCAGGTCGGTTGCTGCATCGAGCGGCGCGATCGCCCCTGGTGTTAGGAGTGGCGGTGATTACGTTAACCAGTACATTGGGCTATCGGTTTTACAACACTCCCAAACTGGATGTAGGCAAACAGGCAATCCAAACCATTTACGCCCCAGAAACTGCCACGATTGAAGACATCAAGGCAACTGAGGAAAGCCGCAAAATCGCTCGAAGCGGTTCTGTTCCAGTGCTTCAGATTGACCAAACTAATACTCAGCAAATTCAGCGCCAACTGCAACAGCAAATTCAGCAGGGCAACACAGTGCGGCAGCTAGCGGGGTCATTTCCCTACGTTAGAACGTCTGCCCTGTCCATTTCGGTGCAGGCAACCCTGCGTAAAATTCCTGAGGCAGATTGGCAGAGCATTCTCACGACAGTGGATCGAAAGTTTCCCCAAAACCCACTCATGTTAGGAACAGATGGCAGTGGAACCGCCAGCACAGTTCCGCCAATTACGCAGCCTGAACGCAAACGCGCGATCGCTGAACTGCGAGCGTATCGCCGCTCAACTGATTTAGGCGCTTATATGCTGCTCGTACAAGAGATCACCGAAGCTCGGATGCGCTACTCAGCCGCAACGACCTCCGTGACGCATCCCATTTCCCCAGACTTGCCTGCCACCTTTGATCTCTCAGTTTTAGAATTAACCGATGCTGAATGGAAAAGCATTCAGGTCAGCGTCCCTGCTATTGCGGAACGAATGCTGATGCAGGGAATTCCCTGGGGGTTGCCCGACACCATTTTGCAGAATGCTGCGAAACGCCACGTTGACCAAGAACTCCCAGGCAGTGCTCAAGGGTTAGCCAATCAACTCTTATTTGCGTTTCTGCAACCCAACTTAATGCGGGATGAAGAACAAACCCGTTTGCTGGCAGAGCAAGCCGCACAACAGATTAAGCCAGTTATGGTTAGCATTCGTCGGGGTGACCCAATTGTGCGCCAGGGCGAAACTATCACCACCGAAGACTTCGCGTTGCTGGAGCACTTTAAACTCAGCCGTCGAGAAATTGATTGGGTCGGTCTCATTGGGTTTGCCACCCTGGTCAGCGGTGCGGTGGTCATGGTTTGGGTGATTAAGCAGCGCTTCTACCCCAACCTCCGCAGACGCGATGGCGTGTTGCTTTGGTTGCTGAGCCTGAGTACGCCGTTGCTGATTGCGTTGCACGTTCCGTCTACCAACTTACCGGCAGTGGGTTTGCTGATTGGTAGTTTTTATGGTGCCCCATTAGGCGTAGCTGTCACCGGACTCCTGACCGTGTTGCTGGCGGTGGGCATGGATACCAATCTCAGTTATTTGATATCGAGTGCGGCAGGTGGGCTGCTATGTGGGTGGTTGGGTGGACGGTTGCGATCGCGCGAAGAATTAGCACTATTGGGCGTGGGTGTGGGCTTCTTGCAGGGAGCCTTATACCTGCTGTTGAATGTGGCATCGGGCACGGTCTGGTACACCTTACTGGGGGCAAGTGTGATTCAGGCAGTCATTGGGCTAGCCTGGGTGATTGGGGGCATGGGCAGTAGCGCCTACCTGGAGCAATTATTTGACCTGGTAACCACGATCCGATTAGTCGAACTGGCAAACCCCAATCGTCCCCTCTTAAAACGCTTGGCGGCAAATGCTCCAGGCACCTTTCAGCACACTTTATTTGTGGCAACGTTGGCAGAGGCTGCCGCCCGAGCGCTGGGCTGTAACGTAGAACTGGTGCGAACTGGAACGCTCTACCATGACATCGGCAAAATGCATGACCCACTTGGCTTTATTGAAAACCAGATGGGTGGTCCCAATAAGCACGACATCATGAATGACCCCTGGAAAAGCGCTGAAATTATCAAGAAGCATGTGAGTGAAGGGTTGGTCATGGCGCGCAAAGCTCGACTACCGAAGGCTGTTCAAGCCTTTATTCCAGAGCATCAGGGAACTATGCTGATTGCCTACTTCCATCACCAGGCAAAACAACTCGATTGCCCAACTGGTATGAGTGCTGAGATCGTCCACGAAGCCGATTTTCGCTACGATGGTCCGATTCCGCAGTCTCGCGAAACTGGGATCGTGATGCTGGCGGATTCTTGTGAAGCCGCGCTGCGATCGCTCAAAGATGCCACTCCCGAAGAAGCCCTCTCAATGATCAACAAAATTTTGCGGGCACGCTGGCAAGACAACCAACTCCTGGACTCTGGCATCACCCGCGCAGAAATGACCCAAATTGCCGAAATCTTTGTCCAGGTTTGGCAGCAATTTAACCACCAACGCATCGTCTATCCCAAACTAACTCCACCCAGCCCCCAATCACTGGTGAAGGGGTGAGGCAGGTGGGGGAGGAGAGAGGTGGATCAGTGGGCGAGTTGGCGAGTTAGGGAGTGAGCGCAATCCCATCCACCAATTTCCCCTCCCTGGTATGATTGACTCGGATAGAAGTCTGCAATTGGGGCTGTAGCTCAGCAGGATAGAGCGGTCGCCTCCTAAGCGACAGGTCGCGCGTTCGAATCGCGCCAGTCCCGTTAAAAAAAAGACCCCAGCAAGTTGCTGAGATCTCCAAGCTAAAGAGAGGAATCCAAAACTGACACTTTAAAGCTCAATCTTAATTCGACCGGGTGAAGGTTTGGGTCGATTCTGTTTAACATTCTCATTAATCTGCTGTTCAATTTCTTTGAGGCGCTTCAGGTCAATTCCTGGAACAGCAGGTTTAGCAGGTTTGTTAATTTCAATTGGTCCACCCAATGCTCCAGCTTCGGATGCTGGTTTTCCATCGGGCTGTTTCTTGTGATTGGATGCAGAACTCATGGGGCTTTCCTCAGCAGGGGGCAGAATTTAATGAACGAGGGCAAATATTGAATATTGGGGCAACAATATTCGTTTCAAAATGAACTTGAAGGAACGACGAACACACGGTAAAAGCTTTAGCTTTGGGCAACTTTAACGATCGCGTCAGGAGCGTAATTAGCACTTGTTTTAGGTGCGGAAACGGAAGAAAGAACTGAAATCAAAAACAGGAATCCAAAGATGGCGATCGCGGTTTGCAGAAATAGTGGAAATTCAGAACTCCGTTGCATAGGAACCTCCAGGTAGACTTGAGAGACTGATAGGATTGACTGGGCTTAGTGACTTATGTCTCTATACTGATCATCATCAACGATCAGTCAAATTCCTGAAGTGATGCTCAGCTTTATGGAGTGTGATGCTTGGCTAGAATGCTTGTGTCCCAGAGCTTTGAACGTTGTGATCTGATGTTCGTCAAGCTGTGATTTGAGTCACGAGTGCAGCTCATTTTTTGAAGTGAGGTACAGCTTGTTGGAATGGGGGATAGGGTTTTGGGGGATCGAGGTGTTTCATCTTCCGGTCCCTTTCCTTCAACTTGCCAGTAAAACGCGATCGACAAACTTCTCAATCAGTTGGTTAGAAACTGGCGTGTCTTGCAAGTTCTGCAAAATGGCAGTCAGAAGATTGCTGTCATCAAGATAGCGGGAATGGTAGCGCGTGATGCGAGTTGCTAAATCTTTAGTATCGACTTCAGGATGAAATTGGAAACCATAGAACGGCTTCCCTTGCATGTTGAAGGCGTGGTACGGACAACGGTCTGAAAACGCTAGTAGTGTTGCACCTTTCGGCATGGTTATGGCTCTTTCTTTGTGTCCAGATACTGCCCAGAAACCGTTAGGCACATCGTGAAAGAGCAAATCCTCAGCCGCAGCATCTGTAAGCCACAGTGGGTAAGTGCCCATTTCCATGTTGTCTTTGTCTACAATTACCCTGCCGCCTAGTGCTTCTACGGCTGCCTGAAAGCCAAAGCAGGAAGCAAAAACGGGAATACTTTGCTCTAAACAATAAACGAGCAAATGCTTGGCAGATTGAACGAAAGGATAACGTTCGGGTTGGGTTACGGAAGCATCGCTGGAACCTCCAACGAATAAGGCATCGTAGCCATCTAAACAGCTTGCATCAAACTGAGGACGTTTGAATACATCGAGCACCGCAAATTGGGCTGACTCCAAGTGGCTGTAGCGCACAAACTCATTCAATTCCTCGAAGCGGGTTTGTTCGTCATCCCGGATCTGCATGAGGAGAATCTTGAGTTGAGAGCGGTGTTTTGCCATTGGGTTGGGGGGCGATCGCGCAATGATTTTCTGAAGGCAAAGTGTAACAGGTTTGGACAGCAAGGCTAGCTCATCATCTTACGTTTCCAAATAAACTGTTTCATCCGCTACCCTAGATGCAGTGCCACGACGAGAGGCTGAATTCATGAAAGCACATTACTGGATGGCAGGATTGGGACTTACCTTATGTTCCTTCTTCTCTGCTGTAGGTGTGGCATCCGCACAAACCCCTTCTAGAAATCGTCTTACTCAACTCGATTGCCTGGTGGGATATCCGGATGGCTCTTTTCGGAGCGATCGCGCCCTCACCCGGTACGAATTTGCCGCAGGCATGGCAGCCTGTTTGGATCGCCAGCTTCAGCAATTTGAGGCAGATAAAGGCAACTTTGCTACCAAGCAAGAAGTGGAAACCCTGTTACAGACTCAGCAGCAACTTAACCAGGAAGTGAAGCAATTGAATGAGCGAGTGAAGCTGATTCCAGAAGAATAAGTTAACTGGGCAGAAATTCCGACAAAAGTTAGACGGCAGCGTGTGGAAGACTGATCACACTGGTAAGCGTCATCTTTCTTCACACGCTCATGGAACCGACAGTTTTGATTACGGGTGCCTCGCAAGGCATCGGCAAAGAAACAGCTTTTTTGTTTGCACAGCATGGCTATCGAGTGGTGTTGGCAGCACGCAATCATAATCGCCTACAGACAGTCGCTCAGGCACTCCGGGACGCAAACCACGGAGCGATCGCCATTCCCACGGATGTGCGCGATCCTCAGCAGGTGCAAACCCTGGTAGAGAAAGCGATCGATGCCTATAGCGCTATTGATGTGCTAGTGAACAATGCGGGCATTTATATTTCTGGGCCCGTAGAAGAGTTCACCCTGGACGATTGGCATCAGGCGATCGACACCAATCTCTGGGGATACATCCACACGATTCATGCCCTCCTACCTCACTTTGTATCACGTGGCAGTGGCACGATTGTCAACGTAGCTTCAGTCGGTGGTAAAGTTCCCATTCCTTATCTGGCTCCCTACACCACCAGCAAATTTGCAATCACTGGTCTAACCGAAGCACTCCATACGGAACTTAGCCCCAAAGGAATTCACGTTTGCGGCATCTATCCCAACTTGATCAAGTCAGACTTTATGGAGCGGGCAATCTTTCGAGGCAAGCATGAGGAAGATCAACAAGCCCGCCGTCAGCAACTTGAAGAGATTTTGCAGGTTCCTTTTGTAGAAAAGCCGCAGGATGTAGCAAATGCCATTTGGGAAGCGGTGCAGAACCAGCAGCCCAACGTGAATGTGGGGTCAGCGAATTTATCGATCGCCTCCCACAGACTATTTCCATCCTTGATGCAGTGGATTTTTCGCAAAACATTTCAGAATCAGGACACCATGCATCAGTAAAGTCGGCTCCCTCCCCCCACTCGCCGTCGCGGGAGTCCTGGTTTTCCAGCGAGAATTGGTTGCGGTATGAGCGTGGGTTGACTGCGGGTGGAGTGAGAATGTTGCAATGGGCGAAGCTGACTCCATGAGGGATGGGCGATCGTGCTGGCTTGAGTCAGGGCGATCGTTGTCACAGACAGCAGCAGTGAGTACGCGACACCAGTGTTAAAGATCATACCGTTTCATCCTTAGATAGACAGGAAGCAGGGGCTTCTAAGGATTACTTACGTTCTCCGGCAAAAAATTATGCCTAGAAAAAACTCCTGTTGGTAGATGCCCCACAGGAGTTGACGTGCATTCGGTTGTTAGGTTCCAGGAATTACCCTTTCACACACACAACCTGTTTCAACGTTGCCACGATTTCAACCAGATCCGCCTGGTTTGCCATCACCTGGTCGATGGGTTTGTAAGCTCCCGGAATTTCATCGAGAACGCCGCCATCTTTACGGCATTCCACGCCTTCCGTTTGCTGAATCAAGTCATCCAGCGAGAAGTGCAGCTTCGCCTTGTTGCGAGACATTTGCCGCCCTGCCCCATGCGAGCAAGAGCAGTAGCTTTCGTGGTTGCCCTTACCTTTTACAATGAAGGACTTTGCCCCCATTGATCCCGGAATGATGCCATAGTCTCCCTCCTGGGCACGGACGGCACCTTTTCGGGTCACATACACCTCTTCGCCGTAGTGAACTTCTTTCTCAGCATAGTTATGGTGACAGTTAACTGAGAGTAACGGCTTGGTGGGCTTCCCACCTGCCAAATGCTTCTCCACAATGTGCTTCACCCGCTCCATCATCACGTCGCGGTTTATACGGGCGTAGTTCTGTGCCCACTGGAGATCTCGCCAGTAAGCATCAAACTCTGGTGTCCCTGCGATAAAGTAAGCCAGGTCGGGATCGGGAAGCTTGTTGCCTACCAATTTTGCTAGTTGCTTACCCGTGTTGATGTGGCACTGGGCCAGCATATTGCCAATGTTCCGAGAGCCAGAGTGCAGCATAATCCACACCTGATTTTCGGTATCCAGGCAAATCTCAATAAAGTGGTTGCCACCACCGAGCGACCCCATCTGGCGCATGGCTTTTGTCTGTAAATTTTGAACGCCGGTATGCAGGTCTTTGAAGGCACTCCAACCCTGCCAATTAGAGACGGTTTTATCCACGTCCTTGTTTTCGTTAAAGCCCACGGGAATTGCGGCTTCAATCTCCTGGCGGATCTTTTTGAGTTTGCCATCCAGTTGATCGGCAATGAAGGGCGTTTTGATGGCGCACATCCCACAACCAATGTCTACGCCGACCGCGGCGGGCATGATCGCGTCTTTGGTGGCAATGACGGAGCCAACTAGCGCTCCCTTACCCAGATGCACATCGGGCATGAGGGCAACGTGCTTAAACACAAATGGGAGGGAGGCAACGTTTTTTGCCATTTTGGTTTCGTCTGCTCCCAGGTCGTGGTTTGCCCAGGAAAGAACGGGGTTAGGTGTTGAAATTTTCAGTGCTTCGTAAGGCATCGTGGTTGCCTCCTCTCCTCAATCGGTCAATCTTGTCAATCAAGTGAGTCAAGCAGCTAGCTGCGACTCGGTTTCGCGATCGCGGCACTACTGTACTTCCAGTATCGCGCAACCGCTATACTACATATACTACAGATGTATTTCAAGTCTGTCAACAGGTTCAACGGGGTACAGGAACCTGTCCTAGCAGGGAGCCAATCACGGCATCCACTTGTAAGCCATCGAGTTGGGCTTCGGGGCGGAGGATGAGGCGATGGCGAAGGACGGGGGAAGCAACGGCTTTGATGTCGTCGGGTGTGACGAAGTTGCGATCAGACAGCCAGGCGATCGCTTTACTTGCTTGCAACCAGGCAACCCCCGCACGAGGCGAGGCACCGAGGGCAAGGTCGGGGTGCTGCCGCGATCGCTGCACCAGTGCCAGCAGGTATTCCACCAGTTGATCGGTGAGTTGGACGGTTTGCACAGCTTTGCGGGCTGCCAGAATTTGCTCAACCGCCATAATTGGCTTCAGTTTGGCCAGATCTAACCGCTTTGTTTGCATTCCTGCCTGACTGTTGAGCAGCATTTGCTTTTCAGCTTTGGCTTCGGGATAGTCCACGACTAACTTGAACAAAAAGCGATCGAGTTGGGCTTCGGGCAGGGGATAGGTGCCTTCAAACTCCAGCGAGTTTTGCGTGGCAATCACCCAAAACAATTCCGGTAGCGACAAGCCTTGTCCATCCAGGGTAACCTGCTGTTCTTCCATCGCTTCTAGCAGCGCAGACTGGGTTTTGGGTGGGGTACGGTTTACCTCGTCTGCCAGCAAAATTTGTGTAAAAACGGGTCCTTTTTTGAGGATGAAGTCGCGGGTGTTCAGGTCAAAGATATTCGTGCCCAAAATGTCGGAGGGCAACACGTCGGGCGTGAGCTGAATGCGCCGAAATTCTGCCTGTACCAGTTGGGCGATCGCTTTTACCGTCAGCGTCTTTCCAGTTCCTGGCACGCCTTCTAAAATCACGTGTCCCCCTGCTAGCAGCGCTACCATCAGTTGCTGCACCAGGGAGGATTGCCCTACCACAATATTGCTCAGGGCTTCAGAAAGGCGATCGAAGGCGGCATTGAGTTCGGTCATAGGGAATGGGGATAGGGAATAGGGGATGGGGGATGGGAGAAGAAGTATGAGGGTAGGTGGGTGGATGGGTGGGTGGGTAAATAGGTAGATGAGATGGGTAGACGAATTTTCGCTCACTCGCCCACTCGCTCACTCACTCGCTCACTCACTCGCCCACTCATCCACTCACCTACTCATCCACTCTCTAACTCCCTCACCTCCCTATTTGTCTTCTTTCTTAGAAAGTGCATCGATCGCGTCTCCGAGGGCGGTGGTCAGGCTTTTGCGGGTTTGGGCATGGTTAGTTTGTTCGGTTTGTAGAGCTTTGGTGAGGCGATCGCATTCTGCCAATGCCTGAATTAAGTGGGATTTCAGTTCTGTCGAGGTATTTAAGCCTTCAACAGTAGATTGAATCCGGTCAAGATCGGTGTCTGAACCAGGTTCAGCAAAGGTGTAGCCTTTGAGTTTCTGCACTTCTTGCTGCAAAGTTTCAATGGTTTGTTTGGCGATCGCGGCTTCCATTCGCCGCTGTTGGGCTTCGGTTTCGTACAAGCGCTGCCAATTAATGGCGCTGGCGTAAGCTTCTTCGCGCTCACGTTGAGCTTCGGCAAGCTGCTGTTTCAGGGTTTTAATTTCATCCAACCACTGCGTCACGTTTTGGGTCATCCCGGCTCCTTTGTGCGATCGCGTCTCATCGCCCTAGCGTCGCATCATCCAAAAAGTCTAGCCGAGTCAGGGGCGAGATGCTATGAATAGCCATCAAATATTAAAGAGGTTAGTAACGAAGGCAGGCGCAGGCAGAATGATCAGTAGCAGAATTGCCAGCGATACAATACCCCAAAAATCGCGGCGATTATCCAATTCGGTGACATCGTTGAGCGCAGGTTCATCGTTAGCAGGCATGAGGAAGAGAATAATAGCCCACAGCATCAGGTAGCGCTGCGCGAATGAAAGAAGCAGCAACATTAAGCGGGCAAACTGACCAACCATTGCGCCTGCCCGCTGCCCCAGCATGGCGTGAACAATATGCCCACCGTCGAGTTGTCCTACGGGCATCAGGTTAAACGCAGTGACAACCAGACCGAGGGAACTGGCAACAGCCACAGGATGCATTTTGATGGCGGTTTCTGTCGTGAGAACGCTGCCGAGCATTAGTTTGCTAAGGAGGGTGAGCAGCAGGGAGAATTTGGGGTCGAATGCCTGAAAGTTGAATAGTTCAGGATTTTGCGGCATTGGTACGACTTCAGAGTGAGCCAATCCCCAAATTAACAGCGGCAAGGCAATGATAAACCCCACCAGTGGTCCGGCGATGCCCACATCAAATAGCGCTCGGCGGTTGGGAATGGGCGATCGCAGTTGGATGAATGCGCCAAAGGTGCCAAAGGGAAACCAGGGCAACGGCAACACCGGAATAAAGTAGGGCAGGGTGGCACGAATTTTGTAGCGGCGAGCGGTGAGGTAGTGTGCCAATTCGTGAGAACCGAGGATCAATAACAGCGATAGTGCGTAAGGTAACCCCTGCACCAGCACATCTGGAGAAATTTGCACAAATCCATTGTTTGAGCCAAGTTTGCCAACAATCTGTAACCAGGCAAAACAAGTTGTGAAAAAGGTGATGACGAGTAACGAGATGGCAAGAGCAGGGCGCGTCACCACGTCTCTCGCTGCTTGTCCGGGAGACTGCTTAGAATAGGGATTGGCAACTAGGGCGAAAAAGGGTTTGCCGTTTGCCCCTTCTTGAAACACCACTAAAAAGCGATCGCCAAATTGCTCTTCCACGTTCTCGCGAATAGTTTGATACGCGACTTCCGGCTTACTTCGCAATTGCCCCCGACAAATCACCGCTTGTGGGCGATATTCAATGTTTTGCAGGTAATAGATCGACCAAGGAAAACAAGTTTGCAAGGATTGTTCTTCAGATTTGTCAATAGGTTTGAGGATGGGCATTTCGCTTGGGGGGTCCGCATTCTCTTGCTTTGTCGTCGTTGCCTCCTGCCTCTCTGTGGTGCCTGCGTTTGATGATACCCGCCCCCACTGAATCAAAAACCAATAGAGCAACAAGCAAACCATGAGTGGGATAATCACCAAGTAAGAGGGTGGAGCTTTACGTCCTCCATTGACAATCGCCCAACCACTCCAGATGAAGGCAGGCATCATGGCAACAACCCATAGCAGCCAGGTTGGAGTTCGCGTTTCATCAGACACGCGCTGCACGATAAAGTAGGTGGTGAGTCCCAGTAAAAACAGCAGAAATAGGGGATGCATGTGCCTTAATTTCAATAGGTCTGCCTGGTGAGTTGCTTTTTGAGAAACTCACTGCATTCATTTGAACTCAATCAGTTTAAGTTCCATTCGCTGGAAAGTGCCAAAATTGTTCAGGAGCTATCAGGTTTTTTCTGCGAGGTTTGCAAACTTCGTTACATTTCCGCTCCTCATTCCACGAATTCGCTTTCAACGTCTGCCCTCTATGCACGATCGCCCGCTGTGACTCTCGACTCTACTCCCCCTCCCGAATCTGCTCCACCAACCGTGGATTCTCGTCCGGCTAAACCGCCCCGATTGGTTTTGGGCGACGCGATCGCCCATCCCTCTCACGCCATCTATGCCTTTCCGCCCAATCGCGATACTTTAGGTGGCACCGCTTACTTTATTGTAGAAAACTCGGCTCCAGGAAGCGCCAACATTTTAGTCGATTGCCCCGCCTGGGAAGAACCCTATCAAACCTTTTTGCAACAGCAGGGCGGCGTGCAGTGGCTTTTTCTCACCCATCGAGACAGCATTGGCAAAGCACGAGAATTTCAACAAGCCTTTAATTGCAAGCTCCTGATTCAGGAGCAAGAAGCTTATTTGCTGCCAGGGTTAGACGTAACAACGTTTCACCACACGTTCACGCCCACTTCCCAAAGCCGTGTGCTCTGGACACCCGGATACACTCCTGGTTCCTCTTGCCTTTATTACACCGGGTTTGGTGGCGTTTTATTCACTGGAAGGCATTTGCTCCCCACCCCACAAGGCACCCTCATGCCAATTCGCACTGCTAAAACGTTTCACTGGCAGCGACAACTCAACAGCGTACAAAAACTGATCGACGAATTCACCCCAGAAACGCTGAACATCATCTGCCCCGGTGCAAACCTGGGTTTTTTGCGCGGTAAATCGGCAGTTGAGCAGGGCTATGAGCAACTAAAAACTGCTTTGGACAATGAATAATTCACAATGCAAATCTAAATCATAGCTTTGGTCAGAACGCTTAGGACAGGAAAAAGTGGCAAAGCCAATGCTGGGTAGGTGTTCTGATTCGCCATAGCCACGTTACAGATGGCTATGGCTATAAAATGGCAAAGCCTTATTGGAAAGCATTTCAATCTTTTCATTTTTAATTAATTCTCATTTCCTTGCCAAGAGGAATTCTTGCTGCTAGCGTACTCTGGCACGGTCAGGGGCATCTTCATGCATTGGCTGCTCAATAATTCCTGCACCAATCGCAAATTCTGCGTGTAACATAGCTTCCCATAGGCAACGACACTGAGGGATTGGCGTATGAAGGCGCATTCGAGCCGCTGGCAGAACCGCGTTGTGAAATTCTTATCTCGCAAATCATTGAATTTAGGTCTGGCGGTTGTAGCGGCGATCGCGTCACCCACTTTCGCCGTTTCCGTTGTGCGTGCTCAACAAGCCCTCCCCCCACCTCCATCCATCTCCGATACAAACGCCCTACCCAGCCTTGCCCCTGTTCCTCCCCCAACTTCAGGATTGCCAATGGCTGCTCCCACTGCATTCCCAAGTGCAGGTTTCAACTATCCCCAAGACGCTTCTGGGTATCCAGCACCGATGCCCGTGCCAGGAGCTTACTCAGCATCGTCTTATCAGGTGATTGTGAATGGGGACAGCCCCTACCTGCTGCAACAAATTCAGCTTTCTGACCAAGCAGCTTACGTGCGAGAGTATCAGGGGCGGCGGGTGATTCAAGCGGGTGAGTTTCAAACTGAAGGAGATGCCCAAAACCGAGTGATGGCACTGGCTCAACAAGGTGTGGCAGCCCAGGTTGTCAGCGCAAATGCATCTTTTGGGCAGGGAACTGGCATGAACTCGCTGGGAGCGACTCCGAGCATTGCCAAAGTTTCTCACTATCAGGTTGTGGTACCTACTCGTCCAGAGATGTTTGCAACCCTGGCAAACAAAATGGTAGGAATGGGAGTTCGCCCGGATGCGATTCAGGCAAAACGTGCTCCGCTGGGTCCGCATCTAGCAATTGGTCCGTTTCTCGACCAAAAAGAAGCTGAGAGTGTGAGTCAGTATCTGCGGACGGGTGGCATGGATGCCAGAGTCTTTTTTGTGCGATGAAGCGTGACTGATGGGAAGATGCAAGCCGCTGATGGAAATTCTGCATCTACAATTCACTCATGGTTGAAATCCGCCCAATTCATCAGTTTGTTGTTACTGCTGACCAGATGCGGCAGATAGAAGGGCGTGTGTTTGCGGCTGGAATGCCCGTTGCGGCATTGATGGAAAAAGTGGCACAACGAATTACTCAACGCATTGAGGACTTGTATTCCTGTGGGGCTGGCGATCGCGTTGGGGTTCTAGTCGGGCCAGGGCACAACGGTGGCGATGCGCTGGTCGTAGCGCGAGAATTGCATTTTAAGGGCTGTCAGGTGAGGCTTTATCAGCCTTTTGAGAAAATGAAAGAGTTAACCCAGGCTCACGCTCAGTATTGCCGCAGTTTAGGAATTTCGTTTGTTGAACACGTCAATGCTTTGCAAGAGTGCGATTTGCTGATAGATGGGTTATTTGGCTTTGGGCTGGAGCGATCGCTGGAAGGGGAAATTGCTGACGCGATCGCCCAACTCAACCAGATGAAAATTCCCATTGTCAGTATTGACCTGCCATCGGGGTTGCATACCGACACTGGGCAAGTGCTGGGAATGGCGATTCAAGCAACTCACACCCTTTGCCTCGGACTTTGGAAACTAGGTTTGTTGCAAGACCAGGCATTGGAATGGGTTGGGAAGGCGGAGTTGATTGATTTTGACTTGCCGCTGACAGATATTCAGGCAGTATTGGAACAGGAACCTCAGATTCAGCGAATTACCCCCCAAGCCGCGATCGCCCATTTGCCATTAACGCGATCGCCAACTGCTCATAAGTACACCGTGGGACATCTCTTGCTTGTGGCTGGTTCTCGTCGCTATGGGGGGGCGGCAACTCTGGCTGGTTTGGGGGCGCGTGCCAGCGGGGTTGGTATGTTGAGCATCGCAGTGCCCGAATCGATTAAACCCGTCCTGAGCCAGCTTTTGCCCGAAGCGCTAATTATTGGCTGTCCAGAAACAGAATCCGGCGCGATCGCAGCTTTCCCTGCTGATCTGGAGTTAGAGAAATACTCAGCGATCGCCTGTGGTCCGGGAATGACGCTGGATGCATTACCTGTAGTACGAGCGGTGCTGGACAGTCAGCGATCGCTGGTGTTGGATGCGGATGGGTTGAATGCGTTGGCACACCTGGGAACCCTAAAAACCTTGCAGAATCGGTCTGCCTCAACGGTGTTAACGCCACATTTGGGAGAATTTAAGCGGTTATTTCCTGAACTGGAAGACGCAGTGACCTGTCGCATCGCAGCAGTGCGGCAGGCAGCAACTCAAACAGGTGCGATTGTTTTACTGAAAGGCGCACGGGTGGCGATCGCCGATTCGCACACAGTCTGGATCAATCCTGACAGTACAGCCGCCTTGGCGCGTGGTGGCAGTGGCGATGTACTCACTGGATTAACGGGTGGGTTACTGGCTCAAGCGATCGCGTCTCCATCCTCGGTATCTCATTTAGATGTTGTGAAATCCGCTACCTGGTGGCACGCCCAGGCTGGAATCTTGGCAGCACAGGAGCGAACCGTGTTGGGGGTGGAGCCACAAACGTTGGCAAGCTACCTGATTCCCCTACTGGCATCGGTCACCACATAATCCGGCAAGCACCCAACGTTCTTCTAAAACTGCCATTTTGAGCTTGATATTGCTCTAACACATAACCATTTAGGGCATTGTTGCCATTGAACGGGTATGCCACCCGCACATAGAAGCGCCCATCGGGTGCCCGTTCCACCTGTTGATTCGGATTCACCCCCACTCTGGCTCCCTGATCCAGGTATTCATAATAAGAGTTGGGCTGGGGCAGATTTCTGTAAAATGGCGTTCCTCCTTCCCGAACCACCCGACGGCAAACCAAACGTTGAGCTAACAGGACGTTAGACTGAACGCTTGGAGTGGAAGCAGGAGAAGGTGGGAAAGAAATAGACTTTGCAAGCCCTGAGGTCATCCCGCTGCCCAGTACGATCGCGGTCAAAGCGCCAACTGCAACACTTCTGAGTTGCGATACTTTCCATAAAACAAAACTCCTGACCAAACGCACTTCCATTGGAACTCCCAGATGTTCAGATCATAATCCAGCCGCGATCGCAGGCAGAACACCTGCATCACTCTAAATTCTAGGGGCTGAAGTGAGAAGTGAGAGGCAAGCAAGAAAATTCTTTAACCAGTTGGTAAAAGTCCCTTCTCGGTTAACCACGCCCGGTTGAATAGCTTGGATTGATAGCGACTACCGCCATCACACAACACTGTCGCGATCGTGTGTCCCGGTCCCAGTTGTTTCGCCAGATCAACCGCCGCCCCCACATTAATTCCCACAGAACCGCCCATAAACAGCCCATCTTTTTCCAACAACTGATAAATCACCCGCACCGCTTCCCCATCATCAATGCGAATCGCATCATCCGCAGGTGCGCCTTGCATATTGGCAGTCACGCGGCTATTCCCAATTCCCTCGGTAATTGAGTTACCTTCCGAATGGGGTTCTCCGGTTTTTACATAGCTGTACAGCCCACTGCCATAGGGATCGGCAACCACGCATTTGATGTTAGGGTTTTTCTCCTTCAAGTACAAAGCGACTCCGGCGTAAGTTCCGCCCGTACCCGTTGCGGCAACCCAGGCATCAACCTTGCCATCCGTTTGCTGCCAAATTTCCGGTCCGGTGGTTTCGTAATGAGCGCGGCGATTTGCCAGGTTATCAAACTGGTTTGCCCAAATGGCGTTTTCCAGTTCTGAGGCGATTCTGCCTGATAGTCTGACGTAGTTGTTGGGATCTTTGTAGGGCACTGCTGGAACTGTGCGAACTTCGGCACCCAATGTTCTCAACAGATCAATTTTTTCTTGAGACTGGGTTTCTGGAATGATGATCAAGCATTTGTATCCTTTGGCGTTGCAAATATGAGCTAAGCCAATGCCCGTGTTGCCTGCTGTGCCTTCCACCACAGTTCCACCTGGTTTCAACAAGCCCTGTTCTTCCGCATCCTGGATGATGTAGAGCGCTGCCCGGTCTTTTACCGATCCGCCTGGATTTAAAAACTCTGCTTTGCCAAGAATTTCGCAGCCTGTTTCGTCGCTGAAGCTGTTCAAGCGAATTAGGGGCGTATTGCCGATGGTGCCAACAAATCCGTTTTTGATATCCATTCTGAAGCTACCTAAGTCCTTGTAACGATTGTGAAGGATAGCCGCCGCAGATTCACGCTAAATTGCCCAGAACAGTTTGATCTTCTGGAGAAATTATTGGAAATGGTCTTTGCATAGGCGGGGCGATCGCAGAGATGGCTTTCTAGAATAGGGGCGGCAGACGTTGAGGGATCTGAATGAGAAAATTGAGCGATCGCACCCTGTTCACTCAAACAGCAACCGCTTCGAGCACAGTTCTACTGGCGTTTTTGTTGCAAAATTGTGCTATTTCTCCAGAGGCACAAACAAATACAACTCCAACCAATTCCCAGCCCACATCCCCGCCAATGGCTGAAGTTGTTCAAGCGGCGACCCCTGTTGCCACAGGACAGCGAACCTACCACATTGGCAATAGCCTGACTGATTCACTCAACGATTCCCTTGCCAAAATTGCTCAAAGTGCTGGCTACCAACATGACTATCTGCGCTCCACCATTCCTGGCGCACCCACTGATTGGAATTGGGATCATCCCGGTCAGGCGTTAGGAGAACCGGACTACCGCACCGTGTTTGAGACGAAAGCACCGCTTGATCATTTGTTTATCCAACCCTTTGCTGGACATGGGCGATCGCTGGAAAACGAAACCGACTACAGCGGTCGTTTCTATCGGCTAGCACGCCAGAAAAGCCCCAATGTTCAGCTTTGGGTCTATGCTCAGTGGGCAGCCCAAAGTTTGGATGATCCCTGGGCAAAAGCCAAAGACAGCGCTGCTGGACTGGGACTGCAACCTGCTAAAAATTGGGAAGAGGCAGTACGCAACCATCTTGTGTACCACGAGGCAGTTCGTCAACGCCTGGATGACCAAAACGAAGGCAAACCTGTTCTCATTGTTCCGGGTGGCTCGGCACTCATTCGTCTGAAACAAGAAATTGAAGCTGGAAAAGTGCCAGGAATGAACAATTTCTTTGCCACTCAGTTTGAAGACGATTTGCACTTAAACCCAAAAGGCAAATATCTCATCTCCCTGGTTCACTATGCCTGTATTTATCGCCGCGATCCGACGGGTGTAACCGTCGCCAATACTGGGCTTACGACCGAGCAAGCCGCCATTTATCAACGCATCGCCTGGGAAACCGTCAGAAACTACCAATGGACAGGATTGGGGTCTAAAAAGTAAGCCAGCAGGTATACACTAGCTGATACGGTTACCCTGGTTAAGTGTTTGGTGGGATTAGGATAGAGATAGAAATGAAGGATGCGCTTGGACAACGGGGGGAGGCAATATTTAATCTCTGCGGGTCAATTCCCCGCCGCTCTGCGGCGTAAAATGCAGAGAT
>JACYLN010000065.1 GCA_015272515.1 Leptolyngbyaceae cyanobacterium C42_A2020_001 | reverse complement strand
TTTGATTCTGATACCCCGTCCGCTTGCGGCGGGGTAGTTCATTTCTGAAATTTTGAATGATTCATTGTCCTAAGAACTATCTGAAAAGTGCGATCGCGATTCATGCATCCTCAAGTCGGGTGGGCAATGCCCCTATGAAGGAGCAGGTTCCCCTAGCACTTGCCTGTCAAGAAAGCCCAAAGTTCTTTGAGCGTATCTTGTAGTGTAATGAACTGTAAACTAACTGCATCCAAATTCTGTTGACGTGCTTGAATTTCCAACTCTGTTGCTGCCAAGTACATCCTGGTAATCCCTGTATTTGCGCTAGCTCCTTTGATGTAGTGGGCTTTCTGTTCTAATGTCAGGCAATTACAAGTTGAGATTGCCAGATCCATCTCAGCTAGATGGATTTGGGCATCTTGTGCAAAAGTTTCCAGCAACTCTAATTCAAATTCTTCATTGCCGTCACAAATTTGATGCAAATGCTCCCAATTAATTAGTGGAAGGGGAGCTGTAGAGTTGGTGTCTTCACTAGTTGATGGGGGTGTTACGCTCATAGGCTCGCTCATTGTGTCCTCTTTTTGAGATAACAACACCTGACTCCAATACCTTAACTTGGTTGCAAGTTTATCCTTTAAAATAGGTTTGCTTAAATAATCATCCATCCCGGCATAGATGCAGCGTACCCGATCTTCTCGCATGGCGTTTGCCGTGAGAGCTACGATTACCGTGTGACGGGTGTTGCCCTCTATACGCCGGATTTCTTGAGTTGCACTGTACCCATCTAGAACAGGCATTTGACAGTCCATAAAGACTAGGTCGTAAGTGATTTGTTCTAGCATTTGTAGAGCTTCTCTGCCATTGGCTGCTACGTCTGCACCGTAGCCTAGATTTTTGAGTTGGTTAAGCGTGACTTTTTGATTGACAACGTTATCTTCCACAAGCAGCAGTTTTAGTTTGGGTGGTTTTTTCTGTAAGTCTGGAGAGGAATTTTCTGGGACGATCGCGGCTTTATCCTGTTTTGGAAGCGGCAATGCAGGCGTTGGCAAAGCGGTTGGAAGCAACTCAGACACTGGCTCAACAATTGCCATTGAATCGGTCAATGTGTTTAAGATGCAATCGAGCAACCGCGATTGTTTAACTGGTTTGACGACATACGCAGAAAACCCAAGTTGCAATGCCTGATGTCCACCGCCTCGATGATTGAGGGAAGTCATCATGATCAAGTGGACGGGGTGCAACAGCGGATCAGATTTGATCAGGGTTCCCAGCATTTCGCCATCCATGTCTGGCATTTGCATATCCAGAATTGCCAGGTGATAGGGCTGTCGAGCGATCGCCCGCTTTCGTAGCATACTCAGGGCAGTTTCGCCATTGTGAGCTTCATCAACGTGCATTCCCAACGTAGAAATTTGATAATGCAACACTTTACGATTTGTTGCGTTGTCGTCCACAACCAGCACTCTAAGTTGGCTCAGGTCTGGTGTAGGGACTGAAACGGCAAAAGAAGTAGGCAAAGGCTTTTGCTTATCAAAGGTAAGCGTAAACCAGAAGCGTGCTCCTCGTCCCTCTACACTTTTAACCCCAATTTCGCCGCCCATCAGTTCTACAAGCTGCTTGGAGATGGCAAGTCCTAAGCCCGTCCCTCCATAGCGCCGAGTCGTTGAAGCATCCACTTGGGAGAACGGCTTGAATAATTTTTGCTGGGCTTCTAAGGGAATACCAATGCCCGTGTCAGTCACTGAAAACGTAATGGTGGCAGAAGCGGCGGTTTCAGCCTTGAGGACTGCCTGAATAACAACTTCTCCCTGGTTGGTAAACTTAACGGCGTTACTAACCAAATTGGTGAGGACTTGTCGTAAACGACTGACATCTCCTTTGAGGCGGGTTGGTAGTTCCTGATGGATCAGGGTGGCCAGTTCTAACCCTTTGGTGTGGGCAATGGGAGCCATGAGATCTGCTACTTCTTCAATGCAGGTATTGAGATCAAAGTCTAAAATCTCCAGGTCCATTTCCTCTGCTTCTAACTTTGAGAAGTCAAGGATCTGGTTGAGCAGAGTCAGCAGGGTTTCGCCGCTGAAACGAATCGTTTCCACAAAATCGCGCTGTTCTGCATCGAGATTGGTATCGAGCAGGAGGCTGGTCATCCCCAAAACCCCGTTCATAGGAGTGCGAATTTCGTGGCTAATGGTTGCCAAAAACGTACTTTTCATCTGGGATGCTCGCTCTGCCTGTTGTCGTGCCCGATCAAGTTCCTGATTGCGTTGAGCAAGTTGTTCTCGCTGGTGTTTTTCCTGGTCGAGCAGATAAGCCTGGGCGATCGCGATTCCCACCTGGTCTGCCAATTGTTTCAAAAACTCCTGTTCAAACAGTCGCCACTGCCGGGGAGTGAAGCATTGATGAGCAATCAACAAACCCCAAAGTTTGGGTTCCCCTGCTGGATTTTGACTTTGAATTATGGGGACAACAAGATTGGCTTTGACCTGAAATTTTTGTAGTAGTGCCCGGTGGCAGGGGGTGAGGTCAACCTGATCAACATCCTCAACTGCCAATGTGTACCCGTGCAGGTATTTCTGCCAGCCACCCTTTTTAAAGCAGGTGTCTTGAATGAAGGTGCCCAACGCGGGGATACAGTTTGAGGCAACCGACTCAACCACAGTGATGCCGTCCCAATTAGGCTCAAACCGATAAATCAAGACGCGATCGGTTTGCAAAAATTGCCGCACTTCGGCAACGGTTGTGCTGAGGACTTCGTCCAGATTTAGGGATTGGCGAATGCGAAGTGTCATTGCCGCTAGCAGTTGAGCACGCTGGTTTTGGCTGTGGAGTTCTTGTTCAACCTGTTTGCGTTCGGTGATGTCGTTAAGAACGCCAGTAACGCCGATGACGGTGTTGTTTGTGTCTTGTTCGCTACAAGCATACACTTCGAGCCAGCGGATCTCACCTGATTTGGTCAGGCAGCGGATTTCATGCCGACAGTATGCTTGTCTCTGGTAAATGAGCGGCAGGAAAAGTTCTGGTGTGGAGTCGCGATCGCTAGGATGTACATAGTCTAGATAGCACGTACCCAGGCTTTCGGTAATGGAAAAGCCCATAATATCCGTCCACACAGGATTGAGAAATGTCCAGTTTCCTTCCAGATCTGTTTGAAAAATGATTTCGCGAATGCTGTTAACGACTGAACGGTAGCGATTTTCGCTTTCTTGGAGGGCCACTTCGGTGCGTTTGCGATCAGTGACATCCCGAACGATAATCAGCACCTCATCTTTGCCGCTTACTACAACCCTGGCTTCTTCGTAGCAAACTTCTCCCTGCCGGATAATTTGATATTCCAAAAATTGAGTCTGCCCGGTTTTAAGCGCTGTTTCACGGGCCGCCAGCCGTAAGCAAGCGATATCGGGTGGCAAAACCTCTTCTTCGCGCTTTCCGATCGCCTCTTGCCAGGGAATTAGAGTACTAAAGTTGGTGGGCGGTTTTACGTCTATGTATCTGCCATCGCTACCAATCCGCAGCATCAAATCTGGAATTGCATTAAGCAGGGCGCGATTGTTTGCTTCACTGCGTCGTAATGCTTCCTCGGTGTGTTTGCGTTCGGTGATGTTGCTAAAGGTGCAAATCACCTCTTTCACCTCTCCACTGGAGTTTAGGTGCGGATCGAAGTTAATGAGTAACCAGATCGGGGCAACATGAGTGGCAGGGTGAACCCCAACCACAACATCTGTAACTGGCTTGCGGGATGCGATCGCGCGGTAGAGAGGACGCAATTTTTTAGTAAAGGGCAGTCCGTGTTCATCGACCAGGAGCCAATTGAGGTCTTGCGGCTTTTTGCCAATCAGCGAGTGCTTGTCAACTCTCAGGATCTCAAGCGCCAACGGATTGCACAGTAGAACTTCAGTATCTGGTGCCAAAATCATAACGCCCATCTGCAGGTTATGGATGAGCTGATGAAAGGTTTCGTCGAGGGGCTGCACCATGATAGTTACGATTTGCCAGTGGAAATTTGTAACGTAGTGCTTTCAGTGTTCCCAACTGCACTGAGTGTTATCTATCTATACAGAAGAATTTAGATGCCACCCACAAATCCATCTCGCCCCATTTCTTATCCCCTGTTCTCCAGGCTTTAGCGATCGCTAACCAACCAGGCAAGAAGCCCCACCAAGCCACCCATTGTAAACCAGCCAGGAAGAGCACCAAGCCAACTGGGCAACACTCCTAACAGAGGTAGAGACGGCAGGTGAAATGAGGACAGCAAATTAATTGGCACAAAAATGAGGTGTGTTGCTATCACGCTGATAAATAGAGCCAAACCGAGGATGCCTAACACCATGAAAACCGCCTTGAAGGATGCTGATGCAGTTATGGTTGATTCTACGCCTCTTTTGCATAATCTTCATCTCTATGGGTGATGGGTTAGGCAGGGTAAGATCGTTGTGTCAGCCATCTGCGAGACTAAGCTCTGTGCTCTATTGGTTACTCCGTTTGTAGAAGGCGTTGCATGGGCACCTTTTGGATAGAAGTCTGTGAACGTTTATTCCACTGTTCACTGCATTGATGATTTTTCCTGAAAGTTTCTGTAGTTGCTCAAGTAGTCTTTACAATTTATTTATTAAGAAAGGTGTCATTCAATGATGAAACTTACGATGAACCCGTTTAGGAGTTGGCACCAGAGTGCAGGTTTTCTGGGCATTATGCTTGCCTTTCTGCCGCTGGGTGCAATCGCGCAGGAATCAAACTTTGGCAAATTGGCACTTAACACGAGCAATCCCTCTGGAAAGATGACTGGTTCAACCGGAGGAACCACATCCCTCCCAGCGATTGTAAGCAACCTCGATCGCGCCAACAGACCCTGCCTCGGTTTTGGTGATCCACGACCTGATCATGTACTGGTTTTGCAACAACCCTTTCCCAGCCTCAGTGTTCGGGTTCGCAGTGGTGTAGATACAACACTGGTGATTCAAGGTCCCGATGGCACCGTTCGCTGCGGCGATGATTCTGGCTCAAACAAAGATGCTGTAATTGCTGATAGCAACTGGCAAGCAGGCACTTACAAAGTTTGGGTGGGTACTGCCAACCCTGGTACCCAGCGAGATTACACACTCACCGTTCAGCCTTGAACTATCAGTAAGGTTTTAACTTCTTGCAGTAACACATCCTGTTCCTGCCGCAATGCTTCTAGCCGAGTCAAAATTTCGGTTAATCTTGCCTGACCTTCAACAGGCGCAGGAACAGGCAAATCTTTGGCATCTGCCAACTGTTGATAGATTCGCGTGCCGATGCCTAAAACCCAGCGAAACAGTAATAGGGGCGATCGCAAAATCACCAGCCACAGTTGCTCGATGAAGCGGGCGATCGCGCGTAGCAACCCCCACAACAGAAAGATTGCCAGCACAACCAGTCCCACTGTCCACAGGGGATGATCCACTATCCAGTGAATCAATGGATGGGCATTTAACCAGTTTTGCAAAGACATCCCTACCGCATCGGTTACCCCTTTACCCACCGTGTTGCTTGCCTTGCCCGATAACTGCTGCACCATCTCGCCCGACTTCGCTTGCACACTTTGGAAACTCTCAGATACTTGCTCAAACATGGCTATCTGGATGTTTAACTCTACGCCTTCGATTGTGGCAAAAGACGCTTTGCTTGTGTCCTGCAAGAATAGGGGATTGAGAAGAAGGACTACCCCAGTTTGTTGAACTCTGATCGGTACTTTACTGGGCCAGTACATCCGTTCAATGCACCGCTTTCTAACTCCAACACCATAAATGCTTCATCTGGTACCAGGTACTCACATCTCAGTCTTTTCTCTTTCGCTGAAATAAACCCAAATCGCTGATAGTATTCTGAAGAACCCAGCACAAAAACCGCTTTGCAGCCTGAGCGATCGCATTCTTTCAACCCATGCTGAATCAGGAATGTCCCAATTCCTTGCCGTTGATAGTTAGGCAATACTGCCACGGGCGCTAGTCCAAGAACAAACAAATTATCAGCACATTCTCCAGCGATCGCAACAGGACTAAAGAAAAGGTGTCCAACAATTTGCTCAGATTCAACAGCAACAAAGGAAAATGTAGAGATACCCCCTCGCAGTTGATCAACTAAATTTGCCTCATCTTCTCGTCCAAATGCCGCAGCATTCATTCTGTGAATAGCCTCTACATCTTCTGGCTTCTCAGCTCGAACTTCCATAACTTAAGATTTGTGATTACTGAATCAAATTGCCAATACGCTTCAATATTCGCAATACCTCATATAAATCATTACCACGATTCAGAATTGAGAATAGAGTTGATACATCAAATTCCGGTGTGGGTTGTTGGACTACTTTTGTAAATGTGAATTCGCTGCCGTTGGTAATTAACCCAAACGAGGGGCGATCGCGATTTGGGCTTGCCAGCATAGATGCCAAAACTTGAGGAATTCCAGTATGCAGTGAGAGCTGAGTTCGTTTAGATTCAACAACTAAAATCCACAACTGTTCCTGCACAATTAACGGATATAACCGACCTTGAATGATTTCATCATGGTCACCTGGAACCTTCAATTCTACCGATACTTCAGTGTCAATTCGGAAAGGATGCTGATAGAATCCGGCAAGATCTAATAGGGGCGCGATAACTACTAATTTAACCGTTTCTTCAATCATCAAACGGGATTCAAGCTGATTGAGAAAGTTCTGCTGAATGCGATCTAGAGCTTGTTCTTCCGAATCAGTTAATACAGGCAACTGATCAAACCATTCGGTAAAAAACTCGTTATTTTGACTGCGACGAAGCTGAAACTTCTTCTGCAAATCGCCTAATGTGATTTCGTTTGCTTGAAGTAGTTGCGGCATCATAATCCTCAATCGCTCGCATCATGCTTGTCATCAACACTGTAACGTAACCACTGATAGGCTACAGCAAACTCAACTGAATCTCGTCTGGTTTGGGCTTGGGTTTGCGGCGCTTAGCAATTTTGCGGGGGGGAATTTCGACATGGGCAACAAACCAGCTACGAATGGCTTTTGCCTGGTCTAAGTCCAACGTATCCAGGTTGATCGCGGCGGGAAACAGGTCAAGGTCAGGAGTTGCTGCCCAGGAAACTTCGCTGGGATAGCGATCGCTGCCAAACGGGGTCAGGTCTTGTGGCAGTCGCCCCAGGTAAGGCACCACATTGTTTTGGTGGAGAAATTTCTGGCGTTGGTTTTCCAGTTGTTTCACCCGCTGTTGCCGCGCTTGTTTGTAGTTGAGAATTGGAGCCGGATAGCCCTTTGTGGGAGGTGGGGTTCCCAGCAATTCCGCAGGCAGGTGTTCCAGTTCAGGCACCCAGCGTTTGATGAAAGCGCCATTGGGATCGCAGCGATCGACCGCGACCTGTTCCGGGTTATAAATTCGAGTCCAGGTTTTATCCACGCAGTGGGTGACTCCCGCCTGCATTGCCCACTGGTAATGATCAATCGGGCAATCACCATCAATTAGATGACGCATAAAGTGGAGCGCCCCATAGCGCCAATCCATCCCCAACAGGTTGCTAAGAAAGCTGGAGTAAAGGGCGCGGGAACGGAAGTTTAGCTCTTTCCATCCGCCTGTGGCTTGGAGACAGCGAGCCGCCGCATCGACAATGGGAAATCCGGTTTGTCCTGCCTGCCACGCCTGGTACAGTTCTTCGTCAAATTCCCAACCGTCTTCATCAAACACGCTGTAGAGCGATCGCACCTCCAACTGCGGCATATACCGAAATCGTTGGGCAAAGCCACTGCCCCAACGAATCCGGGCAATCAGTTGTTTCTGGCTGCGCTCTACCCGCCAGTCGGCAATCGGTTCGATTGCTTTTGCCGTTTGGTAACATTCCCGGATGGAAACCACGCCAAACTTAATGTGGGGGCTAAGTCCGGTGGTGGCTTCAGCGCTGGGATAGGACAGTTGCCAATAGTAGCGATCGCTTTTTTCATCCAAAAATTCTTGCAAGAGCTGACGGGCAGCATGAATGCTAGCGGGTGGAATCGGTTTGCCATCGGCAACGAGTTCCAACTCTGCCAGAGTGGGAATGGGTTCGCTGGAAATGGTGTCTGGAACCTCAATGCGGGTTGGCGTAGGTACCAAATCCGCTTCCATGTGGGTGTACCACAGTTCCCGATAGTCCGGATAGGGAATCAGATCAGGTGTAGTGCCCAATGGTTCAAACCAGCGAATTTTGAGGTTCTGTTCCGCTAAAACCCGATTCAACCGGGCATCTCTTACTCGCCCATAAATCCGCTCAAAGTCAATGTGGGCATAGATACCATCGGCTTCAGTTTCACGGATCAAGTTGGGCAAGACTTCCACCGGATCGCCAAAGCGGATAATTAACCGTCCGCCGCGATCGCGCAATTCTTGATCCAGTGCCGCCAACGCTTGCAGCAAAAACTCCACACGTGCAGGTGCCGTTTCGGGATGGTGCAGGAGCGCGCGATCAAATACAAATACTGGAATCACCGCACCCCGCAGTGCTGCTCGATAGATCGGCGCATGATCCGCAATTCGGAGATCTCGACGAAACCAAACAATCGTGCGATTCACGAGAACAGGGACAAATGGGTACGCTTTCAGGTTAACAAAACTTAGTCAGTGAAAGTCGTTACTTCAACAACCGCTTCACGGCCGCAACTAAATCAGGTGGGTGATAAGGCTTGGTGATGTAAGCATCGGCTCCCTGCTTCATACCCCAGTAAATATCAAACTCTTCGCTTTTGCTGGTACACATCACCACCGGAATGTGTTTTGTGCTCGGTTCATTTTTGATCCAACGAGTCAACTCATAGCCATTTTTGCGGGGCATCACAATATCAGTGACGATGACATCCGGTAAGCCTCCCTGAATTTTGGCGATCGCTTCCTCTCCGTCTACCGCTTCAATCACCTCAAAGCCGCTACTACGTAGTTGGTCAGAAACCATTTCTCGTACAGTGGGGCTATCATCCACAATCAGAACTTTATACATAGTGCCCAGGCATCTGGATTTTTTCTAGAAGTCAGCTTGTATAACCCAGCGATCGCCTTTACCAATCTAACTTCTGCCTTAGCAGTCGCCTATCGATTTGGATGCGCCTCATGTAGTTTAAGCCGCTTCCACGTCCAGACCGTAGTTTCTCTTAAGGAAAACTCCGAGTCCCTAGCTGAACGTGGTTTGGATTAATAAATCCACGGAATCAGTTTTTTGACCCGCTGACGATACTCAACATATTCAGGATGTTTTTGAATCAGCCAATTCTCTTCCTGACGAGCTTTGGCATCAAAGAAAACCAGGAAGATGAACGCGCCGATTAGATGAGGCAGGCTTACTAGATAGAGTGCCCACGCGATCGCCGCAAAAATCACCCCGCTATAAACTGGATGGCGAACAATGTTGTAGACCCCTGACTGTACTAGCTCTCCATCATCACGGGGATGAGGTAAGGGAGTCAAATTGTTACCCAGATTCAGCAAGCCCATCGTGAACAGAAGGATACTGAGAATTGCTAATGCGATCGCCCCACCCCAAAAACAATAAGTTATCGGCGGAGTCAACCCACCATCCCAAGGGGCAGAACGATAAACCGGGAATGCCACAAATCCTAAAATCAGCAGAACTTGAGCCAGCACCCAATACTCACCCCGTTTCCCCTGCCAACTGGTTGCACTAAAACCCCACTCCCGAAACACCCCCATCTCCCCTATCTCCCCTCTCGCTTCCCTATCACCCCTCACCCCTCACCCATTCTCCTACTTCCAATCCCGACTCAACTGCTCAATCTGACTGATCTCATCCGGACTCAAGCTCCAACCCAGTGCCCCCGCATTCTGTCGCGCCTGATTGGCATTTTTTGCTCCCGGAATTGGAATGACATTGCCTTGAGCAATTAGCCAGTTAAGCGCAACTTGAGCGGGTGTGCGCTGATGAGTTTCGCCAATTGCTTTTAACGCATTAATTAACGGCGCGATTTTTTCCAACCCTTTCTCCTTAAATCGCGGATCAATGCGACGAGCACCCTCAGGGGTAGGAGCCGATTCAGACGTGTACTTCCCAGTCAATAAACCCTGGGCCAGAGGACTGTAGGCAAGAATCGTGATGCCCAATTCCCGTGCGGTTTCAAAGATGCCATTGCTTTCGATCTGGCGAGTTAGCAGCGAGTAACGCACCTGGTTGACCGCGAGAGGAATACCCCGGGCTGTCAGATATTTGTGGGCTTTCCGCATTTGTTCGGCAGAGTAGTTGCTGATCCCGATCGCACCAATTCTGCCCCTTTCCACTTCGTCTGCCAGCGCATTCATCAGCGTGCGTTGCCCCATCAAAAAATCCAGCGGGGCATGAACCTGGTACAGCGGAATGTGATCAACCTGGAGGCGCTTTAAACTAGCAGTCAAAGTATCTTCCACCGCTTGAGCACCAAACCGCCAAGGCAAAGGAAAATACTTGGTTGCCACTTGAACGGGTTGATCGGTTTCTTTCATGAATTGCCCCAGAAGCCGCTCGGACTCGCCAAAGCCGTACACCTCAGCCGTGTCAAAGAAGCATATACCCGCTTCAAGTGCTGCAAAGAATGCCTCTCGTACCTGGTCTACGCCGTAATCTTTGCCATAGCTCCAAAACAGTTTGTCGCCCCACTGCCAGGTGCCAATCCCCAGAGGTGCGATGCTGGGGCCGTTGGGTTTAAGTGCGATCGCATCCACAAATCGATTCCTCAAAGAGCTTTACAGAACGTTACAGCTTTGAGTCTAACGCGATACAAACCGTCTCCGGGCTTTATTCTGGAAAGCAGGCTGGATAAAACACTCTTTGGAAATAGGCTCAACGCCTTCTTTTTGAAACCGTCTCTAACTTTGGATATGGAAAGTAGCAATTACTCTGATCTACCCTCGGCAAACGCCGCTCCCCTACCTCGTGTTAGCCTCTTCACTATGATTCGGTTGGGGCTATTTCAGCTTGGGCTGGGGATGATGTCGGTGTTGCTGTTTGGGTTGCTCAACCGGGTGTTAATTAAAGAACTGGGTGTACCCGCTACGATCGCCAGTGCGGTTCTTGCCGTGACCCTCTTCGTCGCTCCAACCCGCGTTTGGTTTGGGCAACAGTCAGATACGCGCCCCATCTTTGGAATGCATCGCACGGGTTACGTTTTGTGTGGAGCTATCAGCCTGGCGGTGACGGCATTTATCGCGGTGCAGGTGATGTGGCAGGTAGGAGCCAGTTTAGAAAGCACGGGCTGGAGTGCCTCCACCTATGCCTGGACGAGCCTTTTGGCAGTGTTGTTTGGCATTTATGGCATTGCGGTTGGTTGCAGTTCTACCCCGTTTGCGACGCTGCTGGTGGATGTAACGGAAGAAGAAGAGCGATCGCGGATTGTAGGCGTAGACTGGTCAATGCTGATTGGCGGCACAATCATCGGCGCGATCACCATTGGCATTATGCTGCGCCAGGTGGGAACGAACCCATCCCTGGAAGTGTTGCAGAGTAGTGTTAACCGCTTGTTTTTGGTGGTGCCCTGGGTGGTGGTTGGGTTAGCGTTTGTGGCAACCTGGGGCATTGAGAAAAAGTATTCGCGCTTTTCAGTCAGAACTCAGGGGCACGACACCGAGCAGCAAATCACCCTGAAACGTGCCTGGAATATTCTCACTGCCAGCCGTCAAACGCGCTTCTTTTTTACATTTCTGCTGGCAATGACGCTGGGCTTGTTTCTGCAAGATGCAGTGCTGGAACCCTATGGAGGGGAAGTGTTCAATATGCCTGCCGGATCAACGGCCACCCTCAACGCTTTTTGGGGAACGGGCACCTTGATCGGTATTTTGGGTGCAGGCTTTTTCCTGGCTCCCCGGTTTGGGAAGCAACGAACTACAACCCTTGGCTGTCAAGGTGTGGTGTTGACGCTAACGTTGGTAATTGCAGCGGGCTTCACGGCAAACCCTAAATTCCTTCAAATGGCACTACTGATTTTTGGGCTGGCATCTGGTGTCACAACGACGGGCGCAGTGACGCTGATGTTGGACTTAACAGCAGCAGAGACGGCAGGAACCTTCATTGGTGCCTGGGGCTTATCGCAGGCGATCGCGCGGGGACTGGCAACCGTGCTCGGCGGTGCCACCCTTGACATCGGCAAGCGCTTAACCACGGATCTGGTCGTTGCCTACGGCATGGTCTTTGTGTTGCAAGCCATTTGCATGATTGGGGCAATTTTTCTGTTGCGCCGCGTCAGCGTTCAGGAATTCCAGACGACAGCAAAGGATGCGATCGCCGCTGTCATCGCCCACGATAGCGATTAGATAGTGATAATAGAATTTCATGGCTTTGTAGAAGGCGAGTAACAGATGGTGAAACCAGGGACTCTAGCACCTCCAGACCATTCCAGGGATGGAACTCACCGAGTTGTTTTACCAGGGAGTAAGCTGGCATACCTATCAGGTGTTGTTGCATGAACTGGGCGACCATCGGGCATCGCGGTTGGCTTATGTGGACATCACCAACCCTTCTAGCCGTAAATTGAGCATTTATCAGCAACTCGGCGTACCTGAGGTTTGGCAGTATGTTGACCAGCAAGTCACAATTTGGCAGCTTCAGGCAGGTGAGTATGTTGCTTGCAATGCTAGCCCCACCTTTCCCTTCGTTGCTGCTGATGGATTGAATCAATTTTTGCAACAAGCCGAAGCCCAGGATGATACAGCTTTGGTGCGATCGTGGCGGAAATGGGTTCAGGAGCAAATTGCAACCTGATGGGTAAATAATCTAATGGTTGACGTTTCACGGACATAGAAACGGACATAGAAGCAGTAGAGTGGGGAAGTTCCATCCCCTTTCTCAGCCCAATGGACTTCTGGACTCAAGTACTGGATTTTGCCGAAACAACCACCCATCGAGTTGGCGATCGCCTGTTGCAAGACGTTGGCTTTGCTCAAGCAGATGAAAAAGCCGATGGCAGTTTGGTGACCCAGAGCGATCGCTGGGCAGACGAAGAACTGAGGACTGCGATCCACCAAACCTTTCCTGACCACGGCGTTCTCAGCGAAGAGGCTGAGCATATCTTTCCAACTACCGACTGGTGCTGGATTATTGATCCCGTCGATGGCACCACCAACTTTGCGCGGGGCTTGCCGCTTTGGGGTATTTCCCTCGGCTTACTTTACAAAGGTACTCCCGTCTTCGGCTACGTCCACCTTCCCCCCCTGCGCCAGTCCTTTTATGGCTACTGGCAGGGCAATTCTGGGTTAGAGATGCCCACTGGAGCCTTCGTCAATCGTCATCCCATCCGCACCAGTTCTGAACAACCCAGCCCTAACCACTTTTTTAACGTGTGTGCCCGCAGCACTTCGATCTTGCAAAATCCGATTCCCTGCAAAATTCGGATGCTGGGCGTTGCCACTTATAACCTGCTGACTGTAGCGGCGGGTTGGTCACTCGGCGGCGTAGAAGCCACCCCCAAAATCTGGGATATTGCTGCTGTCTGGGCAATTACTCAAGCCGCAGGTGCTACCTGGACTGCCTTAGAACCCCATCCCATCTTTCCGTTGCAACCCGGCAAAGACTACAGCGATCGCGCCTATCCCACGTTGGTTACAAGCCAGGCAGAGTTAGTTTCAGTATTTTTGCCGCTGGTGAAGGGGATTGGTGATTGAAGGAAATGGCGAGGTAGAAGAGTAGGTGGATCTCCCTCACTCACCCACTCACCCACTTACCCTACCCTTCCTCATCTCCCTCCCCTCCCCCTGCCTCTTTCTCTCCACTGTCCCCTATTCCCTTAAAATGCTAGTCGAGGAAGAATCCTCGCTGATGTTGATTGTTTGGGAGAAACGCTGTGGATTTATCTCGTATTCCGCCTCAACCAAAACCAGGTTTGTTAAATGTCCTGATTGAAATTCCGGGTGGGAGTAAAAATAAGTATGAGTTCGACAAGGACTTGAATGCGTTCGCCCTGGATCGGGTTCTCTTTGCCTCAGTGCAATATCCCTTTGACTACGGTTTTGTTCCCAACACCCTGGCAGATGATGGCGATCCGCTTGATGGCATGGTGATGATGGATCAGCCAACGTTTCCGGGATGTGTGATTGCAGCCCGCCCAATTGGGATGCTGGAGATGATCGATGGCGGCGATCGCGACGAGAAGATCCTCTGTGTTCCTGATAAAGACCCCCGTTATACACAGATCAAGTCACTTGCGGATGTAGCCCCCCACCGTCTAGATGAAATTGCTGAGTTCTTTAGAACTTACAAGAATCTGGAAAAGAAGGTGACTGAGATTTTAGGTTGGAAGGATGTTGACCAGGTGATGCCGTTGGTTGAACAGTGCATCAAGGCAGGCAGCGGCAAGTAAATTTAACGCCACTCAGCGTTTAAAGAAACTATAATCAGAGACCTAGATCATGTTTCCAGGACTCTGATTATAAAGATTTATTGCGTTTTCCGCCTTTTATAGCATCGGCAACCCTGTTGTTTCCCACAAAATGAGAAATAGACAGTATCCGGTAGTATCCAGGGTGACTCATCAATCAGCGCTTCTTGACTGCAAAGAAGCATTTTAGGATATGCAGCGCACATTTCTTCTGTCAAAAATTCATCACTGTACTTTAACGGCTGCCAATTTAAACTACGTTGGCAGTATTAGTATTGATGAGATTCTTCTTCACTCTGCGGGCATTCTACCTTATGAGCAGGTGCAAGTTGTTAACGTGTCAAACGGTGAGCGTTTGATTACGTATGCCATCGCTGCCCCTGCCGGATCGGGAGAAATTCAGTTAAACGGTGCGGCTGCTCGTCTGGGAATGGTCGGCGATCGCTTGATCATTATGACCTATGGTCAGTTTTCTTCAGAAGAGGTAAAGTCTTACACCCCTACTGTTGTCCTGGTTGATGACCAAAACCGTCCACTTCAAGTCCATCGATACACAGACCTGCTAGAAAAGGCAAACGTAATAGACAATGTCAGAGCTTGAATCAAACCTTACGGCAGAGGCGACTCAAGAACCAGCTCAGGAGATGAGTTCCCCAACAGATTTTGCTATCCAATTTTGGGGAGTACGGGGCAGTATCCCTTCTCCTGGCAGCGAAACGGTTCGTTATGGCGGCAATACGTCTTGTGTAGAAATGCGAGTAGACGGGAAACGCCTGATTTTTGATGGAGGAACGGGTTTACGGATGTTGGGCAAATCGCTGTTGAAGCAAATGCCTGTGGAAGCCTATATGTTTTTTACCCATTCTCACTGGGACCACATCCAGGGCTTTCCATTTTTTGTACCCGCGTTCATCAAGGGTAACTGCTTTCATATTTATGGGGCGATCGCGCCGAACGGTGCCACGATGAAGCAACGCCTGCACGACCAGATGCTTCACCCCAACTTTCCAGTGCCGATGCAGGTCATGCAGTCTGACCTGAAATTTTACGACCTCTTTCCTGGCGATGTGATGCAGTTGGGAGATATCACCATTGAAACGGGATCTCTTAATCATCCCAACACGGCTATGGGCTACCGCATCACTTACCAGGGACGAACCGCCGTTTATGCCACTGACACCGAACATTACGAAGACCATTTAGACGAGAACTTGCTGCACCTCGCCCGCAACGCTGACGTTTTGATTTACGACGCTTGCTACACCGACGAAGAATATCACGACCCTAAAGCTCCCAAAAAAGGCTGGGGACACTCAACCTGGCAAGAAGCTGTGAAAGCTGCTAAAGCCGCAGGCGTGAAAAAACTGGTTGTCTTCCACCACGACCCGAACCACTCGGATGACTTTTTGGATAGCGTTGAGGCTCAGGTAGAAGCCGTTTTCCCTAACAGTGTGCTGGCGCGGGAAGGCATGATTTTGCCAGTTGTGTAATATGCTCGGCATTCATCACGTTGCCATCATCTGTGCGGATTACGAGCGTTCTAAGCAGTTCTATGTGGAATTGCTCGGTTTTTCCATTATTCAAGAAACCTACCGGGAAGCCAGAAATTCTTATAAGCTTGACCTGAAGGTGGGAGAAACCACTCAGATTGAACTATTCTCCTTCCCCGACCCGCCTCAGCGTGTGAACAATCCCGAAGCCTGTGGATTACGTCATCTCGCGTTTAAGGTTGAGAATTTGGAAGCCGCGATCGCCGATCTCAACGCCAAAGGCATCCCCACGGAACCCATCCGCCTTGATGACCTCACAGGTAAGTGCTTCACCTTCTTCAAAGACCCTGATGGTTTGCCGTTAGAGTTGTATGAAAGCTGAAAGCATAACTAATGGAGATTCCCACTCGAAACCAGCCAGGCGAGCGCAGTTCACTCAGTAAGGTTTATCTGATTTGCCCTTGATGTGATCTGGCTAACGATTGGGTTTGACTGTATTCCCGCCCTTAGAGAGAGGGAGTTATTTAGTGAATCATCATGATTGGGGTATGTGCAGAAGCAACCTCAACTAAGGATGATGGAATGATGTTTAAGAGAGTCGCCGTTGCGATCGCCTGTGTTTTCTTGGGATTGTTTATTGCGTTAGGTTCCTCAGTGGTTACAGCCCAAACCAATCGCCCAGCGAATTCACCTGCAACTAACAGTCAACTTAGCGAAATTGATCGGCAGTACATGTTAACGGCTGGTGAAGCCGGAGTTGCCAATATTCAGATGGGACAGTTAGCACTACAACGGGCAACCAGTCCTCAAGTAAAGCAGTTTGCTCAAGCAGAGATTGACGAGCAGCGAACCGTAGCAACGGAGTTGAGCCGGATTGCGCCACGGGTTGGCGTGTCTCTGCCAACCACACCCGGACCTAAGTATCAAGCGGCTCTGCGGAGATTGGCGCAATTGTCGGGGCAGCAATTTGACCAGGCATACCTGAGTGAAGGTGGCATTAATGCTCACCTGGAAAATGCAGCAACCTTCCAGCGGGAAGCAGCCTTTGGGCAAAATCCTGATCTGGTTCGATTGGCAAATACGGGCTTGCCAATTATCAATCAGCATTTCTCAACCGCCAGTTCGCTGACCAATTACCGATTTGCCCAGGTGCCTCAGCGGTTTAATGGTACGTCGGCCGCTCCCACAGGCAGCCCTTCATCCCAATTGACTGTTCCAACCCAGCCTGGAACCTCGTTCGGAAGATAAACCACCAGCAGATCACCAAGCGCGTTATTCAGGGTCAGCACGATCGCAAGTCTGCTGTTTACCAACCCTCAGTCCCACCCATCTCCAATCTAACTATTGGATCGGAGATGGGTGACAAGGTTGAAACTTCAGTCGAGCGCTTCACTAAAAAACCTTGCTACAAAGATAGTTTTTATACTATCTGGCATCAGAAAAATTCTTTAGATGGACTTAGCTGCCATAGTTTTTCTAGAGCAGCAATTTGCACTCTTAAAACTCTAGCTTTATATCGCCTGTAACCAATTAGAACCAAAACAAAAACAATTGGAAAAATCAGAATTGAGGAGGCTAGTAAAGTCTCTGAATTCATTTCTGAATTGTTGTACGCGTTTGCTTGAACCGCAGATACGGAGTGGGAGTATCTAGAAAAATTTTGCATATGCATCGTTGGGGCATTCGATAGCTGGAACATAAAATGGATTAAGCTTCTGGTGCTGCGGGAAAATGCCAGCTACTTGCATAAAGTTGCCGAATATAAAGAGTAAATTCTTGAATGCGGTAGAACAGTTGCATATTGTAACTCCTTGAGTGTTGTTTGGGGGCTGAAAACAAGATGAGGATTAAGAACGCTTGTTTAATTACAAGCGGTTATGCTCTATTCAATTCAAAAGCATCCGGTATTCCTGGTTCCAATCGTTTTAAGGGAATTTGCAGAAGCTTTATGAACCCTCCAGAAAAGATAGTTTTTACATCAATTCTTCAGAGGGATGATTTCACGTTAACAAGCCCAGAATTTTCCGGCATCTCATAAATGTCACCTGTGAATCATGACACTTATGATTGGACTGATGACATTTGTCACTGTTAAAACAAGCTTACTCGTTGCTAGCTTCTAACCAGGTGAGACATGAGTTTGCAACGATCGCCGCCTGTGTGCGATCGCGAACATTCAGTCGTGTCAAAATATGGGAGATATGATTTCTGACCGTTCCTTCCGAAAGATACAGTGCTTGGGCAATTTCCCGATTGCTCGCACCCGTAGCAATCATCCGTAAAACTTCCCGTTCGCGCGCAGTCAATTCCGTCAATCCAGGTGGGAGTTCTTCTGGCTTACTTGGCTCAGAAACTGAACTTGTTGCCATCAGTTTTTCCAAAATTCCTGGGCCAAATTGGGTGTAGCCTCGATGAATCGCGCGAATCACCTCTGCCAACTCTTCCGAGGGGGTATCTTTTAGCAAGTATCCTTTTGCTCCAAAGCGCAAAGCTTCAGACACATACTGGCTATCATCAAATGTTGTGAGTACCAGAATTTTAGAGCCTGGAAATTTTTGGCAAATTTGTTGAGTCGCTGTGACACCATCCATCACAGGCATCCGAATATCCATCAAAATCACATCTGGCATAGTTTTGCTGGCATACAGGGTTTCTACGACGCTCATTGCCTGTTGTCCGTTGCCCGCCTCACCGATCACTTGAATATCTGGCTTAGTTTCCAGCAACGTTTTCAAACCTCGTCGCACAATCTCTTGGTCTTCAACCAACAACACACGGATCATAGACATTCAACGGTGGGAAGGGGGTTGTGTAAGAGGGAGCGGAGCAAGGGGGCGATCGCGAACCTTTTCAAAGACTAATTGAAATTGAGGGCTTTTCAAAAAAGTTCTTAATTTGATAAGGAAACATCCGTTTGATGAAAACCGATTTGACCTTACCCCAAGCCTCCTGCTGAAAAATGTTGGGAGGATGAAGTCTGTTCTGACTCTGTCAAATTCGTGCTAAGGGGGTTTAGGCTCGGTTGGTAGCGTAGCTGTAATGCAGCATCCTGATCCTGGTTGACTGGTGATGTTCAGCTCTCCTGCCAGAGCCACAACTCGTTCATTCATGCCCTGAAGCCCAAATCCTGTACGATTGGCATCAACTTGAAAGCCATTGCCATTGTCTTGGATGGTGAGGGATAAGCCCGTTTCTGTGGGGTGAATATCGATGTCAACGACTGTGGCATTCGCGTGTTTGGAAATGTTGGTTAGCCCTTCTTGCACAATGCGGTACAAAACCGTACTGATTTTATTGGAGAGGGGGCTGGTCAGTTGAATCCGGCAGTTTGGTTGTACTCCGGTTGTGCGACAAAACTCCTGAGTCAATTGGGCGATCGCGTCTTCCAGCAATTGCCCCTGCAACGGATCGGCTCGCAGTCCCGAAACCGATACTCGTGTTGCTTGCAGCGCATTAGAGCCTAATTGTTTGGCTTCCACCAAAAACTCATAAGCTTTATCAGGATTATCTTTCCATAGCGCTAGTGCTGTTTCCATTTGAATGTTTAACGCCACAAGGGCGTGCCCCAGGGAATCGTGAATATCACGGGCAATACGGTTTCGTTCTTCAAGCGTTGCCAATTCCTCAATCCGTTGATTCAACTCTCGTTCCTGTTCTAACGCTTGTTGCAATTTCACCTGTAAGCGACGAATTTTTAGCTGATTTTCAACACGAACCAAAACTTCTTCTACCTGAAACGGTTTACTGATGTAGTCTACGCCACCCGCAGTAAAAGCTTTGACTTTATCGAACACTTCATTCAACGCGCTAATGAAAATAACAGGAATTTCTCGTGTGTCTAAGCTGCTCTTTAACCGTTCACAAACCTCATAGCCATTCATTTCTGGCATATTGATGTCCAGCAGGATGAGATCGGGGGGTTGAGCCTGCACGCCCATCAGGGCTGCTGAACCACTGCGAACACTCCGAACGTCATAGCCCTGGCTGATGAGCATGGTTGACAGTAACCGCAGATTGTCGGGGGTATCATCAACGAGCAGGATGTCTCCCTTTGAGGGGTGGCTAGAAGTCATAACGGATATGCAAGAAGGTGGCAACGGACAAAAGTAGATTGAATTTTGCCCACGTCCAAACCCGCAGTCTTGCCCAGAGAATCCTCTAGTTTTCGAGTTAGGAGTGGTTTATCGAAGCCAGAAAGCATTAGCGATCGCTTTTGAATTATATCCTTCTATAAAAAATCTAACGGCTACCGTTGTCTAAGCAATTCTTCCTCCACAATGGATTAACAGTGGTAAAGGGTTTATGAATGGATTGAATAGGATGATTGAATGCTTTGATTCTACCGCCCGTACTTTACGATTACCAAAACCATTAACCGAATGACAAACCAGGTAAGCCAAAAAACTTTTCTCAAGCGGCAATACCGTTTACCGACGGTTGCGATCGCGGCTGTGTTTTTAGGCGGAGGGGTATTGGGCTGTTTCTTATGGGTTAAATCTGAAGCAGTCAATTTTCATCAGCACATCCGCTACGTTGAGTATTTACGTCAAGTACAAGCGAGTGATGCCCGAATTAATCAAAATGTATTGTTAGCAAAAGACAACATACCAACCCAGCAAAATTCTATTAAGACTGAGTTAAATAAACTAAAAAGACTGCAAATTGAATTGAAAGAAACTCCCATTTTTTTAGATAAAACTAGTCAGGTAGAACTGGAACAGCTTTTACAGCAATATGCTCAGACGTGGCAAACAAAAGAGCAACTCATCCAACAATTTATAAGCCAGAACACCGCGCTTAAAAATGCTCTGAATGCTTTTCCAGCTACAGTTATGCGGTTAACGGTGAATTCAAGAACTTCGCCTGTTCTAAATGCTCAACTCAATTCCCTACTGCGAAATACGCTCCTGTTTAGCACCTCAATTAAAGAAGTTGCACCTCAAATTCGGCGCGATATTCAGCAGCTTTCAGCGAATCCATCCACCGCAGCAAATCCCGAACTCAAAACGGCGATCGCTGACGCTCAAACCATCCTGACTACACACCCAACAGTCAACAATCTAGCTCAAACGATCATGGCATTGCCAACTGCCAGCCAAAGCGAAACCTTAGTGCGAGCCTACGATCGTCACTACGAACAGGCGCTAAAAACCGCAGAGGCTTATCGCACTGGATTCTATGGTTTGGCTGCCCTACTCCTGGCTGGAATTGCCGCCTTAATCATCCGCAAATTACAGATTTCTGCCAGTGCCCTGCGCCGTAGTGAAGCCAAACTTCGTAACATTTTTGATAATTCCCAAGCTGGCATCTTTCGAGTTAGGTCTGAAGATGGCTTGATTTTAGATGTCAATGAACGCCTGATTACTACGTTAGGATACGATTCAGCCGATGAAATTGTTGGCATTAAGCGAACAACCGATTTGTATCTTGATCCGCAAGAACGTCCACGGGCGCTTAATCTGCTTAAAGTTCAAGGTGCTATCTACAACTTTGAAACTCAATTTCGCAGAAAAGATGGTTCAGTTTTTTGGGGTTTGTTTTCAGCTCGTTTCAATCTAGAAGATGATTGCATTGACGGAGTGATGACTGACATCAGCGATCGCAAAAAAACAGAAGAAGCCCTCAAAGCCTCTGAAGCAGAACTGCGAACCCTCTTTTCGGTCATGACAGACATTGTGTTAGTCAAAGATGCACATGGTCGCTATTTAAAGGCAGCAACTAATCCTTCTCAGTTATTTGGAGCCTCTAATGCCGAAGAATTAATCCGTAAAACAGAACATGAATTGCTTCCTGCTGAACAAGCAGACCAATTTGTAGACTATATTCAGCAAGTTCTGACAACTCAAAAAACCATCAGTGTTGAATATAGCTTTAACCTTGCTGGACAAGAAACGTGGTACGTTGCCAACATTTCGCCCCTCTCTACAGAAACCGTGCTTTGGGTGGCGCATGATATTACCGATCGCAAACAAGCAGAAGCCGCTTTACAGCAAAGCGAAGCCACCAATCGTGCTTTGATTCACGCCATCCCTGATTTACTGCTACGGCTTCGCGATGATGGCACCTACCTTGATGTAATGAATGGTGGCAAATTTAATTTATTAAACTCGGCACGCTTATCTCCCGGCAAAACCGTTTTCGACTCGTTACCCCGCGATCGCGCTCAAGAACGCATGAAATATATGCGTCAAGCACTGGAAACCGGAGAACTACAAGTTTACGAACAACGGCTTGAAATTGATGATCAGGTGCATGATGAAGAAGTCCGGATTGCAGTTTGTGGTGATGACGAAGTGTTAGTGATGGTGCGCGACATTACTGATCGCAAACAAGCAGAGGTTAACTTACAAAAAGCGGTTGAAGCTGCCGAAACTGCCAACCGGGCCAAGAGCGTTTTTCTGGCGAATATGAGCCACGAACTGCGAACGCCACTCAATATTATCCTCGGCTTTACCCAGCTTTTAATTCGCGGCGGTGCGCTCAACCCCCAACAGCAAGAACAGTTAAACACGATCAACCGTAGTGGAGAACATTTACTGACACTAATTAATGATGTTTTGGAAATGTCCAAAATCGAGGCTGGTAGAGTTACCTTAACTGAAACCGAATTTGATTTTCATGACCTGTTAGATTGGCTCTATCAAATGTTTCAGTTCAAAGCTCAATCAAAAGGGCTACGATTTGCGATCGAGCGTGTTAATTCCCTCCCGAAGTACATTCGCACCGATGAAAGCAAACTCCGTCAAGTACTTGTGAATCTCATTGGCAATGCCATCAAATTTACTAGTGAAGGAACAGTGACCTTGAGAGTCAGGAGTCAGGAGGTAGGAGATCAGGAGGTAGGAGATCAGGAGGTAGAAGATAGGAGAGATGGGGAAGAAATACAAAATGCAAAATGCAAAATGCAAAATTCTTCACCTCCTCAATCCCCAATCACTAATCATCAATCGTCAACCCCCAATCTCCCACCCCCCGCCCCTATTCCCTCGGCTTCCTCCGTTACCCTTCTGTTTGAAGTCGAAGACACCGGCCCTGGCATCTCTCCTGAGGATCTCAAACGCTTATTTCAACCTTTTGTGCAAACTGAAACAGGGCACAAATCGCAGGAGGGAACCGGATTGGGGTTGGCTATTAGCCAAAAATTTGTTCAATTGATGGGTGGAGAGATCACTGCCAGTAGCATTTACGGAGAAGGGGCATCGTTTCAGTTTCATATTCAAACTCAAGCTGTTGGAACGGGTCTCCGAAAAGAGACAGTGCCCGCTCGTCAAATCGTTGGGTTGGCTGCAAATCAACCAACTTATCGAATTTTAATTGTGGAGGATAAAGCCGAGAATCGGCAGATTCTGCTTGAACTATTAAGACCTGTTGGATTTGAGGTGCAAGAAGCAACCAATGGGCAAGAAGCCATTGCTCAATGGCAAGCTTGGTCTCCTGATTTGATTTGGATGGATATTCGGATGCCTGTGATGGATGGTTACGAGGCAACGAAGCAAATCAAGGCGGCGAGTCTTGCGAATCATCAGGAACCGCCGATCATTGTTGCGTTGACAGGTAGTGTGTTTGAGGAAGACCGAAAAGTTGCGCTGGACATGGGGTGTAGCGACTTTGTGAGAAAGCCATTTAGAACCGAAGAAATTTTTGAGAAGATGACGGAATACTTGGGAGTGAGCTATGTGTATGCGGATAGCCCACCGTTTAGTGATGAAAATCGTTTAGCCAACTCCGAAGCGGATAACCTTTCGTTAACTGCTGAGAGCCTATCAATTATGCCGCCAGAGTGGATTGCTGAATTACGCCAAGCAGCAACTAAAGTTAACGCTAAACTGGTTTATAGCTTGATTGAGCAAATTCCCAGTACTCAGAGTCGATTGGCTGGCGCGTTAACTCAACTTGTAGACGATTTTTGTTTTGAAGAGATTGTTGAATTAACGAACAATTCTTGAATCATTAATACTGCTGGGTAAAAGTACTGGTGTACACTCGTCTACTTTGAACCAACGTTTTCTGCCAGTTTTCACTTTCACTAATACACGACCGGGCGTTAAATGGGGCGACGGAATGACAACTCCATCACGACCGTTGGGAAGCTTAACAGGTGTGCCAGGAAGAATTGACATGCGATAACCTCGTGCAAAAGTGATGATGAGACAGGAGTTTTATCAATCGAAAACGACTGAATGCCATTAATTACTTCAGGTTAATCCACGAACATTTCAGTGCGCGATCGCGCACTGAAACTCAAACAAAGAATCTTAAAAAAACCTGAAGATCGTTATAAAGTTTATCCTCTCCTGAGATGCGCTCTCAGGATTTACATATTTCTTTACACTGATTAAAGATACTGAAATACAGCAGTCAGCAAAGAACCTGAAAACAGCGGATTTACGTAAAAATGAGTTGACAATTAGTACACTTATCTTGACAAAAAACATCTTTACATCTTCTAATTCAGGGTCTACTATGGGCAAATAATTTAAAGAAATTATTAAGCTTATTGCCTCACGGTTAATCCATTGCTTGTGAGGCTGTTACAAGTCTTTTTACTGTTGCTGTTACTAGTGAGCTTGTCCTGAAAAGAACAGTTGAGGGCTAACTTTAGTGCATCGCCTCGGAAATTATTTAATCAACAATGCATGGGTTTTACAAAAGTGTTTAATTGCAGATTTGTAAACAGTTTAATGCTTTTGGTCAATTTTCGGTGGTTGAGTTACTTGATAGATTGGAGTCGAGAGCATTCCACCGGGGCACACAAATTGAATCGTTTGAGAGGATGACCTACAATGCAGTTGCTTCCAAGACCGAAGAAAGATCATTCCCAACCAACCAACCTAGAACCATCACCCCACGATCTTTCTTTAGAACTCTCTTCTACAACTGCACAACGACCTCAATCTTTTCAAGACCGTTTCTCCTACGAGTCAACTACTGACAACTTCCACGTTGATACAATCAACCAGCGGGTTGTTATTTTAATTGACGGCTCGAACCTGTTTTATGCGGCATCCTATCTCAATATTGAAATTGACTATGTGAAGTTGCTGCGGTGTTTAGTCAGCGATCGCCGCCTGGTGCGAGCTTATTTTTATACTGGGGTTGATCGCAGCAATGAGAAACAGCAGGGATTTCTTCACTGGATGCGCCGCAATGGGTATCGAGTAGTGGCAAAGGATTTGATTCAGTTTCCTGATGGCTCGAAGAAAGCCAACGTAGAAGTTGAAATTGCTGTAGATATGATGCTTTTAGCTGATTGCTGCGACACAATCGTGCTGCTGAGTGGGGATGGTAACCTTGCTTATGCAGCCAATGTGATTGCCTATCGAGGTGTTCAGGTAGAAATCGTAAGTTTACGATCAATGACGAGTGATAGTCTGATTAATGTAGCTGACCGCTACACCGATTTAGATTCAATCAAACATAGCGTTCAGCGTCTATAAAAACTGCATTTGGACTTAATTACAACAATTTTTACTAGCAGCGATCGCACCTGTTTGACTGACAAAACTAGGGAACTGGAAAGCTAGATAGGACGGTAAATT
>JACYLN010000106.1 GCA_015272515.1 Leptolyngbyaceae cyanobacterium C42_A2020_001 | reverse complement strand
CTTGCTCTTTTTTGATTCTGATACCCCGTCCGCTTGCGGCGGGGTAGTTCATTTTTACATTTTGAATTATCCATTGAGCCATCAAGGATTGATTAGACACTATCTAAACTATTACCTGCACTACTTCTATAAACTTGGAACAAGTAGAACTCACATCGTATGACTAACAGCAGCCTCCGTGCGACTTCTCTCAGGGTAAATTCTATGACTGAACCGAGTAATGACCATTTGCTGCACTTTCAACAAGCTCATTGTTCAGACGCTGCGATCGCCAGTCAATTGTCTGATTTAACGTCCTGGTCAGTCATGAGCTGAGGACTCCATTAACCTCAATTCATGGTGCTTTGAGACTGCTGCATACAGGGCATCTTGGCGTTCTCACGGAAGAAGGGCAACGGCTGCTAAACATCGCGATTCACAATACCAACCGCCTGACCTGCTTGGCTGAGGCGATCGAGCATGAGCCAGCAATTTCTGTCAGCATCATCTCTGAATTAGAGATTGAGCAGTTACAGTTGGAGAATGATTTTTACGCTGCCTTTGATCACCAAGAACTTGAACTGTTTTACCAGCCGATTGTTGCAACCCAGGAAAACCAGATCATCGGTTTTGAAGCCCTCGCCCGCTGGCACCATCCCAGCAAAGGGTGGATTTCTCCAACCACATTTATTCCTCTAGCTGAAAAAACAGGGTTGATCCACCAACTGGGCTTATGGAGTTTAAACCAGGCTTGCCACCAATTGCACTCCTGGCAGCAGCAATTTCCAACTCACCCCCCCTTGACGATGAGTGTCAACCTTTCGACCCTGCAACTGCTTCAACCTGATTTGACGCAACAGATTTTACACGTTATTCAAACAACTAACATTGCTCCCCATAGTTTGAAATTAGAAATCACCGAAAGTTCGCTGATCCAAAATCATGAGGCGGCGATCGCGATGCTTTCAGACCTCAGAGCATTAGGAATTCAATTTTATGTTGATGATTTCGGTACAGGTTATTCCTCTCTGGGGCGGTTGAAGGATTTGCCCATTGATGCTCTAAAAATTGATCGCTCCTTCGTGAATGGCAAAAAATGGGATATCAGCGAAACAATTTTAATGTTGGCAACTAAATTAGGATTGAGCGTAATTGCTGAAGGTGTAGAAACGCTTGAAGAATTGGCATCACTCAAAGCATTAGGCTGCAACTATATGCAAGGGTACTTGTTTTCAAAGCCTGTGGATCACCACGCTGTCAGCGATTTGCTTGCGTCGGGTTTACAAATATAAGAAATGGGAGTGAGCCAAACTGGACTTCATGCCCACTCCCATCAGTTAACGTTGGCGATCGCATCAATCTATGCGGCAGATTGCTTCCGTTTACGGCGTGCCGCTGTTAAACCTGCACCCGCCAACGCTAGCCCTGCCATTGTTGTAGGTTCTGGTACAGCAGCGGCTGGAGCAGACGTAAGACCAATCAGTTCTGTTTTACCATCACCAATCAAACCAATCTTTGTGGCTGAACCTGTTGCCAAATCAATGCTATACAGGCTGGTAATGCTGTGAGCAGTGAGTGCAGCAAAGGCAGTGTTCACTCCGTTTGCAGTGATAATATCAAATCCGGCTGAAGATTCGAGGTTGCTGATATTGAGAGAACCAACGGCAACTTGGGTGCCTGCATTGGGCGGATTTTGAATCAACAACTGACCTAAAGCTGTGTCAATGTTATACAGAGTTGTTCCTGTTGCGGGGTCGTTGTCAACATTGGTGTAAGCTGCCGCCGTGATAGCGGGAGTGCCAGGATTCAGTTGGGCATCTTCTGCGACAACGCCGTTGTCAACGTTGATGCGGAAGTTTTGCCCGTTGGTGCCTACTACACGCAGGCGATCGGCGGCTGGGTTAAAGTCTACACCGGAGCTGACTCCGCCATTAAACGGTACAGAGAGCGTACTGATGAAGTTGGCAGATCCACTCAAGGGATCAATTGTGTAAAGGTTGTTGGTATTCGAGAGACCGTAGATTAAACCGTTGGCAGGGCGGAAGTCAATTCCTAACAGATATCCATCTACACCAGTAACCTGAATGCTATTCGTTGCGCCAGGATTGGCAGAGTCGAATACAAGCAGGGTGTTGTCATCTGTTAGACCTGCTAACGTAGCAGCATTGACTGGGTTAGCAACGCTGCTGAAGTCCACGAGGGCGGCGGTGGCAAATGCGGTAATCACAGTACTCAATGTTTGAAGTTTCATTAGATAGTCCTTTTGGGTGAATGATCGCGATCGCATCTGTGCCATCCGGTTTATCAACCGACTGCTACAAAGGCGACGTTGAAGTAGAAAACAACCAATGGACAAGCAACTGTAACTCCTAAGGGAGCCGTCGCTTGATTCGAGGGAAGTACGCTTGCCGTAAAAAAACGGATGACGTTTCTACGGATACTTCATATGAACTTTACAAAGCTCATGCAGGAAAACCTGACTGTGACTCCGCGGACTATATAGCGATGGTCAGCTAACGAAAACTCAGCTATACCCATGCATCCAAACAATCAATAGCTGCGTACTGTTGTTTGAAATCTTACCCATGATTGAATTATGAGAAGGACACAGCGAACCCTATTTAATTTTTTGTTGAGCGCGATGACGTGTTTGCTGTTGATCAGCACTTCAGCCCCTGTTTTCAGCAAAACCGATTTGCAGCCAACGGCAATAGCTCCAGTGCACCAGTCGATCAATCAAGATGCAACTGCCGACTGGTTGGCACAGGGAATGATGATGGATAAAGCAACCAAGCGGTATGAGGCAGTTTTGTCTAGTAAGAATGTGGTACCCAATGCGCCCTCTACTTCAGCAACGGGGAAAGTGAAAGCAATGTTGAAGGGCGATCGCTTAATGGTTCAAGGTAGCTTTGCCGATTTATCCAGCCCTCTTCGCGATTATGTCGCTGATCCGGTGAATCCTCCCAACCCCAAGATCACCTCTGCGGCTCACATCCATCGGGGCAATCCGGATCAAAACGGTCCATTTCAATATGCGCTGACAGTCGATTTAAATAAGTCAGGACTGGGAGGCAAGTTATCAGGCATGTACCCACTAACCAGTGAACAACTTCAGGCATTATCTGAAGGGAAGCTCTATATCGATATCCACACCCAAAAAAACCGAGCTGGAGAACTGCGCGGCATTCTGCAACCCGCCTAATCTAACTAACACGCTGCTGGCTCTATTACAGAGAACGGATACGACTGCCGCAAGTGTAGTCCGTGATGGATGGTGCTATACTTGCGGCTGGCAAAGTGAGCAACGAGGTGTATGCAATCTGAGCAATCTGGGCATCAAGAAACACCACTACTAAGCCAGTCAGATGCAGAATTGTTTCTTGCACTCAAGAATGGTCAGGCTGCTGCGCTTGGTATTATTTACGATCGCCACGTTGGACTGGTCTATGGGTTGGCACTCAACACATTGGGAAATCCTCAAGAAGCGGAAGACTTGACTCAAGACATTTTTCTGACTTTAGCCAAAGGAACTTCCTACGACCCCAAACGCGGATCTTTGAGAACGTTTCTGGCAATCTTGACCCGATCGCGGGCAAAAGATCGATTGCGATCGCGGCAGAGTGCCCGTGGGATGCTCAATCGCTGGCGAACCGCTGAACCATCCGAATTGGCACCCAATCTTCCGCTGGAGCGGGCTTTTCAGGATGAGCAATCTCAGGAGGTTAGTACAGCGCTGGCACAGCTACCGGACAACCAGCAACAAGTATTAAAAATGGCGTATTACGATGGCTTGAGCCAAACGGAAATTGCTAAATGCCTGGAAATTCCCCTCGGTACAGTGAAGGCTAGAGCCAGAAGGGGATTGCTTAGATTACGCCAAACCCTTACAAATTTCGCTTGATCGTTATAATTATGGCTATGTCGATGCCTTCAGAAGAATTACAGTTACTGGTTGCGGGGTATGTGCTGGGTGATCTTGACCCGGAGGAAGCCGCAGAGTTTGAGCAACTTCTGGCACAAAATCCGGCGATCGCAGAAGAGATTAATCAAATGCAAGCGGCATTAGAAGCAGCTTATACACCTCCTCCAGTTGCACCTTCCGCGCATCTGCGCTCTCAGATTTTAGAAGCAGCGACTGCGGCGAGTTCCGCTCCACTCTCTATCGCACCACGGAAACTACTCTCCTGGCGCAGTGCTTTAGAGGTTGCTGCTGCCGCCTTGATCATTGCCTTGGGGATTAACAATTACCGCTTGCAGCAAACCTTGCAAACAGCTCAACGAAACCCACAGCCGTCCGCCGGTCTCACTTATGTGCTCAATGCAACGGATGCAAACAGTCAGGCATCTGCAAAAGTTGTGGTTGATCCAAAAAGTTTAGAAGCCACGATCGCTGTTCAAAATTTGCCACCCCTGCCGCCCGGTAAAGTCTATGCCCTGTGGACTGTTGTTTCTCCGGCTGCGCCCTACACAACCGACGATAAGAAGGCAATTTTAACCGAAGTATTTGAAGTGGACGAGCGTGGGAATTTCTCGCAAACGATCGCCGTTCCCAAAGTCTACCGCTCTAAGAATCTGGTTGCTAAAGTTGCAGTCACCATCGAAGATGCAAACGCACCCCAAAAACACATCGGCTCACCCATTATGATCACTGAGTTGTAAAACCAGCGAGCGGTAGTAGGCTCTCAGTCCTCAACAGTTTAGTTCTAAGTGTTGGGAAGTTGATCTGGGTAGGCATTCTGCCTCGCCTTCGCGCTTCACATAGTTACGGCTATAATTCAAATGCGCCGACAAAAAATAGAAGTATAAAAACTTTTTCATAAATCTTTTATTAGATATTTACCTGAATCCTCCACTGTTGATGGACAAGAAAGCCTAGAAAACATTTCAGGTTATTTCTATCCTTCTTTTACTCATGATTTTTGCATCTCAGCAGGGCTTTTATAGATGGTGAAGAGCAGTTGGCATCGTGCGATTTTCAGCGTCCGAACTCGACTGCTGGTTTGGTATTTTCTGTTGACCACGGGTACAGTCTTTATTTCCATTCAAACCACTTACAGCATCTTTTGCGATCGCATTCGAGTTCAGGCTGAAGATTCCGCTTTGCAACAAGCAAATCAATTCAATGTATTGGTTGAGAAGCATCGGCAAAAGGGTAAACAGGGACCTGGCAACATTTACGTATTGTTTGATCGGTTGTTATCGAGTTACGTTTCAACCCGCGATGAGTATGTGATTACACTAGTCAACGATCGTATCTACGATACAAAACCAGACTTGCCATCGCACTTATTGAAGCAGCATCCAGAACTCATAAAAGACTGGCTTCAGGTGACTGGAGAACATCGTCAACACATTGATGCTGGAGGAAGAAGACTCTATTACGTTGCCGAACCGGTTACCTGGAAAGCAACGAATGAAACTGGCGCGATCGTGGTTTTGAATGACAGCACCCCAGAGTACCAAACGGCTCGAAGCGCGATCGGGCTGGTCATGCAAGTTACCTTTGGCTTGCTACTGGTTTTCTTCCTGATTGCTTGGATTACAGCAGGGCGAGTGCTATATCCGTTACGTCTGTTAACTAAGATGGCGCACTCCATCACCGAATCAGACATGACCCAGCGAATTCCAGTGCAGGGGAAGGATGAGATCGCTGAACTAACCACGACCGTCAATGAAATGCTCGATCGCCTGCAAGCCGCCTTCGACAGCCAGAAAGAGTTTTTGAAAGATGCCAGCCACGAGTTACGAACCCCAATCACGGTGATTCAGGGGCATCTGGAAATGCTGAAATATCAGCCCGAACGGGAAGCAACGATCGCTCTGGTGATGGATGAATTAGAGCGCATGAGCCGCTTGGTGCATGATTTACTATTGCTGGCAAAAGCGGAGCGCTCGGATTTTTTGCGGCTAAAGCCGGAAGAACTGGACTGGCTGACAGAGGAAATTTACCTCAAAGCTAGAGGTCTCGCAGAACGAGATTGGCGCTTGGAATCGAAGGGATTAAGCCCAATCACCGTGGATCGACAACGCCTGACTCAAGCCATGATGAATCTGGTGCAAAATGCCATTCGCCACACCCAGCCCGGTGACCCAATTACTCTAGGATCATCCGTGAAAGGCGATTATGCCTATTTCTGGGTGCGCGACGCTGGCGAAGGCATTGCCCCCGACGATCAAAAGCGAATTTTTGAGCGATTTGTGCGGGCTACTGGCGAGCTGCACAGCGAAGGCTATGGACTGGGCCTCTCGATTGTGGCAGCGATCGCTCAATCCCACGGTGGACAGGTCGAACTAGTCAGTCACATCGGTCAAGGCTCCACCTTTACCATCGTCCTTCCCCTGGTACAAGATCCAACTCCTCAAACTCGCTCTGCCCTCAATCCTTGCACTCAACCCTCCTCCTGATCGTGCTGATCGTGATTGGGGTAAGGAAGTGTAAAGCAAATATAAATCTTTTTTCACAAACCGTTTACGGGTAATTTATCCGTCTCCTGAAAACTCTGAAGCAGATAGAGACAACGCTCGTGCTCTTTGGTCCTTTCAATCCCTGCGAACTATGAACAACGTTGACTCACCTGTTCAAGCAAACGACCCATTGAACCCTGACTCTCAAGTTTCGACATCGCAACCCCCTGAATCTGAAATCGCTTCTTCCCAACCCAATCCCAAAAAGCCCTGGCTGTGGGCCGTGTTGGCAGTTGTGTTAGCTACGGGCGGCATTGCAACGTGGAGAGCATTCGCTTCCAACCAAGCCTCCAAGCCCGCCGTTGCTCAACAGGGACCCCCACCCAGAGCCGTAGAAACGATCGCCCTATCGCAAGGTAGTTCGGCTCGGCAGGTGCAGCTTTTGGGACAGGTGGAAGCGGCAGAACGAGCCACTGTTCGCGCTCAAACCAGCGGCGTGATTCAAGAGTTGTTGGTGCAACCGGGCGATCGCCTGGAACCGGGAATGACCATCGCCGTGCTGGATGATGCCGATCAGCAGTTGGCAACGGCTCAAGCCCAAGCCCGTCTGGCGCAGCAACGCAGCAACTTAGCTCGTCTTACGGTGGGCACTCGTCCCGAAATCATCGCTCAACGTCGGGCGGCTTTGAGTTCTGCCAGTGCGCGGGAACAGGAAGCAATGGATAATTTGCGCCGAACCGAATCTCTGGTGAGAGAGGGGGCATTATCCCAACGATTATTAGTCGAAGCCAGAGCCGCTGTAGATGCGGCACGAGGTCAGCGCCTGGAGGCACAGGCCCAACTGGCAGAGGCGCAAGCGGGTCCAATTCGGGAAGAGATTGAAGCGCAACGGGCAAATGTGGCAGCAGCGCAGGCAGAAGTGAACCAGGCGCGATTAACCCAGTTGCGAACCCAGGTAAAAGCCACCTCTGCCGGAGTGGTAGAGCGGCGTTTGGTGAGTCGGGGAGATTATGTGGAAAGCAATGGCGAAATTGTTTCGCTGATTGCGGGCGATCGCCTGGATATTTTTCTAGAACTGCCAGAAGAACTGACTGGACGAGTCACGGCGGGAATGCCGATTCAACTGACTTCGCGGGCATTGCCCCAGTGGCAACAGCACACCACGATCACAGCGGTGGTTCCGGCGGCAGATACCGCATCGCGACGGCAGCGGGTGCGAGTGCGGTTAGATAATGGCGGACAGCGCTTGCTCCCTGGGATGGCGGTTACCGGAACACTGGAAATGCCCTCCAATCGCACCAGTTTTTTGGTCTCTCGCGATGCCCTGACCCAACGGCAAAATCAGTGGTTACTGTTTGCGATCGCCGATGGCAAAGCCAAACAAATTCCAGTGGAATTGGTCACCGATATGGGTGAAACCGTAGCCATCGCCAGCAATGAATTGAAACCTGGACAGGATATTGTGTTGCGCGGTGGCGATACCTTACGGGATGGTGCGCCCGTGAAAGTGGTTCAGAACAGCAAACCCTAGAAGCTTAAACCCATGAATTTTATTGAATTGGCAGTGCGCTGGCGGCACGGCACCTTTGTCTTGTTCTGTCTGCTGGCAATTTTTGGAGTATTCGCCTTATTGGGATTGCCCCTAGAATTGCAACCAGGCGGCGATCGCCCCGAAATCACCATTACCACCACCTATCCCGGTGCCGGACCCACGGAAGTGGAAGACCTGGTAACACGCCCAATTGAAGAACAGATGGAGCAGGTGTTGGGCGTGCAAGAAATCAGCAGTAATTCCCGCTCTGGACGCAGTGCGATTACGCTGGAGTTTGCACCCGATGCGGACTTGAACGGACGATTGGTAGACGTGATCAACCGTCTGCAACAGGCGGACAGTTTACCTGCCGAAGCGAATGAGTCCAATGTGGAATTGGTGGGTGGTAGCAGTTCACCGATGATGTGGATTCCGTTCGTACCCACGGATGGCAAGGGCGACCCCAACCGCTTCCGAGATCTGGCTGAAGAGGTGGTTGTGCCTCGGCTGCGGCGCGTGGAAGGCACGGGACAATTTTTGATCGTGGGTGGGCAACAGCGGGAAGTGGAAGTGCAGGTTGATCCCAGAGCGCTGGCAGACCGCAACCTCACCATTGGGGATGTGGTGCAAACCCTGCAAGCCAACAACCGCGATATTCGCGGCGGTCCTCTCGTGCTGGGGCGGCGAGAATATCGGGTGCGAACCCTGAGCCGATCGCAGGATCTATCCCAAATTGAAGGCTTTGTGCTGCGACGAGATGCATCGGGAACAGTGTACCTGCGGGATGTGGCACAGGCGCGAATGGGGCGCAAGGTGCAGGATAGTGCCCTAGTGTTTAACGGTACACCCACGGTCGCAGTGGGTGTGATTCGGCAAGTAGGCGCGAATGTGCCCCTGGTGGCAAAAGGGGTACGCGATACCATTACCCAACTGGAAGCAGAACTGAATCGTCAGGGAGAGGGCATCCGGTTTGTCTACAACTACGACGAAAGCCAGTACATTGAACAGTCCGTTTCTCTGGTGCAGGGCAACCTGATTAGTGGAGCCGTGCTGGCAACGCTGGTGCTGGTGCTGTTTCTCGGCTCGCTTCGCACGGTTGCGGTGATTGCGTTAACGATTCCCACCACGCTGGTGATGGTGTTCATTGTAATGTCGCTGCTGGGACGATCGCTGAACATTATCAGTCTGGCAGGGCTGGCGTTTGCCGTGGGGATGGTAGTGGATAACGCGATCGTCGTGATCGAAAACATTTTCACCCACATGCAAAAGGGGAAAAGTGCCATGCGGGCATCAATCGAGGGCACTCAAGAAGTGTGGGCAGCCATGCTCGGTTCCACACTCACCAATGTGGTCGTGTTTTTGCCACTAATTATGGTGACCGGAGAAGCAGGACAACTGTTTACCGATATGGCGATCGCGTTGTCCTGTGCTTCGCTGTTTTCCCTGTTTGCCGCCATTACCCTGGTGCCGATGCTCTCCGGCTTGTTCCTCGATCAGTCGGAAGCCCAGCGGATGTTATCGGCTGATGCTCAAGCAGCAATTCCTCCCGCATCCAGTTGGTTTGGCAAGGTGCAGCAAGCTATTTACCGCACCTCCGATGTATTTCGTCGCTTTCAAACCAAGCTGGAAAATTTTCTGGCTGCCACCGTCAGTTGGGCAATTGGACGCAGACGAGTGGGACGCAGATTGTTGCTGCTGGGAATTCCCGTAGGGTTGCTGATTGTCAGCATTTTGCTGTTGCCCCCCGCCGATTACTTACCAGAAGGGAACCGCAACCTGGTGGTGCTGAGAGCGGAACCTATGCCTGGAACCAGCATTCCCGAAGCGATCGAGCAATCGCAACCTGTGCAGGAGTTTTTGCGATCGCAGCCAGAAGTCGATCGGATTATGTACGTGGATCGTCCGGGAGCCTTGCGCGGGATTGCCACCATTCTCAAGCCAGAGTTTGCTACAACGGCTGGACTGGCGGAAATGGTGGATCGGCTACGGGCAAAAGCCGGAGACTTCGCCGGATATCGCTTTGTCATCCCGACGCGGATTTCCATCTTCCGCGATCCGGGTAAAGAGTTTGATGTGGATATAGTCGGCGCTGATCTCGATCAACTCAGTGAACTGGAACGGGACATTACCGGCAAATTGCGGGAATTGCCGGGAGTTCGCAACGTGCGATCGAACTTTGTCATGGGAGCCGGAGAAATTCAGGTCATCCCCAACCGGGCGCGGCTGGCAGAAATGGGGCTATCAGAAGCGGAAGTCGGTTCCCTGGTGGAAGCAGCGCTGGGCGGACGGTTAGCATCTAAATTCATTGATGGCAAAGAAGAACTGGATGTCTCCGTGGAATTGCAAAATACAGCCGTGAAAACGCCGGAGCAGTTGCGCCAGTTGCCCCTGTTTGCCAGCAGTCGTCAACTCCAGCTTGGGGATGTGGCAGAGGTGCGAGAGACCACAGGTGCGGATGTGATCAATCACGTCGATCTGGAACGGGCTGTCTCTCTCACCATTTCCCTCGCGCCCGATGCGCCCCTGGGTACGATCGTTCAGCGTACAGAAAACGAGATTCTGGCACCATTGCGATCGCAACTTCCGGCAGGGTATCGGTTAGAACTGGCAGGTTCCGCTGACCAACTGGCGCAAACCGTGTCCCAACTGGCAAGTGCGTTCGTCTTCTCAGTGCTGATTACCTACCTGTTATTGGTGGCGCTGTATCGCTCGTTCCTGTATCCGCTAGTGATTATGGCAACCGTGCCCATGGGGATGAGCGGAGCCTTGCTGAGTCTGGTGCTGGTGAATCGGGTGCTGGGCTGGGTGGTACCTTTGGATATGATCACCGCTCTGGGCTTCATCATCCTAACCGGGGTGGTCGTCAATAACGCGATTTTGCTGGTCGATCGCGCCCTGCAACTGCAACAAGAAGGCGATGACTACGATGCCTCCCTCTACAACGCCACCCGCGATCGCCTGCGAGCCATCTTCATGTCCGCTGGCACCAGCGTCTTGGGTATGTTTCCCCTGGCAATCGTTCCCGGACAGGGAGCAGAACTCTATCAGGGGTTAGGCATCGTCCTCACGGGGGGCTTGGCCTTCTCCACCATCCTCACGCCAACAGTCGTACCTGCGATTATGGGCTTATTGCGTGACTTCAGCGATCGCAATCCTTTCAGGCCCAAATCCGCCCCTGCGAAAACCAAAATTCAAGCGCCTATTGGGTAATCGGCACTGGGGAGTAGGAGATGGTGGGTAGATGGGTAGGTGGGTAGATGAATAGATAGAATTTCACTCACCCACTCACCCACTCACTCACTCACTCACTCACCCACTCACCCACTCACTCACTCACCCTCTAAAATCCAAGAGGATAGCGCTATTCAAAAACTACTGCATGAATCGGATTCTGATCGCTGAAGACAATTCCCGCATCACCTCTTTTCTAGAAACGGGACTCCAGGCGCACGGCTTCACCACGACGGTTGTGGCAATGGCGCAGGAGGCGGCTCGGCTGGGTTATAGCGACAACTTTGATTTGCTGATTCTGGATTTGGGGTTGCCGGATGGAGATGGCTTGACTGTGATTGCGACGGTGCGGGGGCAGGGCGAGACGATACCGATCATTGTGCTAACGGCGCGAGATGGGGTGGATGATACGGTGTCGGCGCTGGAAGCCGGAGCCGATGATTATGTAACCAAGCCGTTTCGGTTTGAAGAATTGCTGGCGCGAATTCGAGTGCAACTTCGCAATCGACAGGTGCCCGGTGCACGACAGGAAACCAGTTTGCGAGTGGGGGAAATCACTCTGGATTTGTTGAGTCGGCAGGTGTGGGTCAGCGATCGCGCGATCGACCTCTCTGCCCGCGAGTTTCTCCTGGCTGAAGTCTTTCTTCGTCACCCGATGCAAGTACTCACCCGCGAACAATTGCTGGATCGCATCTGGGGCTACGATTACGACCCTGGCACTAACATTGTCAATGTCTATGTGGGGCATCTGCGCCGCAAATTGGGAGAAGACCGAATTGAAACGGTGCGCGGAATTGGTTATCGCCTGAGAATTTGACAAGTTCCGTGACTTAAACCACATCCAACTCGCAGAAAGGTTTTTTTAAGAACAAGCTACAGATTCAGTCATGCTTTGAGTGGCTATTGCTTCAACAGAACCACCTCTTTACCATTCCACGTTATCCAGCGATGGGAGATCCGATGAGATGTTTCTGTATCCAGAATGCATTGACTTAAATCCACCTCTTGCAGGTCTACATTGGTTAAATCAACTCCGCTCAAGTTTGCGCCTGCCAGCATTGCCTGGCTTAAAGTTGCCCCAATCAGTTCTGCATCTTGAAGATTTGCACCTCGTAGGTCAGTTCCACTCAAATCAGCACTGCGTAAATCTGCCCCAACTAAATTAGCACCAACCAGGCTTGCTTGAGAAATATCCGCTCCAATCAGATTGATATCGTTTAAATTGGAACCACTTAAATCTGCCCTGCACAAATCAGCATTTGTCAGGTTGGCGTGGCTCAGGTCAACCCGATTCAAACACGCATCCGTCAAATTCCCTCCGCTGAGGTCTGCGTAACTGAGGTTTACGCCACTGAGATTCGCTCCACGCAGGTTGGCATGGTGTAGATATGCACCCCTGAAGTTACGCTCTCCCAAGTCATAGTATTCTAAAAGTCGATTGGTATCCATACCAGCTCCTTTCTAAATCAACAGGTAAGCAGTAACAGGTATTTACTTGACGTGCCAAACGCTTAACGTTCCATCCGTTTTCAGCGTCAGCAATTTTTTTGCTAGTTTTAACTCCTCACCTGTCTCCCGCAGTAATTTAGGGCTTAGTTTAGATTAATTGCATGAAGTGTTTTATTGAGTACCCAAACTACTCGTGAGCTATTATTCTGTAGCTACTACCACATCAAATTACCACTTCCATTATCGCAAACTTTAATGCTGGCGATCGCGAGTTAATAAATAGTCATAATTAAACTTTAACATTGCTAACAGGCGCGATCGCTGCTACCTACCGTGCCTTCAATAAATGGGGGTAAAATCAGGTTAAGGATATTTCTGATCACACGTGCGTCTTGAGAGGAGGCGATATGGTTCAATCTCTCCGTAACCTCCGTGCTCATTACTTTCCTGATCCAACTGTAGAACCAGATACCGAGCATTTGTTTGATACGGATGCTGTTGATATGGAAGCTGCGATCGCGTCAGCAGGGGAGGATTTAGAGCCAGAAATTTGTACTGAAGTGTACGAGTTCTATCGTCACTGTCTTGCCAGATATGAATATGTCAAAGAAGCAAATGATAAGTTTTTATCAATGCTAGAAGATGCACTCGATGAAGACCTATCTGATCCGACTGAACAGGTAGCGATTCGTGCCTACGCTGAAAGTTTGTTGCTTGATCCGATCACTCAACCGATGATCTACGACTCTTATCTAGAAGAAGATATGGTCGATGAAGCGGAGGATCTGACTAATCGAGAAGCGTGGATGGATATTAACGTGATGCCAGAGCGTTAAATTTCGATCTTTCAACAAGCCTCTCTGGAGACAAGGAAATTACTGGTTTTGAACCTGCGAAAAGCAGAGATAAGGAGGGTCTGTTGGAGGTCTTTCAGATTCACGCTAGCTTTGTTCGTGTTTCAGTAGCCAACGTTTGCGATCGAGTCCACCAGCATAACCTGTCAAACTACCGTTGTGTGCAACAACTCGATGACAAGGCACAATGATCGAGATGGGATTCCGCCCGTTTGCAGCCCCAACAGCACGGGATGCCATCGGGTTTCCGATCATTTCAGCCAGGGTTCGATAGGAAATGGTTTTACCAAAAGGAATTTGGAGTAACAGTTGCCAAACCTGCTTTTGAAAAGCAGTTCCCTGAGGACTAAGTGGCAAATCAAAGCATTGACGTTGGTGAGCAAAATACTCAGTAAGCTGTTCTTGTGTCTGGATGAAAGGCTCTGCTGCCATTGCTTTACACCAGTCTTTGGTTGGGTTAGGAAAATATTTTTGTTCTTGCAGATAAAGCCCAGTCAGCGATCGCCCCTCAGAAGTCAGCAATAGTGAGCCTAAAGGACTGTCTATCCAGGTGTAGTAAATCATCTAAAACACCGATTATGCGATCTTCCTGTCAAATTATGCATGAGCCTGCTGCTATTTACCACAAAGTTAAAAAATGCCATCTGTAAGAGGATGTCTGAGAAATAACAGACCACTAAGCCATGCCATGCAAGAAAGAGGATATCATCTGATAGCAGTTTCCTCTGCAAAAGTGATTGCAGTGAGTCTCGCCTGCAACACAAAATTCCAGTTAAACGATCGCAATGCTCTGTTCACTGAGTGCAACGAGAACTCGACGACGGAACTCTCTTTCCACTTTCCATTGTTGGGCAGGCTTTGTTCGTAGCAGAACTCGAATTACCAGCCCAGATTGAGAGATAGAATCAATACCCAAAACATGAGGGAGGGTTACCATTGAGTCGCTCCAATCCTCCTCAACAAACATCTGTTGAGTAGCGTTTTGAATCACTGCGATCGCTTGATCGATATCGGCTCCATGAGCAATCTCAATTGAAAAGTCAACTTGTGACCACCCACGGGTCATGTTTTGTACTTGAGTAATCGTGCTGTTTGGAATTGTGATTAAGCAACCCTTTAAATCACGGAGTTGAGTAATTCGGAGATTCATATTTTCGACTAACCCAGACACAAGATGATCACTAAGATTTTGAATCGCAATGGTGTCACCGATCGCGAACTGATCCTCCCATAAAATAAGAAACCCAGTGATTAGATCTTTGACGAGATTTTGAAAGCTGAAGGACAATGCGACAACTAGCAATCCACTGGCTGCCAGGATGGAAGCAACGGGTGCACCTAAGACACTAATACCCCAAATCACAGCAATTAAATAGATGGCTACCATCTTGGAGTCTTTGAGCACATTAATGGTCGTAGTCAGCCTTAAGGACTTTCGCTGTTCGTCCTCTGATCCAACTATCTGATGTCCATTCCAGGCTTTTTCTAGCATATTTAATAATGCATCAATCAGCAAATTTATTAACCCAATTACAAAGCAAATTCCCAAAAGTTTGATTGGTAAGCTAAGAATTATCCAAACCAGTGGTTTAGTCCAGGGAAATAGCGAAAAAATAAAGAGAATTCCACCAATCCAGAGAATAAGATACGCCCAAATTAGAAACCAATTCAGAAGAGAAATTAAGCTGCGTTGTCTTTCTAAAGTTGACTGATATTTCTGCCGCTGCAAAGCGTTTAGCCGCTGCAAAGCTGGATCATTTTCATCTAATAATTGACTTGAAATAGCGCTAGTTTCTTTGGCTTCATTTGCCTGTTGCACCTTCAAAAGTTTATCTCGCTGACGCAACAATTTACCGAATAGGCATAACACTACACTTCCAATCAAGATGCCCAACGTCACAAGGACTGCTTTAAATATTTGCAAACTGAGATGAATAGTTGTTCGCTCTTCTAAAGCCTGATGCAAGTGCTGCTCAACTTTCTCCTGCATGAATGTTGCCACTTGGTCGATCGGCATCCCCCAGTATTCAGCATCCGATTGCGTCACTGTTAGTAGCGGAAATGGTAAGGGATGAGTGTCATCTCTGGCAAAAATGGTGGTTGTATTGTTCAGCCGACCGACATAAACCTTTAAAGTTTCGAGGTCATAAGCGGTACTTGTTTCAATGCGGTAAGACGAAGATAGACGGATCGCGTTATTTCCAATAATTCGGTTTAAATTTTCCTCGATCCGATTTGCTCGTACCTCAACTGGAATTTGATCAACTTGCTCATCTCCGTTCAAAACAGTGGGAGAAGCGACTTTAAACAGTGTCTGACCATCTAATTTAATTGGAGCCACTTCGATGTTTCCTAAATGCTCAACCCCTGTACGCTCGGATTGAGGTGATGTTGTTGGCTTGAGGGTAGGGGGTACTTGTGCCGATGTCGCAGATGCCCATGTGATGCTTAACATGATCGTTAATCCAAAGGACAGTAAACTAACGGCGATCGCCTTTACTAACCGACCCTTCAGCATCCTCCAGCAAGAACTATCTAGAAGTGCATTACCACTCATATTCCAACTCGCCCCGATTGATTTTGTCGAGCACAAGTTTCGAGTACAGTTGCAATCCTCCTGGGATGATCTTTTTATGGGCGAACGCAATGCGCTTGATGTGCTCCAGTTCAGCGTGGGAGAGTTTGCCATCTGAAATGGCTGTTTCGATGATCTGTTTCAGGGTTTCCAGTTGTGCGATTTCTTCCGGTGAAAGTTCTGTGGTAGAGAAATGTTCAACTTCCATGATGATTGTCCCCTTTGATAAGGAATTACTCTGATTACTCGTTCATGGTTCTGTAAACGGCAACGGCTGAGGGTGACTTCCGGGTGAGATAGTTGAAGATCCAGTATTTCAATGTTGCATCCATCATCACAGGAACGGTTGCGATAAACAGGAAGATGGTATTGCGATCGCTGGGCAGCCCAAAATGTTCGGCAATGCCTTCCAGCAAAACTTCCCAACCATGAGATGAATGGTAGCCAACAAACATATCAGTGAAGAGAATGGTCAAAAACACTTTGGTGGCATCATTCAATCCAACAAAAATCCGATCAATTAGAGATTTAAGCGTAATCATTTGCTGACGACCAAAATAGATCAGCGCGATGAAGGTTACGAAGGCTAACCCATCTGCCATGAGATTTTGGATACCTGCTGTACTTTCCTCGCTGTAACGCTTCAATAAACGATTGGCTTCGGCTTTGAGGACTTCCTCTGAATCCTGGCTCTGATGACTGTCATTCACCAATGTGTCAAATTCCAGACTCTCTTTAAATTGGGTGAGATCGTGTAATGCCCTTCCTTCGCTTCACCAGTCAGCAGAATTTGGGGAGAATGATTGAACTGGTGAATGAATGGCTTAATCAGGAGCGATTTCCCAGCAAACTGAACCATCAATGGGACGACGATGAGCAAGATCAAAAACCGAATCGCTCTCCAGGTTCGCTTACGAGCAGTACGCAGTTCGTACAAAACTTCCCGTTCATATTTGGGAGTCAGTTCTTTTTTGATTTGATTTGCCGTATCGAACACTGAACCCGATCGAATTCTTTGCAGTGAACCTGTTTCGTCAAAGTTAGGCAGGGTCTCATCAAAGGGCAGATCGACCTCTGGGTCTTGCTTTTGAAAAACAGTCGCTTCTAATTGCCGTTGGGCTTCGTATCTCGCCAAAACGGATTCAACGACACTCAATTGGTTCAGAATCATGCCTTCATCGCCGTCCTGGTTTGTCTCTCCAGACAGGGGTTTGTCAGGCGAGGCATGGAGCAGGTTTGAAATGAGGTGACTGGTTTTAAATTCAGCCAGTCGCAAGCGGATGACTTGCAGATAGGACTCTCGCTTGTCTCGGAAGTAGCTGAATGCTGCATCGGTATGATTTGAACTGGGAGCGATCGCTTGACCTGCAAAGTGTTTCTCTTCAATTGCTTGGATTGCCAGCGCTGCATTGTACGCCTCAGAGAGCGATCGCAGGGGTGTTTTGACAATCCATTGATTGATCTGCTGAAACATATTACGATGCATAACTTTCACCTCCCGTGTTGTTTTGAGAATGATTGCTATCTGGCGATTCATTGGCAGGCTGCGAACGTTTCAGGCGATCGCTATAGTAAATTAGCGGAATCACCACCATCGTCAGGGCTGAAGATGCCATCATTCCAGTAATAATCGTCCATCCCAGACCTGCCCAGATAGGGTCAAGCAGAATCGGAGCATTACCTAGAATTGCCGCCAAACTGGTGAGCAAAATCGGACGGAATCGCACGGCTCCCGCTTCCAGGATGGCGTGTTGTAAATCGGCTCCTTCCCGCAATCGTTCTTGAATAAATTCCAATAGGACGATCGAATTTCGGATCACCATCCCTGCTAGAGCAATGACACCAATCATGGACAGGGCGCTGAAGTAAGCCCCATTCAGAGCAAAGGCGACTAAGATCCCAATCAGCGACAGCGGGATACTTCCCAGAATGATCACGGGAATTTTGAAACTGTGGAATTGTCCGACCAGCAGCATGTAAATCATGGCTGTGGCAGCGGTGAGAACCAGCGCGATATCGCGGAACAGGTCTACCGTCGTTTTCCATTCCCCATCCCACTTGATCCAGTAGCCAGCGGGCAAAGGATGGCGCGTGAAGTAGAACAGTTGATCGAGGACAGCGTAGATAGAGGAGCGATTTCCCATCTCTCCAGTGACATAGACCACAGATTGCTGGTCTTTATGAAAGATGGGCTGGTCTACGATAGTGGGCTGTTGATTAACTAACTCGGTCAACGGCACCAGTGACCCTGTAGACGTTGGCAATTGAATTCGGGATAGGTCATCTAAATTGCGGCGAAACTCTTCCGAAAAGCGCAGTTGAATCCCAACGGGGAGAATTTCACCGGGAATTTTCAGGGTCGAAACATCCGATCCCCTCAACAGCACATTCAAGGTTTCGGCAACGTCTGTGGGCGTGATGCCTGCTCGCATGGACTTGTCTTGATCCACTGTTAACTGCATTTGCGGAATTTGGTTGCGGGTTGAGTCGTCAATATCCACGATTTCCTTCGTGTTGTTAAAGACCTGGTGCACCTGTTTTGATAGTTCCCGCAGTTGCGTGTAATCGGGACCATAGATTTCGGTCATTACCGTCGCTCGCTGCGGAGGACCCGCTGGCTTTTCTAAGAACTTGACCACTGCCTGATGCCGATTAGCAACGTCTTCGATCGAGGGACGCAGACGAAAATGAATGCGCGAGTAGGAGGTGCGATCGCGAAAGTCATCTCGAACGGTAGCCACATCGCGTAGATAAATCGGAGAGCGATCGCGGCTGAATCCAACAATGATTTGAGCAATATCCTCAGTAGACTGAAACAGAGAGCCGCCTTCAATGAATAAGCGACTTTGACCATTGGATACATCTCCCGCAGGCAGTTCGGCATTGGCAGCCTGAAGCGATTGGGCGATCGCTTCAGGGGATAGCTGATAACTTGCCAGCTTATCGGGATTCAGGTCTACCGCAATCATGCGGGGCTGTCCGCCGTTGATGGTTAAAACTCCGGTATCGGGAATCTTGCGTAATTCCTCCAGGATGCGTTCGCCGACGCGATGCAGTTGATTGTCGCTGTAGTCTTTCCCCGTCAACGATAGAGTCACAATGGGAACATCATCTGTGCGGCTGGGTTGCACTTCATAGCTAACCCCAGGCGGTAACAGATCGCGACTAGAAAACAATTGATCCTGCAACTTAAAGATCGATTTTTCCCAGTCGCTTCCAACTAAGAATTGCACACCAATTTCACTGCCTGAATTGACCGAAGTCGAATAGATATGATCAATCCCTTCCAATTCCCGGATGCGCGATTCCATCATGGTTGTAACGCTCTTTTCCACTACCTCAGCAGGGGCACCCGGATAGGTAAACGTCACTGACGCACCTGGCACATTAATCTGGGGATTTTCTTCCTTCGGCACCAGGATGAATGTCCCGATGCTGAATGCGGTGAGGGCAATCACCAGTAAAACTGTCAATTGCGAGTTGATGAAATAGGCGGTGATTTGACCGACCAGCCCACGGGGTTTAGTAGCGGAGTCATTCGACATGGGATGCTCCTTGGCTATGTTGCTGATTACTTGATCCACTCACTTCTGACCCATTAACTTTGGTGTTTTCGTGCAAGCTTGGGTCTGGATTGAGAATTAGGCGATCGCTCTCTTTCACTCCAGCAAACACCTCGATTGCGTCACCATGCATGGGACGCACCGTGACGGTTTGAAACTGAGCTTTGCCATCGACGACCTTAAATACGCCAGAGACACCTAATCGTTGAACCAGCGTATTTTTAGGAATGGCTAAAGCAGTGCGATTAGTGTTTTCTAGCTGCAAACGACCAAACATGCCAGAGATTAAGTTGGTGGTGGGAGTCAGGGCAACTTTGACCGTAAAATTGCGGGATTGGGGATCGGCAGAGGGAATTACCTGACTGATGCGCCCAGAGACCTGACGATTCAACGCATCAATGTGTACCATCACCGATTGCCCTACTTTGACCCGATCAATCAGTGATTCTGGAACTGCCACATTCAACCGCAAATGGTTCCCACTTTCCAGGGTCATCAGAGGTTGCCCAATGCCTGCGATCGCCCCCACCTCTACCTGTTTTTTCGTAATGACTCCGGCAAAGGGCGATCGCACCACCCCATAGTCTAGGTTGGCGCTGACTTCCCGCACAGCCGCTTCTGCCTGAGAAACTCGTGCCTGCGCCTGTTCGACACTGGCAGTCGCTTCTCCAACTCCGGCTTCCGCACTTTTGATCGTTGACGCTGCTTGCGCGATCGTTGCGTTGATCTGATAAATCTTTGCCTGCAATACCTCAACTCGCGTATTTGCCGTATCCAGCATCGCTTTGGCAACCGCTCCTTCTGCATAAAGTTGAGCCATTCGGCGTTGGTTTAATTGAGCATCCGTCAGTTCTGCCTTCGCTTCCAGCAGAGATGCTTGTGCCTCACTGCGCTTTTCTCGGGCTGTATCCACCTGGGTGAGAGCACTACGACGACCAGCCTGAGCGGTGGCAACGGCTGCCTGGGCTTCTGTAATCTGGGCTGTAGCCTGCTGCTGTTTTGCCTGCACATCAGACACATCGATCACAGCCAGTATTTGCCCTTTTTCAACCTGCATACCCTCCTGCACCAGCAGTTGTTCAACTCGCCCATTAATCCGAGACATTAATGTTATGGTGTTGATCGCCTCCACTGTTCCAGTCAATGTCCGATCTGCTGCTACTGATTGCCTGTGAACAACCACCGTTTGCACCGTCAGCGGTTGGACTTCAGCCGGATGAGTTTCAGGGGTAGAAGAGTGCTGCCACAACCACCAACCGCCCCCCGCACACCCCACGCTGAGAAGGATACTGGTGGTGATCAACTTTGGTTTCAAGGGTTTCCATTGGGGATAGGGAAGCGGCACACGGATTGATAGAGTTTTCATTGTGAATTACCTGCAAAATAAGACAGTCAAATCATTTCGATGTTGTGAGTTAGCGATCGTATTCCGGTTGAACGCAGGGTATATTCCAGCAGCGTTCCAGCAGTTGTAAAGGTTCAATGGCTTGAATGTAGGGTATGTTCCAGCAGTGTTCTAGCCGTTGTAAATCAAGTTCAACGGCTTGGATATAGGGTGTGTTCCAGCAACGCTCCAGCAATTGTTGATCAGATTTGATAGCGGCTGAATTTTGCTCAAATAAGGGTTGATTGAGAAAAGCCCATAGCTTTCTCCACATGTGAGTCTTCATAGTTTTCAACGGGTTAAATGAAGGATTGCAAACTGAGTTAAGGCGTTGCCCTCACTCCCACATCACTCGTTTCGGGCGCAGCGATAGTAATGGCAAGCTGGTACAGGGAAAGTGACATAGCAGCGGTCAATCCAGTAATCGCGCAAGCAAGCAAAAGATATGAAACCCAGAATTTAAGCGCTGGCATGGTTCCCTCCACTTTATGCATGGGGCTAGTAGCGTGTAGAGCCAGAAACACAAACCATCAGGCAACCTGTAAAAAGCAATTACTCAACCTTTACTCAACCTTGTGCTGGGGAACCTGCCGATTTCTCTCCAGCGGTTGCCCAAATCACTTGAATAGGCTTTCGGAATACAGACGGACAGAAACTTGATAAACCCAGATTGTCAAGCCATCACGATGCAGCCAACCCTGAGCTAATAGACAGTTACTTTTTTATTGAACTCTATGTCTATAAATTTACCGCTCGTCTACTAGACTGTCAAGCTGTTTTTGGCTAAAATATTCAGTAATAGACAAAGTGTCTAAAAAGTAAGGTATTTAAGATGGTTCAACCCAAAGAAGACCGACGGATTCAGCGAACACGTCAATCTCTCAGTACAGCCCTACTTAAGTTGATTGAGGAGCGTGGCTATGACTCGCTGACCGTGAATGACATTACCGAACAGGCCAATATCGGACGGGCAACGTTTTATTTGCACTATGAGGATAAGGAACAATTACTGCTAGAAAGCCTGGAGGATATGTTTTCTCAATTGGGCGACTCGATCGCGCCAACAGCTAAAGTGACGGGAGAGCATAACTCGATTACTGCAACACGCCTTGTTTTCCAGCACTTTGCTGACCATCACCGCCTGTATCGCGTCCTGCTGACTGAAAAGGGAGCCGTGATGGTATTTACCCGGCTCCTGAAAATTCTGAGCCAGGTTGCCGAACAGGATGTGATCTTAAAGGATGTAGAACAACCCAAAACCGGAATCCCAACGCATCTGGTGGCGCACTATGTCACAGGGGCCATTCTCGGACTGATTGTTTGGTGGCTGAACAACGATCGCCCTTACTCCCCCGAACAGATGGCAGTGATCTATGGGCATTTAATGGATCCTGGTGCCACGAAAGTGTTGGGCATTGCGGGAGCACAACTACCTGACCTGTCGGATGTACTTAGCAAGCGGTGATTGAACAAGGAAGTTCCATTTACTCAATTGGGCGTAAAGCGCTTGCAACCGTTGTCATGCCGCTTGGGTTTGTGGCATCTCTGTCTTGTTACCTACCTCAAACCGTGTTGATATTGAACGATTCGCTAGAATTTGGGGTGAGCCTGCTGCGGTTCAAAAGTAATGTTTCAAGCAAGGACGCATTAATGAAAGCAGTTACGCGACGGAAATTTCTCGCAACGGCAACTCTGGCAACTGGGTTTACCCTGGCAGTACGACCAATTTCGGCAGCGGTGATCAAAACTGATGCCACTGGATTAACGGCAGGTGCCGTAAAAATTCCCGTCAAAGATGGAGAAATTCCAGCCTACCGAGCCGTTCCTGCAACGGGGGAGCAATTTCCGGTTGTGTTGGTGCTTCCGGAGATTTTTGGCGTGCATGAACATATTCAAGATGTTGCTCGTCGCGTTGCTCAGTTGGGTTACCTGGCGATCGCCCCAGAACTTTTTGCGCGGCAGGGAGATGTTTCCAAACTCAGTAATGTGGAGGACATTCGGAAAATTGTGGCCACCGTTCCCGATGCCCAAGTGCTGACGGATCTGGATGCAACCATCCAATGGGCAAGTCAATCAGCAAAGGGAGACAGTCGCCGCGTTGCGATCACGGGATTCTGTTGGGGAGGGCGAATCACCTGGTTATATGCCGCTCACAATCCCACTCTGAAAGCGGGAGTTGCCTGGTATGGGCGCTTGGTTGGCAACTCTACTGACCTTACGCCTAAACATCCCGTGGATGTTGCCCCAACCTTAAAAGTTCCCGTATTAGGACTTTATGGTGGTCAGGATACGGGGATTCCGCTTAATACGGTTGAGCAAATGCGCGATCGCCTCAAGCCCAGCGCCAGCCAATCTGAAATCATTGTCTATCCAGAAGCGCCCCATGCCTTCTTTGCAGATTACCGCCCGTCTTATCGTGAAACGGCAGCCAAAGACGGGTGGAAACGGCTTCAGGCTTGGTTTAAACAGCATGGAGTGTAAAATTTAACTCCATGAGTTCCTATATTCTTGCGTTGGATCAAGGCACAACCAGTTCACGGGCGATCATCTTTAATCATGAAGGTGAAATTCTTTCGGTTGCTCAAAAAGAGTTTCAACAATTTTTTCCGCAACCTGGATGGGTTGAGCATGATGCTGCAGAAATTTGGTCGTCTCAAATTGGGGTTGCCAGTGAAGCGCTTGCCCGCATTAACATCCGTCCCAGCGAGATTGCCGCGATCGGAATTGCCAATCAACGGGAAACTACGATCATCTGGGATCGTACAACCAGTCAACCAATTCATCCTGCGATCGTCTGGCAAGACCGCCGCACTGCCCGCTATTGTGATGTCCTGAAAGCCGCGGGATACGAGCCAATGTTTCAGGCAAAAACGGGACTTTTTATTGATGCATATTTCAGTGGAACTAAGCTGAAATGGCTACTCGATCACGTTTCTGGAGCTAGAGAAAGAGCCAGGCGGGGTGAACTTGCCTTTGGTACGGTGGATAGTTGGCTGATCTGGAAACTCACTGGCGGACAATTGCACATCACCGATGTCACGAACGCCAGCCGCACCCTTCTGTTCAACATTCATACCCAACAGTGGGATGATGAGTTACTCGCGTTGCTGGATATTCCGCGATCGCTCCTGCCGACGGTGCGTGACTCTTCTGACATTTACGGACATACTGGGGATGAATTTGGTGCAAGAATCCCCATTGCAGGCATTGCTGGTGACCAACAAGCTGCTACTTTTGGGCAAGCAGCACTTTATCCTGGAATGGCAAAAAACACCTATGGCACAGGTTGTTTTGCGTTGTTGAATACGGGCAATACGCCGATCGCTTCCCACCACAAATTGTTGACGACAATCAGTTGGCGCATTGGCGATCGCATCGACTATGCCCTAGAAGGCAGCGTGTTTGTTGCAGGTGCCGTGATTCAGTGGTTGCGCGATGGATTGGGCATAATCAAAACTAGTGCAGAGGTAGAAACCTTAGCCAAAACTGTTACTGATAATGGCGGCGTGTATTTGGTGCCTGCTTTTGTTGGCTTAGGTGCGCCCCATTGGGATAGTTATGCTCGCGGTTTGATGATTGGCATGACGCGCGGCACAACCAGTGCTCATATTGCTCGTGCCGCGATCGAAAGCATTTCTTATCAAAGCGCAGATGTGTTGGCGGCCATGAAACAGGACGCGGATCTACCGTTGTCCGAACTGCGGGTTGATGGTGGAGCATCCAGAAATGACCTGCTAATGCAATTTCAGGCTGATATTTTGGGTGTTCCCGTTGTTCGGCCTAAAGTGTCTGAAACAACTGCATTAGGAGCCGCGTATCTCGCTGGTTTAGCGGTGGGGTATTGGCAGAGCGAGGCAGAAATCATGCAGCATTGGCAACTGGAGAAACGGTTTGAGCCAATCATTAGCCCAGATCAACGAGAATATTTACTCTCGAATTGGAGACGGGCAGTTGAGCGATCGCAAGCATGGGAAACCGATTCCTTGACGTAAGGTTACAAACAAAATTCTCTGGCTGTTCACTCTTACCCCGATTCACGACTGCTTGCAAACGTAGCGAAGGCTATATTCCTGATTTGCAGTCCTTAAAGCTTGGGTTGACAGCACGAAATGAGAGGATTTTTCGTCACCTGATTTAATTCCACTGCTTGTAATAGAGTATTCCACTCCTGGATTAAACGGGTATCTTGAGGATTGGCTAAACGGAGTTCTGCTAAACTTGTGAGAGCATCAAGCCAGATGCCATTTTTAGCATACAAATAAATTCGCTGTTGAGGATCTGCTTGATTTAATTGAGTTGCCAGTTTTGCATCAGGAGAGATTCGTTGTATCCATCCAGTTACTTGTTCTTTTGTGATTTGCGATCGGGTTACTGGTTGATTGGAGTTGCACTGTAAGCGAGCTACAAAAAACCATTGGTATAACTTACCTGGTTCTAAGGCTGGACCCGTTTCAGGTAAGCGAAGATTGATGATTCCTGGCGTGTTGGGTGGGCTAATCGCCGCTCGATAAATGTCATTTGCAGAATTATCTTAGAGTTGTTGGGAAATAAAATCCGCATGGGACAAGGTTTTCCAATTTCTCTG
>JACYLN010000079.1 GCA_015272515.1 Leptolyngbyaceae cyanobacterium C42_A2020_001 | reverse complement strand
CTTGCTCTTTTTTGATTCTGATACCCCGTCCGCTTGCGGCGGGGTAGTTCATTCTCAGAAGCATTTTCTAGGCGCAGGGTGGGTTTAAGTGAATTGCCATTGGCGGCATCCGAGATTGCACCCACCATTAATAGTGTTGCCACACCCACTCGAACAAACCACAAGGTGCTATCAACAAATGCCAGTGTTTTCGATTCCATAACCGTTTGCCAACTCAGTGACTTCTCTTCAAGAAATTGCTACTGAGTTATCGGGCTGGTCTAATGGAGTTATTCAGTCCCATCATTGCAACACCATGTCAAACCAGGGAGATACCATCGCCGCGATCGCCACTGCCATCGTGCCAGAGCAAGGCAGCGTCGGCATTGTGCGCGTATCTGGTTCGCAAGCCGTGGCGATCGCGCAGCAGATTTTTCACCCACCTGGGCGACCCTTGTGGGAAAGCCATCGTATCCTCTATGGCACTATCCGCCACCCCCAAACTGGGCAAATCGTGGATGAAGCCCTGCTATTGCTGATGCTGGCTCCCCGCTCTTACACCCGTGAGGATGTGGTGGAGTTTCACTGTCACGGTGGCATTATGGCAGTGCAGCAGGTATTGCAACTTTGCATTGCTCAGGGGGCGCGGCTGGCAGAATCAGGAGAATTCACCCTACGAGCCTTTTTGAATGGCAGGTTGGATTTGACTCAGGCAGAAAGTATTGCCGATCTGGTGGGTGCACGATCGCCCCAGGCAGCCCAATTTGCCCTCGCCGGATTGCAAGGCAAACTCGCCCATCCCATTCGCCAACTCCGCTCTACTTGCATTGACCTGTTGGCAGAAATTGAAGCCCGAATTGATTTTGAAGAAGACTTGCCACCGCTCGATGAGGAGGACACCAAACGGCGATTGCAACAGGTGTTAGATGAAGTAGAACAAATTCTGGCAACGGCAGAACAGGGGGAATTACTGCGATCTGGCTTGAAGGTGGCAATTGTGGGTCGCCCCAATGTGGGTAAATCTAGCCTGCTGAATGCCTGGAGCCGCAGCGATCGCGCCATTGTAACTGATCTGCCTGGTACCACTCGCGATGTGGTGGAGTCCCAACTTGTCGTGGGTGGTATTCCGGTTCAGGTGTTGGATACGGCTGGTATTCGCGAAACCGAAGATCAGGTGGAAAAAATTGGAGTGGAGCGATCGCGGCAAACTGCTCAAAAAGTCGACCTGGTTCTACTGGCGATCGACGCATCCGCAGGTTGGACAGAGGCTGACCAAGCAATTTATAACCAGGTGTGCGATCGCCCCTTGATCATCATCCTGAACAAGATTGATCTGCTTGAAACCGCACCAAAGCCTCCCCAACTGCCCGTGCCACTTGTTAAAACGGCTGCCGCCTTCAATCAAGGAATCGATGCGTTGGAAGATGCCATCTTGAAAACCGCTCAAACCGGGACATTGAACGCGGCTAACCTCGACTTAGCCATCAATCAACGGCAGGCAGCAGCCCTGACTCAAACCAAACAAGCACTGCAACAGGTGCAAATCACGATTGCCCATCGACTCCCGCTAGATTTTTGGACAATTGATTTACGCAGCGCTATTCATTCTCTTGGACAGGTTTTGGGCGAAGAGGTAACCGAATCTGTCCTTGATCAAGTCTTTAGTCGCTTTTGCATTGGCAAGTAGACAATCGCCGCCAGAACCCAAATAGTGCCAACTCTCAGGCACTTTTGTTGAGGAATGGCTCTAACCAGGGTTGGAATTGGTCGCGACGGAAAACCTGTGCTCGTTGACGGTAATCAAACCGAACCAAACTGGGTAACCCGTGCTTTCGCACACAATCTCGCAACCAGGATGCAATCCCTTGCTCATTATTAGGTGCCATTTCAGCCTGAAACGGTCCATACATCAAGACCAACATACTATTTGTTTTAAGAGGCGCATCTTGCTCAATCAGGCTAGCCAGCCAAGTTTGGTTGGAGGAAGCATCTTGGCTGCGAAAATCAGTCCAGGCAGGGTTACGACGGTCTCGAAGGGGTTTATCAGTACTGCGTCGTGCTCTAGCGGGCTGAGGAACATGGGACTGATACTCTGAGTGAGAATCTGAATGCGATCGCCGACGAACGCGTTTTTGAGTCATAAAACTCCTAATTTGATGGACAACAAACCAATCAACTCCCTCCCTTGCATTCTCTGGGCAACAGGAGAGAGTCGCTGGCTAAAAATACTGACAATAACAATCCTTTTTGGGTCAAGAATGTTTGCCTGGCAATCCCAAACCATCTGCGAAAAACCTATCCGCCCTGGCTAGTCGGCAGTCAAGCTTTTTACCTGACCCACGGAGAATGACCGACTACTACAGGATTGCCGTAGCTAGCTAAATACTAACCATATTTCACACAAAGCGACAATTGTTTTCCAAACAATATTGTGCAAATCTCAACAAATTTGAAGAACTGGCTACCATAGGGTCTATAGCAGCTCACGAACCTAATACCCCACGCCGCTCAAAGCTGTAACGATCATTACATAGTTGAGTAGATTGCAGCGATACAGTTTATCGTTTCTGAATACGCTAGCGTGATCAGACATTCTTCCAGAACGACTCAGTAAAACCATGACAGTCTGTGAATACCGGGCAGGGCTAGAAGGCATTCCTGCAACTCAATCCAGCATTAGCTTTGTAGATGGGCAACGCGGCATCCTGGAATATCGAGGCATTCCGATTGAAAAGCTGGCAGAATACAGCAATTTCATTGAAACTGCCTATTTGCTCATATGGGGAGAACTTCCTAAGAAGGATGAACTCGAACTGTTTGAGCACGAAATTACCCATCATCGACGGTTGAAGTATCGCATCCGTGACATGATGAAGTGCTTCCCTGAAGGGGGGCACCCAATGGATGCGCTGCAAGCTTGTGCCGCTGCTTTGGGATTGTTTTACTCCCGTCGTGCCCTGGATGACCCCACTTACATTCGGGCGGCTGTCGTGCGATTGTTAGCAAAAATCCCTACGATGGTGGCAGCCTTTCAACTGATGCGAAAGGGAAATGACCCCGTGCAACCCCGCGATGATTTGGGATATTCTGCTAACTTCCTTTATATGTTGACGGAGGAAGAGCCAGATCCGCTGGCTGCTCATATTTTCGATGTTTGCCTTACCCTCCATGCTGAACACACGATCAACGCATCCACCTTTTCGGCAATGGTGACGGCATCTACACTGACTGACCCCTATGCCGTCGTGGCATCTGCGGTTGGCACCCTAGCGGGACCATTGCATGGTGGAGCCAATGAAGAGGTGATCTTCATGCTGGAAGAGATTGGCTCGGTTGAGAATGTGCGTCCCTACATCGAGCACTGCATCGAGAAAAAGCAGAAAATTATGGGATTTGGTCACCGGGTTTACAAGGTAAAAGACCCACGTGCCACAATTCTGCAAGATCTGGCACAGCAGTTGTTTGTTAAATATGGCGAGGATAAGTTCTACGAAATCGCGGTTGAAATGGAGCAAGTTGTGCATGAATTGCTCGGTCACAAAGGGATTTATCCCAATGTCGATTTTTACTCTGGCTTGGTTTATCGCAAGTTGGGCATCCCCACAGATTTATTTACGCCTGTTTTCGCCATTTCTCGAACGGCTGGTTGGTTAGCTCATTGGAAAGAGCAACTGAACGAGAACCGGATTTTCCGCCCTACTCAGATTTATACAGGCACTCATGCTGCTGCTTACATCCCAATTCAAGACCGCTAACAGCAAGCTTTCTACAGCTATGGCACCCAATATCCCATCTCCCACCCCCTATTTCAGTGGAATGAAGGCTTTACCGTAGTCACTGGATTTAGCAGGGGTGATGGGTCACAACCCTCTTGCGCTCTCTTAAGCTGCTTGTCAGCATGGTCTACAGTGACGATTTTCAGGAACTCCAACCCTCAGGCAGATGTTCTGGGGGTTTCTTTCTATTTAAAGGACGTTATTGTCTTTAAAGGACGTTATTGTCTCCTCCCTATCACCTGCGGCTGATTTATCGATGTTGATCTATGCGATCGCCGCTTGATTCAAATCCATAAGGATTTTTTCAACGGTGTATACTTATGGACGCAAGCGCCGAGCGGAACACATGGAAGGAATTGATCTACAGCAAACGTTTATTCGTTCTTTGACCGAACTTGGGATCCCCTCAGGGGCTGCCAAAGCGATCTGGATGCCGTTGCCTATGTTGCTCATGATCATTGGCGCAACGGTGGGTGTCCTGGTAACTGTATGGCTGGAGCGGAAAATTTCTGCCGCCGCCCAACAGCGAATTGGTCCTGAATACATCGGTCCTTTGGGCGTACTGGCACCCGTTGCCGACGGCCTAAAGCTCATCTTCAAGGAAGATACTGTTCCCGCCAAATCCGACCCCCTACTCTTTACGTTGGGTCCAGTCATTGTTGTAATTCCAGTTTTTCTGTCCTACCTCATCGTTCCCTTTGGGCAAAACCTGGTAATTACAAACGTCAGTATGGGCGTGCTACTCTGGATTTCACTGTCGAGTGTAGTTCCCATCGGATTGTTGATGTCGGGATATGCCTCAAATAACAAATACTCCTTGTTAGGAGGGCTACGAGCAGCCGCACAATCCATTAGCTATGAAATTCCATTGGCACTGGCAGTTCTTGCCGTTGCTATGATGTCTAACTCGTTGAGCACAGTAGACATCGTGGATCAGCAATCCGGTTATGGCATTTTAGGTTGGAATATCTGGCGGCAACCCATTGGATTTCTGATTTTCTGGATCGCAGCTTTGGCAGAGTGTGAGCGTATTCCCTTTGACCTTCCAGAAGCAGAAGAAGAGCTGGTTGCTGGTTACCAGACGGAATACTCTGGTATGAAATTTGCCTTATTCTACCTGGGCTCCTACGTTAACCTGGTGCTTTCAGCATTGCTGGTCGCGGTACTTTATCTGGGTGGATGGGAAAGTCCAATTCCGACCTCTCTGCTTGCCAACCTTGCAGGAGTCAGTGAAACAAGTGCGTGGCTGGAGATTGTTGATGCAGCCGTTGGAATCACTATGACTCTCCTGAAAGCTTACTTTCTGGTGTTTATTGCCATCTTGCTGCGTTGGACCGTGCCACGGGTGCGGATTGATCAGTTGTTAGACTTGGGTTGGAAGTTTCTCCTCCCAGTTTCGCTGGTAAATCTTCTCTTGACAGCCGCCCTCAAGATTGCTTTTCCAGTTGCCTTTGGTGGCTAGGCGTTTGCTATCCCTGAACCCTATTCTGATTTAGACCTTCACCCTACAGAATTATGCTGAAGTTTCTTAAGCAAGTTGGTGACTACGCAAAGGAAACCGTTCAAGCCGCAAAATATATTGGTCAAGGGCTTTCAGTTACCTTTGACCACATGCAGCGTCGTCCTGTAACGGTTCAATATCCTTACGAAAAGCTAATTCCATCCGAACGCTTTCGTGGGCGCATTCATTTTGAGTTTGATAAGTGTATCGCCTGTGAAGTTTGCGTTCGCGTCTGCCCGATCAATTTGCCAGTAGTTGATTGGGAAATGAATAAAACCACCAAGAAAAAGCAACTGAAGCACTACAGTATTGATTTTGGGGTTTGCATTTTCTGTGGTAACTGCGTGGAGTATTGCCCTACCAACTGCTTGTCGATGACTGAAGAGTACGAGCTTTCTACGTACGATCGCCACGAGCTGAACTACGACAGTGTGGCACTGGGACGGTTGCCCTACAAGGTGACGGACGATCCAATGGTGACTCCGCTGCGAGAACTCGCTTACCTGCCTGAAGGGGTGACCGAGCCACATGGGTTGCCTGATAATGCCCAACGAGCAGGATTACGCCCAGAGGAAATTTTGGAACAAGAGCAGTCCAAAAACTAAGGGCTATCAGAATTAATGAAGGTTTGGCTAATGGCTCTTACTGCCACTTGAGGAGAAATGCTGTGAATTTAGCGGAAGGGGTTCAACTGGTATCGCTGGGGTTGCTGTCTTTCATGATGCTGGGGGCAGCGCTGGGCGTTGTATTGCTGACAAATGTTGTGTATTCAGCGTTTTTGCTGGGCGGAACATTCATTAGTGCGGCTGGAATCTATTTGCTGTTGAATGCCGATTTTGTGGCAACGGCACAGGTTCTGATTTATGTAGGTGCGGTAAACGTGCTGATCATCTTTGCAATTATGCTGGTGAATAAACGTCAGGATTTTGCTCCATTGCCAAAAGCCTGGATTCGCAAATCTGCAACAGCAGTGGTCTGCTTGGGTTTATTCTCGCTGCTGACGACGATGGTTTTGGTCACTCCCTGGAATTTGTCGGCTGAGGTTGCGTCTGCCGATTCTTCTATCATCGAAATTGGCAAGCATTTCTTTACTGATTTTCTGCTGCCATTTGAGTTAGCTTCGGTGCTGCTATTGATGGCATTGGTGGGAGCTATCATTCTGGCGCGGCGAGAATTTCTACCGGAAGAATCAGCGGTTGCTGTGCAGCAACCCATTTTGACTTTGCCAGAGCGTCCCCGGGAATTAGCTGGCGTGACTCCTGGTAGCCCCGATCGCACGATCGCCTCAAAACCATCTGACCGGAACAAGTAGGATTAGGAATTCAGGTTTATGCAACTTCAGTACTTTTTGATTCTTGCAGCCGCGCTCTTTTGCATTGGTATTTACGGGTTGATCAACAGCCGCAATGCCGTTCGGGTGCTTATGTCCGTAGAGTTAATGCTGAACGCTGTCAATCTTAACCTGATGGCATTCTCTAACTACCTTGATCCCCAAGAGGTAAAAGGGCAGGTGTTTACGGTGTTTGTGATTGCGATCGCGGCGGCAGAAGCAGCAGTGGGGCTAGCGATCGTCCTGGCAATTTACCGCAACCGCGACACCGTGGATATGGAACAGTTCAACCTACTAAAGTGGTAGCGCTTGCCTCACCTGATAAATCTTGTTTGAATGAAGTTGTTAGCGGTTAGTTGTTTGTAAACTAGCAGCTAACAACTTAACGCCAGGTCTGGAAACAGCGTGCAATTAAAGCAGGTCATTATTGCCCACAAAGCGGGTGACTCCGCCAGCCAGCGATGCGCTGAGCAGTGTGCTCGTCAACTTGAGAAACAGGGCTGTCGGGTGTTGATGGGTCCAACGGGTCCAAAGGATAACCCCTATCCTGTGTTTTTAGCCTCCGTGTCTCACCCAATTGATTTAGCCGTGGTTTTAGGGGGGGATGGCGCAGCCCTGACTGCCGCACGGCATTTAGCCAGCTCCAAAATTCCGATTTTGGCAGTCAACGTAGGTGGACATCTGGGATTTTTGACTGAGCCTCTGGAGTCCTTTGCACCGTCGGAAAAAGTGTGGCAGCGGCTTGCCCAGGATCGGTATGCAGTGGAGCGGCGGATGATGCTTCAGGCAATGGTATTTGAGGGCAACCGCACCAACCTGGAACCGATGAGCGATCGCTACCTGGCGCTAAACGAAATGTGCGTGAAGCCTGCCTCCGCAGATCGAATGCTTACTTCCATTTTGGAAATGGAAATCGACGGGGAAGTGGTAGATCAGTATCAGGGAGATGGGTTGTTGGTTGCCACACCCACAGGTTCCACGTGCTACACGGTCGCTGCCAACGGGCCGATTGTGCATCCCGGCATGGAGGCGATCGTCATCACACCCATCTGCCCACTTAGCCTGTCGAGCCGCCCGATTGTCATCCCGCCTGGGTCTGTTGTCAGCATTTGGCCCCTGGCAGACCGAGAATTAACAACAAAACTGTGGATGGATGGTGTGCTGGCGACCTCCATTTGGCCCGGGCAGCGCGTTGATATTCGGGTAGCAGACCACCAGGCGCAGTTCATTATCTTGCGAGAAAACTATTCTTACTACCAGACGCTGCAAGAAAAGCTGCAATGGGCGGGGGCACGCATTCGCTACAGCAACAGCCATCGCAACGGCAACTAGCTTTCTCAGATCTCGCGATTTCTTCAGATCTCCAACTTCTGTTGTTAACTTATAGTCGTCGAGCAACTTCCATGCAGAAGTCGGAGATCCAAAATCGGTGAATGCCAATTCTTGCAAAGAGCCTTATCTTTTGGCTTTAGGGCGAGTAGATAACCTACCAAATCATTGGTTGAAAGAGGGTAATTTCGCGATCGCCCCTTCCACTCCCATTGCAATCAGCCCCAACCAACGATTTGTAATTGCGGGCACCGCCTGGTTGCCACAAAACAAGAGTAGCGATCCGCTGCAATGGATTGCCCAACAGTGGGAACAACGGGAAACCCAGACCTGGGAGGAAGTAGTGGGAGCGTTTGCGCTGGCAGTGTGGGATCGGGAATTGCAAACGCTGTGGTGCGGGCGCGATCGCGCGGGTATTCAAACCCTGTACTACACCATCAATGATTCAACTCATTGGATTTCTAACCAACTGCGCGCTTTAAATCCGTACCACTCCAATCAATTAGATTGTGTGGCATTGCGAGATTACTTGACTTGCGCGTTTGTTCCAGGCAATCGGACATTTTGGCAGGACGTGCGTGAAGTGCGTCCGGGAGTGGCAGTGCAACTACCTGATGAAGAAATTCACGCTTATTGGCAGTTGCAAGAGCACGTTACCGATGAAGAACAACCCTTAACCTGGCACAGCGATCGCCTGCGCGCTTTGCTTGATCAGGTGGTGCAAGAGTATCTACCTGAGAATCAGCCAGTAGGTGTGTTTCTTTCCGGCGGTTTAGATTCCAGCGGTGTGACAGCTTTGGCGGCTAAGTTTCACGCTCATCCAGTTCACACTTACTCGATTCACTTTGGCAAAGACTGCCCTAGTGAACTGGAATTTTCTGGCATCGTAGCTGAACACTGTCAAACTCAGCATCATATTGTAGAAATTCCCTTCAAGACCATGTGGGATGTACTACCGGAAACGATGGCGAGTTTGGATGATCCCATCGGCGATCCACTCACGGTTCCAAATTTGTTGTTGGCACGATTGGCAAAAGAATCGGTGGGAGTTGTGTTGAATGGGGAAGGCGGCGACCCCTGTTTTGGCGGACCCAAAAATCAGCCTATGTTGATTAATAGCCTTTACAGCACCGTAACTCAGCAAGAAACATTACAGGCGTATCTCATCTCGTTTCAGAAATGTGCTGCCGATTTACCCAACTTGCTTCTACCAGATGTGTGGTCAAAAATTCAGGTTGAACCGTGGGTGTTTTCCGATGACCTCAATTCTTCACAACGCTATTTGAACCGCTTAATGGCGTTAAATATTAAGTTCAAAGGGGCAGACCACATTTTGACGAAGGTGAACAATTTAACCAGAGCAGTGGGAATCGAAGGACGATCGCCGTTGTTTGATCAGCGAGTAGTAGATCTAAGTATGCAAATTCCGCCAGAATTCAAACTATCGGGCGTGCAAGAGAAGGTGGTGCTGAAACAAGCTCTTGCCGATCTATTGCCTGTTGCGATTATTCACCGTCCCAAAAGTGGCATGATGGTGCCCGTTCAGCTTGGCTTTCGGGAGCACTGGAATCGCCAAGCCAAAAACTTGTTGTTGAGTCGCCGTGCTGCGATCGCGCCATACCTCAACCAGTCACTCATTCGAGATTGGCTTAACTACCAGGGTGATACCTGGAATCGCTATGGCGTTAAACTCTGGCTCCTGGTCAGCCTGGAATTGTGGCTACAGGGGCATGGCTCAGGAATAAGAATTTAATGAAACAGACTGAAGGCAGGTTAGTAGGCTTGATCCAGCTTGAGAAACGTTTTCAGCAGAACATTTGCCCCCTGTTCGCATTCTTCGGAGGACGTATATTCTTCTTCAGAGTGGCTGATGCCATTACGACTGGGGACAAAAATCATGCCCATATCTGTAATTCGACCAATTTCCTGGGCATCATGTCCCGCCCGGCTGGGCAATTGAATGTGTGGAATACCCATTTCCTCACACACCTGCTCGATCGCATCCATGATCGGAGGGGCAGACAAAGTTGGCTGAATCTGGAGCGTTTGACGCATGGTGATGTCTGTGCCGCTAACAGTCGCGATCGCCTGAATTTCCTCCTCCAATTTTCCAATTAAATAGCGTAAATGCTCGTCTGATAAATCTCTTAGATCAATGCGGAGATCCACTTTGCCGGGAACTGTATTGGTAGCATTGGGCGACACACTCAAGAATCCGACGGTCGCAACCTGATCGCCGGGTGTTTCCGTTGCCAGTCTGTTTACTGCCAACACGATTTGGGAAGCAGCAACCAGTGCATCTTTTCGCATATTCATCGGCGTAGTTCCGGCATGATTAGGGCGACCTACCACATTCACGGCAAAGCGATACTGCCCTACCACTCCCGTCACCACCCCAATGGGAGTCTGGAGGAATTCCAATACGCCACCTTGTTCCACGTGCAACTCGACAAAAGCAGCCATGTTTGAGCGATCGCGCTTTGCTGTATGAATCTGATCCCAGTTCCCACCTGCTTTCTCTAAACACGGCTGGATTGGGGTTCCATCCAAACGACAGTAGTAATCGGGACCTTCCTTGATTTGCCCTGCCATTGCTTTAGACCCAATGACGGATCGTTCCTCATCGGTAAATACAATCACCTCCAGAGGGTGATTCAGGCGAATGCTGTTTTCGTGCAGCACTCGCACCACTTCAATCCCTGCCAACACCCCCAGGCAACCATCAAAGTATCCCCCAACGGGCACCGTATCAATGTGGGAACCCGTCGCCAAAGCCGGAGCATCGGGTATTTTTCCGGCGTAACGTCCAATCAGGTTTCCGGCGGCATCTACCTGCACCGTCATGCCTGCTTCTTCCATCCAAGTGTGAATAAGCTGACGCGCCAATAGATCATCTCGCGTGAAGGCAATTCGGCAAACGCCACCGTTTGGTAGTTTTCCCACTTCAGCCAGTTGATGAATACTACGATAAAGGCGATCGCCATTCACCACCAGCGGCATTGTTGCAACATTCATCTGCACCTCCAATTAAAAACAGTTTATGAACGAGGGTTGATCCCCAACAACTAACACTGCTTTACCCAGTTGCCTTCCCCCCGCCATGGGGTTCTGAGAATAGCTGGATTTGGAGAGGCAATGGTGGAACAGTTCCCTGGGGATGAAATGGCGATCGCGGTTTCCTAGAAACTAAATTGGGCGCGCAAATTACCAACAAACACCGTGGGATTGCTGTCAAAGTTGTTGGGATTGAAGATAGCGTAGAACGCCGGAACCAGAGCTATGTTGTCATTAATTGGGTAATAGTAAGATGCCTCCAATTCGTATTGAGTACCGCCATCTCCAGCACCCGATAATAGAAAGCGAGTGCCAGAGAGATAATCAAAGGGAACCACAAAGGACAACACGCCCAATGCCCCTTTTTTGCCCACGTCTGGGAATCCTAGCCCTGCCTGGAACGCCTGAACCCGGACTTTGCCACCACTTCTGGCTGGGTTTCTAGGGTTAATATCAGTCACAGCATAGGAATAACGCCCGAATACCCCAAAGTTTTTAGTAATCAACCAGTCAAAGTTGGCAACAAAAGTATCGGCTCCTGAATCACGCAACTGTCCACCAAAGCCATCGTCAGCATAGCCATAGGGGAGTGGCTCTCCAGCAGAACCGCCAATAAAGCCGTTGGTGGGTCGCAGGCTAGAGCGGTTATAAATCAACCGCAGGTTAAACGCACGACTGGGAGAAAACAGCAGTTGGGCAGTAATGGTGTTGGTGCTGTTGAACAGTCCAAACTGCGGATTGCTGGAGGTGTTGAAACCTGCTGCTGGATTCAAGAATTCGGTATTTTCAGCCAGGTAAGCCGCTGTGAACTGAAATTGGGGATTGATAGTCCAAATGATGACGGCACCAGACCCCCGATCCACTGCGTTTAATAAGGTACTGCCGTTTGAGTTAAAGCTGGTTGCTCCGGTGAGGAAGAACGTGAAACGGTTGGTATCGAAGTAGCGGTAGTGGTTAAGCCGCGGACCGATCGCGACGCGAATGTTGTCGTTAATAGGGAACTGGTAGAAGAGTTCGCGGATTGAAACATTGGTGGCATTGACTACGCCCGTTTGATCCAGAAATGGGGTGCCCCAGGAGTTGAAGAAACCCGCTGAAACAAACTGGTTCACAGGTGAATTGCCATTTCCTGCAACCAACTGGGTCACGAGTAAATCTTTCCCGGTAAACGAGGTGTTGAAGTTGAGGAAGGTGTAGTAGCCGAGGGTAATTTCTGCGTCTTCTCGTTGCACACGAGTAGGACGATTGTTAGCATCACGGCGAGGTGGAGCAAAGGCACTGTTGGGGGTTGCCAGCGATCGCTCAGCCGTCACGTCATCCCCAGCAAACGCGCCCGTCAGGTTAAACCACACGGTTCCAGTCAGCTTGGTCGTAGTGGAGAACTGCTGCTTTTCCAGCGTCGCACTGCGAACTTCCAACGCTTCTACTCGCCCTCGCAAGGCTGCCAGTTCAGCCGCAAATTCTTCTTGTAGTCGTTTGACTACTTCTAAATCTTCCTTCCTGACAAAATCTGCGGTTGCCGCCGCGATCAATTCCTGAATTTTGTCCAGACACGCGTTTAAGCCTGCTGCAAACTCATAGCGAGTGATTGCCCGATTACCGCGGTAGGTTTTGTCGGGATAACCAACAATGCAGCCGTAACGCTCCACCAGGGATTGCAATGCCTGGTATGCCCAATCTGTTGGCTTTACATCTGAGAATTGCGAAACTGAAGTGACTTGCGACATGCCAGAGGGAGCGGTTGCCCGGTTCAAATCCGCAATCGTTGGAACTTGCTCCATGCCACTGCTCGGTTGAACGGGAATCGCGCTTAAGTCAGTTGCAAGTCTATTGCCGGAATCTATCAATGTGTCTTTGGGTGGGCGGTCCGCGATCGCGGGAGCCGCTAAAAGCAACGCCGTCCAGGTTGCTATGGGAATAGAAAATATGAGTTTCCAGGGGGTCAACATTTTATCGGTAACTCCTCACTTACCACAGGTAGAAAGCACAGACGCGGCTGTATGCTGTATACAGCGTCCCGCTTTTTACACCCATTAGAAGTTAAGCCTCAATTAACTTCTGTATCGCGGCATACATCAAGGGTTTGACGGAATCAAGTCAGCTAAACGGAAACGGGCAATCTGGGTAATTTCTGTAATTGCCTGCTGCTGTTCTGTCTTTGCGTCATTCTGCAAGCGCTGCTCAAACGCCTGCAAAATGCTGGTTTTTGTATGATTTTTGACCGCAATAATAAATGGGAACCCAAACTGCTCTCGATACTGATGATTGAGTGCCTGAAACCGCTCGAATTCTTCTGGAGAGAGTCGATCTAGCCCAACGCCTGCCTGTTCTTGAACTGAGGCTTCTGCCATTTTTGCCTTACTGCCCAAATCGGGGTGGGCGCAAATCAAGTCCAACTGGTCGTCTTCACTCAAACCGTTAACCACGCTTACCATCTTTTGGTGTAAGTCATCGACGTTTGTAAACGGACGACGATTCCAGGTATCTCGCGCGATCGCAGGCGTATCTTCAAACACAGCACCCAACGCATCGACAAACGCCGCCTGGGTCATTTGATTGAGTTCAGCGATGGAGTATGGCATTGGGCAAGGGGGGAAGTGGGGAGAGGGAAGATGGGGGAGGTGGGGAGGGTAAGGAAGATGAGGAGGAGGGGTTGGAATTGCAGATTGGGGATTGGAGATTAGTAGTGGGTAATGAGTGATGGGTGAATGGGTTGGCGATTAGCGATTGGGCATTAGGTAGGTGGATAGATGGCGTTTCACTCCTCCACCCACTCACCCACTCACCCACCCACCTGCTGACTCCTGACTCCTGACTTTTATTTACTGAGCCACTGGTTGCAAACTGGCTTTGTACGCTGCCCAACCGCCTAAGTGGGAAATATCAGTCCAGCCGTGTTTTTCTACCAGTTCACGGGGATAGAGAAAGGCGATCGCGACCCCACCATCTTGCAGTTTGACCTCGCTGGGATACATGTTGGGTGGCTCGTTAGCAGCCAGGTAATCAAATTGTTCTTGCGTCATTTCGTAGATTTCACCCGGAATCGAGATGCCATCTACCTCTACTTCATAGATTGCGGGATGCCATCCATCCGCAGCAGAGTGCAACCGATAGCGGGGTTGGGTTGTGGTTTCTTGAATAAATTGGGCAGATTGCAAATTGCCATGATCGGGTTGCCCGCGTAGAGCAGAGCCACAGATAAACACACGCCTGGTCTGAGTAAGCTGTTCCGTCATAATGGATGAATTGCGCTAATAAAGTAGGAAATTTACGACAAGTTTTGCGATCGCTCCAGTTCGGTTTGTTGGGATTCTAATTGCTTAATTTCTTGAATTACGCGCTCTTTGCTGGCAATCAGATGAAATTGAATTGCTTGAGTAGCTGCAACGGGATCGCGATCGCGCACCGCTTCATAAATGCGCCGATGCTCACTGCGAATTTCCAAGACTCCGGGGTTATGCTCCATTGTCCGCAACCGTAGCAACGCCATCTTGTCAAACACCTGATCTAGCATTTGCACCAGCCAGGCATTTGCCGAACCCTCTGCCAGCAAGCGATGAAACTCATAATCCATGTGCAGCAGTTGATAATTAGTGAGATGGTTTGGCTGTTGTCCTAGCGTTTTTTCTGCTTGTTGAACTGCCAGTTCTAGCTGCAATAACTGGCTTCCGTTAACATGACGACACGCTTCTGAAACTGACAATTGTTCCAGAGCAATGCGGCAGTCGTAAAGCTGAATCGCATCAACAACTGACAATTTTGCTACCCGAATTGCACCGCTCCTATCCGTTGTAATCAGGTTTTCTCGCTGAAGCTGCCGAATTGCTTCCCGAATGGGTGTTCGGCTGACTTGCAATGTTTCAGCCAGTTGTGTTTCAACTAGCCGCGCTCCAACCGCCAATTCTCCAGAAAGAATGGCATTGCGTAACGCCTGATAAGTCTGCTCATGCAATGACTGAGCACGCTTCAATGGTTTGGATGAGAGAGCCAACCTCGATACTCCTTCACGGATGGGAGCAAGAGAAACCAGCCAATAAGCTTAAATCCTTGCAAACCAAAAACCAGAATCAATCTTTGTATACAGTATACTATGCCTGGTTCATTTGCCAATTTGTTGATTTACTCTCATATTAGTCAAGGCGCGATCGCTGCAAAACCGTTCGTTTACTGAATCCTTGCTGTCAATCCTTTAACCCCAATGTCAACCACTCAGTCTGAACCGTTGACTCGCAACACTGTCTGGTTAATGGCGATTGCCTGTCTTGTTTCCATTGGCAGCATTTACTATAATCAACCTCTTTTGCCGCTGATTAGCAAAACTTTTCAGGTTTCGGTGGTGCAGGTAAGTGCCGTACCAACCTTAACCCAAGTTGGTTATGCCCTGGGAATGCTGCTGTTTATTCCGCTGGGCGATCGCACTAATCGTCAACGGTTAATCGTGATTCTGAGTGTGCTGAATGCGATCGTGTTGCTGCTGATTGCCGTTTCACCAACCTTTGGCTGGCTGGCATTTATGAGTTTTGCCAATGGTGTAACTGGCATCGTCCCCCAATTGTTGGTGCCATTTGCTGCCCAACTTGCCACACCCGACCAACGAGGGCGTGTGGTGGGTACGGTGATGGGCGGATTGTTGGGAGGAATTGTGGTGAGTCGAGTGGCAGGCGGTTTTGCTGGAGAATTTTTAGGCTGGCGTTCAATCTTCTGGATTGCCGCCATTTTCATGGTGGGGTTGGCGATCGTGCTATCCAAGAGTCTGCCTGCGGCTACGTCCTCGGTTTCCCTGTCCTATGGGGCATTAATGCGATCGCTACTGCAACTATGGGTCAAATATCCCCTGCTTAGAGAAACATCCATTACTGGAAGTTTATTTTTCTCGATTTACTGCGGCTTTTGGGCAACTCTACCGTTTCTGCTCGAACAACCACCATTTGAACTAGGCAGTCAGGTAACGGGTTCTTTTGGTTTGGTTGGCATTGTCGGCACGGTTGCGGCTCCAACGGTGGGCAGAGTTGCCGATCACCGCAGCCCTCGCCTAACGGTAGGGATCGCGATCGCCCTTCTGACCCTTGCCTTACTAACCTTATGGCAGCTCCGAGCATCCCTTTGGGGTTTGCTGCTTGGCGCTGTTCTACTGGATTTAGGCAGTCAAACCGGACAAATCTCTAATCAAACACGGGTTTACAGCTTGCCCGTAGAAGCTCACAATCGGCTGACAACCGTCTACATGGTGTTCTACTTCATTGGCGGCTCACTGGGTTCCTGGCTTTGTTCCTACGGTTGGAAACTGGCAGGGTGGACAGGTGTTTGCACCGTGGGTTTCGTGGCAACAGGAATTGCTTTGGCTATCTACTGGGCTAATAGAAAGCAACATCCTCAAAAACCGATTGAACACTTTTAGTGGTTGTGTCAATCCTGCTAAAGGTTGAGAATTTACCTAATGTATTTGGAAATACAGAATAGAACTTAAAGCTGAACTTCAATAGTCTCGGAAAGATTTGTATACAGCATACACGGCAGTCAGTTGCTGCTCACAGTTCAAACAGTGAGCAATTTAAGCAATGAGCGATCGCGATTACTGGCTCAAGCGATTGGAGAGTTTAAGAACGAACTGGAGAATCATGGTGAAGATATTAACATCCGCCCCTTTGGCAAAACTAGGATTGATTGCCGCAGCTCTCGTCCTCTTTGCAGGATGCAGCTCAAATCCGCCGACTGCCACCACGTCCAGCGGTTCACCCGCTGCAACCACAGCCGCCACAACCGATAAGAAAGCGCTCAAGGATGTTCGGGTTCAGCTTTCTTTTCTCATGCAAAGCCTCGACGCTCCCTTAATTGTGGCAATCAACAAAGGGTATTTTGCCGAAGAAGGACTGAACGTAACCTATGAGCGTGGCTTCGGCAACGTTGATACCATTAGCAAGTTGGGCACAGGCAAGTTTGACCTTGCCTTCAGCGATATGTACAACGCAATGGACTTTAACGACAAAAACCCCAACGACAAGATCATCGCTGTTGCCGTTACCCAAAACAAAGCCCCCTTTGCAGTCATGGGCTTCAAAGATAAAGGAATTAACAGCCCCAAAGACCTAAACGGCAAGAAAATGGGTGCTCCTGCCGGAGACGGACCTCGCAAACTGTTCCCCTTATTCGCTGAGGAAGTCGGCGTGGATGCCAACTCAATTGAGTGGACAACGATGGAACCCAAATTGCGAGAAACGTTCTTGCTGCAAGGCAAAGTAGATGCAATTAGCGGCTTTTCGACCTCCGCCCTGCCTAGCCTGCTCAAAGGCGGCAAGAAGATGGAAGACATTAGCCTCTTCTACTACACCGAGAACGGCTTAGATTTTTATGGCAATGCAATTTTGACGAAGGAAGCGTTTGCGAAACAAAACCCCGATGTCGTCAAAGCGTTTGTCAAAGCCTACTTTAGAGGGCTTCAGGATGTGCTGAAAGACCCATCCGGTGGCTTGGATGCTGTACTGGCAGCAGATCAAAGCAAATTGATGGATCGGAATGCAGAAAAAGTCCGACTGGAGATTGCCTTGAAGGATTTGTATATCACACCCGAAGTTGAGAAGAACGGGCTGGGTTACCTTGATCCCAAACGGATGGAAGAAACGATCGCGCAAACAGTGAAAGGGTTCAAGCTGAAAGGAAAACCCACTGTTGCCGATATTTATACCGATGAATTTCTGCCGCCTAAAGAGCAAAGAGCACTTCCGCCTACCAGTGAGCGTAAACCCTTGAGCTAGTTCTATAACAGCAGGCGGGCATGTTCAGCGATACGACACTTGCCCCTAACTTTTGGTTTGATTCAACTCTACATCATTACCCACGCCGCTTATGGTACAACCCATTGTTGATCCCACCTCGCCAGACTCGCGATCGCTCGATACTGCTCCGCTGCTCGAATTTGATCGCGTTGGTCTGGAGTATCCCTTTGAGGGAAGTATGCGCCGGATTATTGAAGAAGTGACGCTCTCCATCCGACCAAGTGAATTTGTCTCTTTTGTGGGTCCAAGCGGTTGCGGCAAAACTTCCATCCTCCGCATGGTGTCTGGTCTAAGTCCGGCTCCCATCGGCCAAATTCGCTACCGCGGCCAGAAAATTAACAAGCCCCTAAAGAATGTGGGAATTGCCTTCCAAAACCCGGTGTTATTACCCTGGCGCAATACGTTGAACAACGTGATGCTGCCACTAGAAATTGTGCAACCTTACAAGCGCACCTTTAATCAGCAAAAAGAGCAGTACATTCGCATGGCGCAAGATTTATTGTCTACAGTGCGCCTGCAAGATTTTCAGAAACAGTATCCCTGGCAGCTATCCGGTGGGATGCGGCAGCGGGCTTCTCTCTGCCGAGCGCTGATTCATCAACCCGAAATTCTACTGCTAGATGAGCCGTTTGGTGCACTGGATGCGTTTACCCGCGAGGAAATGTGGACGATGTTGCAAGCCCTCTGGATGCGGGTGAAGTGTGTGGGTATTTTAATCACTCACGACTTACGAGAAGCGGTCTTTTTGTCCGATAAGGTGTATGTCATGAGTCCGCGCCCCAGTTCTATCATCTATACCGAAACAATTGATTTGCCACGTCCGCGCACGTTGGAGATGGAACTTTCTGATGAGTTCAACCACTACTTCTCTAATATTCGTCGGCACATTCATCACAACTAAACGGTTTGGTTCCTCCATTGGTGGGTTTAAAGCGAGGAAATTCCTACCGTTGTCAAGCAGTGTCTTTTCGTAAGGGCGATCGCGCGATGAAATCCTTCAATCTCGAAAAATTTTTCGCTTCAAAATCTGCCGCCTTTGTTCTGCCGTTTATTGCAACCGTTCTCCTATTTGCAATTTGGGAACTGGCGGTAATTCTTCTCAAGATTCCGCCTTTTAATTTGCCAGCGCCAACCAACATTTTTCAGTCGATGGTGACGTTTGCACCACAAATTTTGGCGAACTCCCTGCGTACCCTTTGGACGACCATGTTGGGGTTTGCGCTGGCGGTGCTTGTGGGCGTTATTTTGGGTTTTATGATCGGCTACTCCAGGGTGGCGTATCTAACGATGTATCCACTGCTCGTGGCATTTAATACGATCCCGAAGGCGGCAATTGTCCCTTTGTTGGCGATTTGGTTTGGAGCAAACGCCATTCCCGCCACAATCACAGCGTTTTTGCTGGCGTTTTTCCCAATTGCAGTGAACGTGGCACTTGGCTTAGACACCGTTGAACCAGAAATGAAAGATGTTTTGAGATCGCTGGGTGCAACCCAGGTTGAAACCTTTCAAAAAGTTGGTTGGCCCCACACTCTGCCGTATATCTTTGCCTCATTAAAGATTGCCGCGTCCTTTGCTTTTATTGGAACGGTCATTTCCGAATCCGTCGCATCTAACGCCGGACTTGGGTATCTAATTGTCCAAGCAACCGCCGATTTCAACGTACCGCTAGCGTTTGCCGCGCTTATTGTCCTGGCAATTATGGGAGTGATTCTCTACGGCTTCTTTGTGTTTTTAGAGAAAAAGGTAATTTACTGGGCCCGGTAGCGATCGCCAAACAAAAGTCAGCCATAGGGAGCAGTTGACCTGCTCCTATTTTTTATTGAACGTTGTGATCCTGGTTAGAGGGGCGAAACCAGGTTAAGTGACGATAATTTGGATGAACGTGCCCCTTTGGTTCCGGGTAGCCATCGGTTTCTGGATTAATTTGCTCCCCAATGGAGGCCAGGTTACGACGATTAAAGAGTTTCATACTTGTGTACCCCACCTGCAAAACATTTCTAATATCTGTATTTTAAGCTACATTTTGAAGGTTTTTCAGAGTTGGAACTCAGTACGTCAGCAAAGCCTGACACATTGACGCGTGGTTCCAGATAAAGACTTCGTGCCTCCGGCTCATCACACCTGACGGTGATACCTGAATTCGTGCCGAGTTAGTCCTTTACCTGGTAAAACACATTGATAGAATAGAGCGGTCTTAAGGCGCAATCGCTCACTATTCTATGTTGGAGTCCTCTATGTCTGTGTTGTCTGCTGCTCCCTTCTCACCTGAAGCGATCGCAGCAGAAGGAATTAAACCAGAAGAATACGCAGAGATTGTGCGGCGATTGGGGCGGCATCCCAATCAGGCGGAACTGGGAATGTTCGGGGTGATGTGGTCAGAGCACTGTTGCTACAAAAACTCTCGTCCCCTGCTAAAGCAATTTCCTACGGATGGCGATCGCATCTTGGTAGGACCAGGCGAAAATGCCGGAGTCGTGGATTTAGGTAACGGGCTGCGGTTGGCATTCAAAATTGAGTCGCATAACCATCCATCCGCAGTGGAACCATTTCAAGGTGCCGCAACCGGAGTCGGCGGCATTCTCCGCGACATTTTTACAATGGGTGCCCGCCCGATCGCGATTCTCAATTCCCTCCGCTTTGGCTCTTTGCAAGATACTCGAACTCGGCGCTTATTTCATGGTGTTGTAGCTGGCATTGCCCACTACGGTAATTGCGTTGGAGTGCCAACGGTAGGCGGTGAAGTCTATTTTGATCCAGCCTATTCTGGCAATCCCTTAGTTAATGCAATGGCATTGGGCTTGATGGAAACGCCAGAAATTGTGACATCGTGTGCAAAAGGGATTGGTAACCCAGTCCTGTATGTTGGCTCCACCACCGGACGAGATGGCATGGGGGGAGCCAGTTTTGCTAGCGCAGAATTGAGTGACGCATCAATGGACGATCGCCCAGCCGTGCAAGTCGGCGATCCCTTTCTGGAAAAATCCTTGATTGAAGCCTGTTTAGAAGCCTTCAAAACTGGGGCAGTGGTGGCAGCGCAAGATATGGGTGCCGCTGGGATCACCTGCTCCACCTCTGAAATGGCAGCAAAGGGTGGCGTTGGCATCGAACTAGATCTGGACAAAATTCCGGTGCGCGAGACAGGCATGGTGCCCTATGAATACTTGCTGTCTGAGTCGCAGGAGCGAATGCTGTTCGTGGCGGAAAAAGGACGGGAGCAGGAACTGATTGACATTTTCGAGCGCTGGGGCTTACACGCAGTCGTGGCGGGCAGCATCATCACTGATCCAATTGTGCGAATTCTATTTAAAGGAGACATCGCCGCTGAAATCCCCGCAAGCGCCCTGGCAGACAATACCCCTATCTATCACCGAGAATTATTGCCAGAAGCCCCTGATTATGCTCAAAAAGCCTGGGCATGGACACTAAACATGCTGCCGCCCTGCACACTGGATGGGATTTCTATCAATGGCACATCTTTTAATTGGACGGAAGTGCTGCTGAATTTGCTGGCAACTCCTTCGATCGCCTCCAAGCGCTGGGTCTACCGTCAGTACGATCATCAAGTGCAAAACAACACTGTCATGCTGCCCGGTGGAGCCGATGCCGCCATTGTTCGCGTTCGCCCCATTCATTCCCCCAACCCCCAGCCCCTAACCCCTAACCCCTCTGCTCCCGGCGTAGCTGCTACCGTCGATTGCAATCCCCGCTACGTCTACCTACATCCCTACGAAGGTGCCAAAGCAGCCGTGGCAGAAGCGGCTCGGAATTTAAGCTGTGTTGGGGCTGAACCACTGGCGATTACTGACAACTTGAACTTTGGTAGTCCAGAGAAACCCGTTGGCTACTGGCAACTGGCAGAAGCCTGCCGAGGATTGGCAGAAGCCTGCCGAGAACTGAAGACCCCCGTGACCGGAGGCAACGTTTCGCTCTACAACGAAACCCTGGACTCGGATGGCAAGCCTCAACCCATTTACCCCACCCCTGTAGTGGGAATGGTAGGGCTGATCCCAGACTTGACCAAAATTTGTGGGCAGGGCTGGCAAACTGCTGGTGATTTGATTTACTTGCTGGGAGTACCTGTAGATGCCGAACCCTCTTCAACAGTGACTCTTGGAGGTTCGGAGTATTTAGCCGCAATTCATGGTGTAACGGCTGGCAAACCGCCAATCGTCGATTTTGATTTAGAACGGCGCGTGCAGCAGGTTTGTCGCGATGGAATTCGTCAGGGATGGGTGCGATCAGCCCACGATTGCGCGGAAGGAGGCTTGGCGATCGCGCTGGCAGAAAGCTGCATCAGTGGCGGACGTGGCGCAACTGTGAGCCTGGTCAAGGTTCCCTCACTGCGGTGGGATGAGTTGCTGTTTGCAGAGGGTGGCGCACGAATTGTTGTATCAGTGTCGCGATCACATCAGGCCGACTGGGAAGCTTACTTAGAAGGACATCTTCAGGATGCCTGGCAATTTCTGGGGGGCGTAAGCTCGGATCAAGCGTTCGTGATTCAAACCGAAGATAACCTTCCCTTAATCGATGTGGCTGTTTCTGAGATGGGCGATCGCTGGCATTACGCGATCGAGCGTTACCTGGAAAGTTAAGCAAACTGAATAACACTCGTGTTGATTCTGCTCAAGAGAACTTTCCGTGCTTGTTAGGATGTGACCATTAGTAATGGGAAGATTAAAAGACCTTTAAAGTAATTAACGTTACAATTTTTAAATCTTCATCGATCCGCTGATCAACTTCCTGCCGTACTCAGTCGCCCGGAGTAAAACTAAAGCATGATGCCCAACGATTCTGACCTGATGGGTGCTTCTCCCGTCTCTAATGATGTGCTTCCCGATGCAGCAATCCTTGACCGTCCCGACAAACCCGAAGAAGCCTGTGGCGTATTTGGCGTGTTTGCCCCTGGAGAAGATGTTGCAAAGCTTGTCTACTTTGGGCTATACGCTTTGCAGCATCGGGGGCAGGAGTCTGCAGGGATTGCGACCTTTGAAAATGAACAGGTGCATCTCTACAAAGAGATGGGTTTGGTATCTCAGGTATTTAATGAGTCGATTTTGAATAGCTTGCCAGGACAACTTGGAATTGGGCATACACGCTATTCCACGACTGGTTCTAGCCGTGTGGTGAATGCTCAACCCGCAATGGTCAAAACGAATTTGGGAGCACTAGCATTGGCGCACAATGGCAATCTGGTGAACACCCCCATCCTGCGAGAAGAACTACTGCGAAACAATCACAATCTGGTCACCACGACAGATTCTGAGCTAATTGCATTTGCGATCGCCGAAGAAGTTAATAGTGGCAAACCCTGGCTAGAAGGAGCTATCAGCGCTTTTAATCGCTGTCAAGGAGCGTTTAGCCTGGTCATCGGTACACCCAGCGGCATGATGGGCACCCGCGATCCTAACGGCATCCGTCCTCTAGTGATTGGTACCTTACCCAAAACGACTGCTACTGAGCCAACGCGCTATGTCCTGGCATCCGAAACTTGCGGACTGGACATTATTGGCGCTGACTATTTGCGAGATGTAGAACCTGGTGAACTTGTGTGGATTACTGAAGAAGGCATGGCTTCGTTCCATTGGTCTACTCAGCCCCAGCCCAAACTCTGCATCTTCGAGATGATCTACTTTGCTCGTCCAGATAGCGTCATGCAAAACGAAAGCCTTTATAGCTACCGGATGCGAATTGGGCGAATTTTGGCAGAAGAATCTCCCATTGAAGCGGATTTGGTAATTGCAGTACCAGATTCAGGTATTCCCGCTGCGATCGGCTACTCTCAAGCCTCTGGAATTCCCTACGCTGAAGGACTCATCAAGAATCGGTATGTGGGGCGTACCTTCATTCAACCGACTCAAAGTATGCGTGAGTCTGGAATTCGCATGAAGCTGAACCCGCTTAGAGATGTACTAGCTGGGAAGCGAGTTGTAATTGTGGATGATTCAATTGTGCGCGGAACCACCAGTCGCAAAATTGTCAAAGCGTTACGGGATGCAGGCGCAACGGAAGTGCATATGCGAATCTCATCTCCGCCAGTTACTCATCCATGCTTCTACGGCATTGACACGGACAATCAGGAACAATTAATTGCTGCAACCAAGTCGGTGGAAGAGATTGCAGCTCAAATTGAAGTCGATTCGCTTAGTTACCTCAGTTGGCAGGGAATGCTAGTTGCCACCCGGGAAGACCCAAACCATTTCTGCTCTGCCTGCTTTACAGGAGATTATCCAGTTGACGTTCCCGAACTTGTAAAACGTTCTAAGCTCATATTTGAGAAAAAACCAGTCATACTGGAAACCGTTCCAACGGGTTAAACCGAGGACAAATCCTGAGCAGTATTCAAGTCCAGCGAAGTAGCCGTGAAAGCGTCTGATGTTGAGTAAGCACGATCGCTATTCAACATTCGCAACTCGAAAGCCCATCTGGCATTCAAACTGCTCTAGTTCGTGTTTGTTGTGCTTGTGCAGAGCGCGACCACATCGCAACTGACCACTCGACCAGCGAGGCTGTCCACTCTGATCCGCAAGCAAGCACGATGAACAGACTTGAGCAGGAGAAATTAGTTGGTTATCCATGAGGATGACTAGCATCTAACACCTCCAGAAAATGCTCAACTCCCTTACTGTTATTTTATGTCAGGAGTTTGAGTGGGTTGGGATCATGCCACAGAGCTTAATATGACCTGTTTCGCTGAGGGAGTATTGAGTTTAACAATCGGCGAGAATTCAAGTGCAACCTTCCCCTGCACGAATAGAAAAGTTATGATACTCAACTTGGGTATTTTCTGGAGATGAATGCTGCCGCCAAGCTATGCCTCCCATAATGGAGTTAGGGGGTGGTTGCTCTTTTCCCGCCTATGTCTTGAAGTGTTGCCAAGAGGTTTGCTTTTGTGACTCAAACTAATTTAGACTTCCTTGCTCAAACCGATCCTGCGATCGCTGAAATCATCGGTCAGGAACTTCAGCGACAACGAGATCACCTGGAGTTGATTGCTAGTGAAAACTTCACATCACCTGCCGTCCTTGCTGCACAAGGTTCTGTTCTGACCAATAAATATGCTGAAGGGTTGCCAGGAAAGCGCTACTACGGCGGCTGCGAAGCTGTTGACCGAGCCGAGCAACTGGCGATTGATCGCGCTAAAGAATTGTTTGGAGCCGCTCACGCCAACGTTCAGCCCCACTCTGGTGCTCAAGCCAATTTTGCTGTGTTCCTGAGTTTGCTAGAACCAGGGGATACCATCATGGGCATGGATCTGTCACATGGTGGACATTTGACCCACGGTTCTCCGGTCAATGTTTCGGGCAAATGGTTTAAGGTGCAGCACTATGGAGTCAGCCGCGAGACTGAACAGCTTGACTACGATATGATTCGCGACTTGGCGTTGCAGCATCGTCCCCGGTTGATTATTTGTGGTTATTCTGCCTATCCCCGCGTTATCCAGTTTGACAAGTTCCGAGCGATCGCGGATGAAGTGGGAGCCTACCTCCTAGCGGACATTGCCCACATCGCAGGCTTGGTTGCCACCGGTCATCATCCAAATCCCATCCCTTATTGTGATGTTGTGACGACCACTACCCACAAAACCCTGCGCGGTCCTCGCGGTGGACTAATTCTGACACGGGATTCAGAACTGGGTAAGAAATTGGACAAAGCGGTTTTCCCAGGGTCTCAAGGTGGACCGTTAGAGCATGTCATCGCTGCCAAAGCAGTTGCTTTTGGAGAAGCCCTGAAACCCACTTTCAAAACTTACTCTGGCGAGGTGATTGAAAATGCTCGTGCATTGGCAGCTCAACTGCAAGCCCGGGGCTTCAAGATTGTGTCTGGTGGTACTGATAACCACTTGATGCTGGTTGATTTGCGCTCAATTGGCATGACTGGAAAAGTTGCGGATCAACTGGTAAGCGGAGTAAATATCACCGCGAACAAAAATACCGTTCCGTTTGATCCAGAATCGCCGTTTGTCACCAGTGGTTTGCGGTTAGGTTCTCCCGCTATGACAACTCGCGGTTTGGGAACGGCAGACTTTGCCGAAATTGGCAACATTATTGCCGATCGCCTGCTTAACCCAGAAGACGAAGCGGTAGCTCAAGCCTGTCGGCGGCGAGTTGCAGCGCTTTGTAATCAGTTTCCGCTCTATCCCCATCTGCAAATTCCAGTTCCTGCGTTTGCGTAGGTTACAGCAATTCAATTCTT
>JACYLN010000072.1 GCA_015272515.1 Leptolyngbyaceae cyanobacterium C42_A2020_001 | reverse complement strand
GTCATGGCTCAGACGATGAAAGGTGACAAAGGCATGACGATAGAGCACCTGCTGGTCGTGTTCGCGGGTTATGACTAACTCACACCAGTTGACCAGCAAAGCCGGATGGGAGTCTCGAATAGGTACCAGGTTGGTATAGCGGTAGTGATACATTGTTGCAGCACCCTGGTCGGATTGCCGGACTGCTAAATGCTCGATGGCACCGATGACCTCAAGCACGTGCAAGCGCTCATACAGGGCAGGGTGAGAGTCGGGTAGAGCGGTAAAAATGAAATTTATGCCCAGTTCTAAACACTGCTGGCACATCGGTTGATGACTGTAGAGGTCATCGCCCAATAGGGTTATCGGTTGTCCAGTAAATTGCTGTGCATGAGCTTGCACCCAGCGTTTGGCGGCAGCGAGTTCACAATCTTGTTTGGCAGTTCCATCTTGAGGTTGGACAAATTCGGGTGCCAACGTAATCACCTGGGATTGCCCAGGCGCTACAATCACGGGCACAATGACGCTGTGAGAATAGGTGACACGACCATTTTTATGAGTGCGAGTCGAACACCCTTGACACTCAATTTTCTGAGAACTGAAGTATTGCGTCCCGTCTAAGGTGACTAGCAACTGCCCGTCCAAGCACTGGTACGCTTGCAAGTAGCCCTCTTGCCTCAACGCTCGATACACCTGCTCAAACACCCCAAAAAGTAACGTTGCAGCGAGTTGATCCAAGATATTGCGAATTTGTGGAACCGTTGGAATTTGCCCTAAGCCAAACAGGGTTTGAGCATTATCTTGACCGCACCGGCTCTGCATTTGACGTTGGTGTTCCAAGAATGACTCGCACTGCATGAAAAACACGCTAAACGCTGCCAAAATAGCGTCTTTGAGGTTGTAGCGGGTGCCGTTGCTGGCTTGTCGTGGATCGTCAATCCGGTTGATGGCTTGCTGTAGAGAATCCAACAAACCACTAAAACTTAAAGGCATTGGTTCCATGAAGACGCTCCCACGGGAGTGCCTCCTGATTCTCAAGCTTCGGTTAGCTTGATGTCAAAATTTTGAATTTGGAATTGCTGTTGCAAAAACCTGTGCTGGAGCCGTTGCTGCATGTGGCGATCGGACTCTCTCCCCTGCTCTGGCTCACGAGTTGGCTGAGTTATTTGAATGGATTCCCTCTATTGACCACTGAAATTTCCGGCTTTACAGGTCGCGAAACTAGAGGACAACTTAACTTCTCCACACTGATTGGACTGAAAGCCTCCCCTGGCATCCTGGCACGAGGCACACTGGCAATGCTGAAATTCGACGAAACAAACACGCTGCCGCAAATCTCTGTTCCCACCCTCGTCGTGGTTGGCAAGTCTGACATTGCCACGCGCCCCTTCGCTAACCAGCGCATCAGTCAAGCAGTGCCGCAAGCAGAACTGGCTGTCCTGTCTCCAGGCGGACACATGGGATTGATGGAGCGTAATCAGCAATTTGCAGAAATTGTTCGGGCATTTAGTGCGGCTCGTTTGGGGTTAAAAACCTAAGTTCTCCCAGTTTCTATTAGCGAAAATAGGCGGGCGGGGTTGAGGTGGGAAAAAGCGGCAGGACGATCGTCAAGATTGCTCCCTTATCTGGTATCACTGACTTGAATGATCGCCTCTGCATTCTGTTGCTCTAATCGAATCTCAACATCGGCTTTTGCATTATAGCCATAGCCATCTGTAACGTGGCTATGGCGAGTCAGAACGCCTACCCAGCATTGGCTTTGCCACTTTTTCCTGTCCTAAGCGTTCTGACCAAAGCGATAACATCACGAGTCGTTTGATTTTCACTAGTTTTTGCGACAAAGCCCCGTGAATGGATGTCCTCTTTAAGGAAGAACCGGATTTTTCTACAACAAATATTGCCTTAATTGTTGAGCGAGAACTCGAACGTGGGGTTGCTTCAGCAACGATAGATGATTACCTGGCACTTGATGCAGTTGAATGTCACTGGCGAATGCGCTCCAACCCAGGGTCGGTTCATGGGCGAAAGAATGCGGCTGTTCCGCAGCTTTGAATAGCGTGAGCCGATTCGGGTAAGGCTGCGGCACATATCGATAGGTCGCCTGACTGTTAGCGTAGACAATGGGTAGCAGGGAGCGAATCGCAGTTTCATCCAGTAGCTGCAATCGAGACTCTTCAGGAATCAGACGAGCGATCGCAGACCATTGCCTGCGAGAAAACCACGAATGGAAGGATGGCATCCGGTTGGTGGCAAGTGTGCCATAGTCCAGCAGAAACGGCAGTGTAGACCAGAGCGCAGTGCCTAAAAGGAACTTGAGGGTTTGATAGAAAGATGGCTGGTTGCAAGGGGGCTGGCGTATCAAGCATTGCCAGAAGTGCAATTTGCTGCCCTGCCTGAGTGAGCTGTTGCGCCATTTCAAAGGCAACCAGCCCACCAAATGACCAGCCACCAAGGAAGTAAGGACCATCGGGCTGAAGCGTTTGAATGGCTTGAATGTAATAGGTGGCGATCTCTTCAATTCGGTTGAGTGGAGGCGACTTCCCATCCAGCCCTAACGGTTGCAGTCCATAAAAACTGCGATTACCTTCCAGATGATGGGCCAGTTCTAAATAGGGAAACACTACACCAAACATAGGATGAACGCAGAAGAAAGGTTGTTGGCTATGGCCCAGAGTCAAAGGAATGAGTGGCGATCGGGCGGCGATAATTTGCTGCCCAAACCTCCCATTTTTTTGAGAAATCGGAAGTTTCGTTCCCAGATAATTGAGTGGTGGTTGAACTTCGGATTTTAGATTTTGAATTTCACGCTGATTGTTAGATAAGCTTGCTCGCTTGCGTCGGTAAGCAGACCGATCCAGGCGGACGAGGGGGGGTAGTGTGTGGATGGAGGTATTATCGCGCAGAGTTTCGAGGATCGGAGCGAGTTGGGCGATCGTGGGTGATTCAAATACGTTTTTCAACGGGAGTTCTAGCCCCAAAGCATCACGCACGCGAGAAGTCATTTGGGTTGCTAGCAGAGAGTGTCCACCCAGTTCAAAGAAATTATCATAAACAGTGACTGATTTAAGCCGTAAGAGGTCTTGCCAGATTTCAATTAAAGTTGTTTGTGTTTGTGTTATTGATGCGTTGTCATGATTTGCATTTTGTACATTTGTTGTGTTTGATGCATAGATGAAATCGTCACTTAGCGGTGGCAGACCACGGCGATCGATTTTGCCGTTAGGAGTCAGAGGCAGTGTTTCCAACGGTACAAAGGCAGCGGGCACCATGTAGTCTGGTAAGGTTTGTCTCAGATGTTGACGCAGTTCGGGAATCAGTTGACGAGCGAGATTTGCCTGAAGCGGATGATTGGTGAGGGAATGATTGGGGCGATCGCGTTCCGAACCAATCGGCGAATCTTCTGGGATATCGACTCCATGCCGGATGAGCAGCACATCATAATTGCCTGCATCTGTTTGCGTTGACCAGATAATTTCGACGGTGTAGGGTAGTCCTGCTTCCAAGTTCCACCATGCTTGCGGATCAATTGCCCCTTCAGTGGAGTTCTGCAATACTTCTCGCATGCGTCCCACTGTTTTAGGAGCTTCTTTATTCCGTAACCAGTTGGCAATTTTAACAGCCGCATTCACTCGATCATTTGTAATATTTGTGATGATGAATATCTCCGGCTGAGTCTCAACTAGATGCTGTTGGACTGCTTCAATTATGATGGGTTTGAGTTTCCAGTCGTGTCGATTCCCTCTATCCTTATGACTAAAAGGGATACTGAAGGTGGGAGCTTGACTGACTAAATTCTGATCAGATAAGCATTGTTCTACGTGCAATAGAACGTTATAGCGAAACTGAGTCATTTCATTGTGGCTACGACCGCGCGAAAGGCGAATTTGTACACGGTGGATTTGGGGAAAGCGATCGCGCAACTGATAAAAGAACGCTGGATCGATCGCCAGTTCAGGTTCTTCAAACCGCGATCGCTCTACTCGTTGTTGAAGCTGGTTGCGTTCCATGCTGTCATCTGCCTGACAAAACTGCACCCAGGCATGAAATGCCGTTAGTAACGGTAAGCTACGCACATCCCCCACAAACAGAGTGCCCCTGTCCGTTACAGACTGAATTGCTCCCTCCAACACCTGGAGCAAGTAATCCACACTGGGGAAATACTGCACGATCGAATTCAAAATCACCACATCAAATGATTTTGGATCAATGCCCTCAAAGTCAGTTGCCGTGCGATGCAGAAGTTCGACATGGGACAGATTGGGAGTATCTAATTGATTCCGAATTGACTGCAAAGAAACGGATGAGAAATCGGTTCCTACATATTTTTGACAATGGGGCGCAATTTGAAATAGGAGTAGCCCAGTACCACAGCCAATCTCTAACACTCGTTTTGGTTTAAGAGCGAGAATTTGCTGGACGCGATCGCTCACCCACTCCTGCATTTGCTTAAGGGGAATGGATTCTCCAGTATAACTGCTGTTTCAACCTGTGATATTAAGTGTTGAGCGTTGAGTGTCGAGCGTTGAGTATTGTGTTTGATAGGTTTGGTTATAGAGAGTTTGCCAGTGTTGAATATGTTGTGTTTGAAGCGATTGCAAAATGGTTTGCTGAAGATATTCATGATTGAGGCTGAAATAAGTAATCAAGCCTATTTCATTCAATGAATCTTTAGTGGTGATTACCACTGCTTCACGGATGGCGGAGTGGTGTTGTAATGTCGCCTCAATCTCGCCCAATTCAACTCGAAAACCCCGAATTTTAATTTGGTGATCGGCTCGACCCAGAAATTCGATCGCGCCATCGGTGCGGTATTGGGCGCGATCGCCTGTTTTATAAAGTTTTGAGGAGATTTCTGTCGATTCAGAATCCAAAATTGAGAACTTAAAATGAATGAACCGTTCTGCTGTTAACTCTGGACGATTGAGATAACCCTGCGCCAGTCCTACACCACCGATATATAACTCGCCTGGAATGCCAGCAGGTACAGGGTTTAAGTTGGCATCAAGAATATACACCTCAGTATTGAGGATCGGACGACCGATCGTGAGCGGATTATCACCTGGACGAAGTTCGGCAACGGTTGCCCAGATGGTGGTTTCAGTGGGTCCGTAGGCGTTGAAGAAGTAACGATCGGCTGCCCAGCGATCGACCACTTGACTGGAACAGGCTTCTCCACCTGTAATCAGCACCTTGAGGTGAGGCAGCTCTGCTGGGGGTAGAACAGCCAGAACTGCTGGAGTCAACAACGCATGGGTAATCGCATTTTCAGCTAGAAATTGAATCAGTGCCATTCCCGGCAACTGGGCAGCCTTGGGCGGAATATACAACGTGCCACCTGAACCCAATGCTAGAGCAATCTCGAAAATGGAAGCATCAAAGCTGAGAGAGCTAAATTGTAGAATTCGACTGGTATCAGACAAATGAAAGACTTGTCGCTGGGCTTCAACGACATTACACAAGCCGCGATGAGACAGGAGAACTCCTTTCGGTGTACCTGTGGAACCGGAAGTGTAGATCACATAAGCAAGATTGTCAGATGTTAGCTCTTCCCGCCTTTGGCATTCCGTTTGATAGGGGGGAGAGAGAGGATCGATGTGATCTAAACAAAGCACCTGTGCTTGTGATGCTGGGATTTTTTCAACAAACCAGGATTGTGTCAGCAGAATTGCAACCTGCGTATCTGTCACCATGAAGTGGAGGCGATCGCTGGGATAATTCGGATCAAGCGGTACGTAAGCTCCCCCAGCTTTGAGAATTCCTAGAATTCCAATTACCATATCGGCAGAGCGATCGACACACAAACCAACAAGAGAGTTGGGTTGAACTCCCAGGTGTTGTAAGGTTTGTGCCAACTGATCGGCTCGCTGGTTGAGTTCTGCGTAAGTGAGTGATTCTGGGTCTGAGACGAGGGCGATCGCATTGGGAGCCGAATGTACTTGTGCTTCAAAGATTTGATGGAAGCAGAGATCTTGCGCTGTTCCCCTTAAATCCTTTTCTCCAGCAGGAACTATGAGACTGTTTCCGTCCTTATCAGGCAAGGCTAGGGGAGATCGATTCCATTCCACCCAGATCTGCTGACGTTCTGTGGAGGTGAGCAGAGGCAGATCTGATAGCCGAGCATCAGGATTGGCAGCAATACCGTCCAGCAGAGTCTGAAAATGCCCGACTAAGCGTTCAATTCTGTCGCGATCGAACAAGTCGGTGCTGTAGGAAATAAAGCCACTCAACCCCTCCTGAGATTGCCACAAGCGTCGCAATCCGTGAGCGGGTTCCCACAGGTGAACCTCCAAATCAAACCGGGTACTACCAAACTCCAGGGGAGCCGGTTCCAAGGTCAATCCTGGCAGTTCTAACGGTTGCATGGGAGCGTTTTAGAGGGCAAAGGCAACCTGAAAGAGAGGATTGTGACTGAGATTGCGATCGGGATCGAGATGACGACGCACAATTTCTCGAAACGATCGCTCTAATGCTGCTTGATCGAGGTTTCCTGTTAAGCGAATCGCCGCAGGCACATTGTAGAACGGGCTATCGGGGGCAAGTTGATACAAAAACCACAAGCGTTGTTGAGCAAAGGAGAGGGGAAAGCGGCGCTGGGGAGTGGGAGAGTCAGAGGTTTGAGGTTTGAAGTTTGAGGTTTGAATTGTGCTGTTTGTTTGCTCCTGGCACAGGTATGAAATCAATTCGGCTTTACGCTCGGCTAATTCTTGGCGCAATTTGGGGGTTAGTGTTCCTTCTGGAGCGTTACACCGTAGACGCATCTCAGCTAAGGGCGTATCGCGATCGCCCTCAACAAACACCTGCACGTCCAGATCTTTGAGGTGGGAAAAGAATTCTACAATCGATCGATTCATCATAGTTCTATCTCCTCCCGTCGGTGCAGTTCCAATTTTTTCTCGTCAACTGTTTCCTGACTCAACGATTCAACCGTTTTTGCCAGTTCTGCGATCGTGGGTGTCTCAAACACATTACGGAGCGGTAACTCTACTTGCAAGCGATCGCGAATGCGTGAAATAAGCTGAGTTGCCAGCAGGGAATGGCCGCCCAGTTCAAAGAAATTATCATGAATGCCCACTTGTGTTCGTCCTAAAAGTTGCGTCCAGAGTTCAACTAAGGCTGCTTCTACAGAGGTGGTGGGTGCAATCATCGGATTGGTATCCTGGGCAAGGATCAAGTCAGGCGGTGGCAGTGCCTTTTGATCCACCTTGCCATTAGCAGTCAGAGGAAGCTGATCCAACATGACAAAAGCAGCAGGCAGCATGTAATTAGGCAATTTCGCTTTCAGAAACGATCTCAATTCGCGTGTCGGCATCGTATCTGTTTTGGGAATCACGTAGGCAATCAACTGGCGTTCGCTCTCCACTTCCCGCACTACTACCACTGCCGTTTGCACCATTGGATGTTGCGCGATCGCGGTTTCAATCTCACCTAACTCTACCCGAAACCCGCGAATTTTAATTTGATCGTCAGTTCGTCCTAAAAACTCCAGATTGCCATCGGAACGGTAAAGGGCGCGATCGCCAGTTTTGTAGAGTTTTAAGTTTTGAGTTTTGAATGTTGAATTTAAGTCTGCTTTCAATTGAGGACTCAACATTGATAAATCGTTCTGCTGTCAGTTCTGGACGATGCAAATATCCCTGTGCCAGTCCGTCTCCGCCTAAATAAATTTCACCAATAACATTGGCTGGAACTGGGTTCAGTTGGGCATCTAGCAAATAAACCTGAGTATTGGCGATCGCTTGACCAATGGGAATTGTCGTGGCGTTTTCTGGGACATTCTGAACGTCATACCAGGTGGAAAAGGTGGTATTTTCGGTGGGTCCGTACACATGAATCAGATGTTGCGGTTTGCCATGCTGTAGCATGGAGCGCACACGATCGACATTCACCATTTCACCACCAAACAACAAATACTTGAGAGATTGAAAAGCATTGGAAATATGACTAACCGTTTGATTCAATAGCGCGGTTGTGAGAAACAAAATACTAATGCTTTGCTGTTGCAGTTCTGCCACAAAATCCGTGGGTGAAAGCGTTGTTTGTCGCTCAATTCCAATCAATTGGGCACCATTCAAGAGCGCGCCCCACACCTCAAAGGTTGCGGCATCAAAGGCGAGGTTGGCGACTTGGGCAATACGATCGCTGGGTGTGATTTGAACGTAGTTGGTTTCACATACTAATCGAGTTACTGCCCGGTGCGGTACCATTACACCTTTGGGTGTTCCAGTTGAACCAGAGGTATAAATCACGTAGGCAAGCTGATCGGCTGTGCAAGGAGTAGACAAATTTTCATCCGACTCCTGAGCGATCGCATTCCATGCCTGTTCCAAACAAATTATCTTAGAACTGTGCAGTTGAAATGAATCCGCCCACGTTGCCTGAGTTAAAACCACCGTAATCCCAGCATCCTCTAGCATGAAGTGCAGTCGTTCTGGCGGATAGCTCGGATCAAGTGGTACGTAAGCGCCCCCTGCTTTGAGAATCGCCAGCATTGCCGCGATCGCTTCCACACCCCGTTCCAAACAAATCCCGACTGGCATTCCAGCAACAATGCCTAGTTGTTGCAAATAGCGGGCTAACTGGTTACTGCCCTGGTTCAATTGCTGATAGGTGAATGAATGATTTCCAAATTGAATAGCGATCGCATCGGGTCGTTGTCGAACCTGGACTTCAAACAATTGGTGAATGCAATTGCCAGGATAAAGAAATTGATTGTTACTCCATTGTTGTAATAACTTCTGTCGCTCTTCTACAGTTAATAACGGTAGTGTAGAAATAGGAGCGTCTGGATCTAAGATAATTCCTTCTAATAAGATTTCAAAGTGGTGCAGCAGTGATGTAATTGTATTTGCATCAAATAAACTAGTGTTGTAAACAATCACACCCCGTAACCCATCAGACTGTTGCCATCCTTCGCCCCAAAGATTCCTGAAATTATCCGCACATTTCCAGAGATAGAGTTCCAAATCAAACCGTGATGTTTTTGTCTCTAACTGCACCGGGCTTAAAACTAATCCAGGTAATGTCAGTTGCTCCATTGGTGTGTTTTGTAGGGCAAAAACCACCTGAAAAAGCGGATTTTGACTGAGGCTACGCACAGGTTGTAACTCCTCCACCAGCTTCTCAAACGGCAAATCCTGGTGGTCATACGCTGCTAAGGTGACATCTCGCACCCGCTCTAACAATTCACGAAAGCTGGGATCACCCGCTGGGGAAGTGCGTAACACTAAGCTATTCACAAAAAAACCAATCAATCCCTCCAGTTCACTGTGATGACGATTGGCGATCGGAGACCCGATCGCGATATCGGTTTGTCCGGTATAGCGATGTAGGAGTGTCTGAAATGCCGCTAACAGAGTCATGAAAAGCGTCACGCCTGCCTCTTGACTTAACTTCTCCAACGCATCCAGTAATTGCTGCGGCAGTTCTAGCAGTTGACTGGCTCCTTGATGCCCTTGAATTGATGAATGTCCTGACGGACGAGACGCTGCACCCGGTAAGTTAAGCACTGGAACATCCTGTAACTGCTGCTTCCAATAGCGCAACTGAGCATTTAACACGTCTCCCTGTAACCACTGCCGCTGCCAGTGGGCAAAATCAGCGTATTGAATCGGGAGTTCTGGCAGTGGAGTTGAGTCACTTGTAACCAATCCCTTATACCGTTCACCCAGCTCCCGAATCAGCACCCCACTCGACCACTCATCAAAAATAATGTGGTGCATCGTCATCAACAACAGATGTTCCGTGTCCTGCAACTGCCACAATTGCACCCGAAACAGGGGTCCTTTGTTTAAGTGAAAGGGTTGTTGAATCGCCTGCCAAATTTGACCCAGGGCTGTGTCTTCGCAGGTGCTAATGGGTAATGTTCGTAAATCAGTGAACTTGAGCAGTACTGGCAACTCAGGGGTGATTACTTGAACTAATTGTCCATCGACCACATCAAATGTAGTTCGGAGAATTTCATGACGATGAACGATCGCCTGCATACTGTGGTGCAGGTGCGATCGCTGGAGCGCACCTGTGAGCCGAAATACCAATGGAATACTGTATAAAGTGTTTCCGGGTAGCAGTTGTTCAATAAACCACAAGCGTTGTTGAGCAAATGAGGCTGGGAAGATAAAAACATCTTCCCCAACGCCCTCCTGATCCGGTTTGCCTAAAATCATTGGTCGTCTTATCGAGTAAAGGTTGAGGAAAAATAAATCCTCTTTCAACAACTCACTCACTTGCTTTAAGCGAATCAGTTCGTTGTAATGATGGATGAAATTCCAAATTGCTGCAACGGGATCGTCGAGTTTTTTGGAGAGCGATAAGTGTCATGCCTCTCAGTTATAGCGGTACTGCTATAGGTTAGGACTATCGAACTGCTGAAAGTCCTGAAGTGACTGGATTGCATTCTCAGCACTCAGTCCTCATTACTCAGCACTTTGCTATATATTGCAGGAATGTTAGGAAGGTTGATTTTCTCCGTCCTCAACGTAAATAGCTGCTTCCTCTCTATCCAAATGGCATCACTTTGTACCTCAAATCAGATCTGCCACCCATCGCATCAGATCCGAATAGCCTTGATCGAATTGTGAGTGAATTGCTGCACAATGTTTGCAAGTACACTCCTTCCAGCGAAGCGATCATGCTATCTGTCGCATTGAGTTCTAAGGCAGAACCGGGTTAGGATTGGCACTTGTCACAGGCTATTGTGAGATCCAGATTCCGTCAAGTTGATAAAAATCTCCTCGCTGTTCAATTACGTATCCCCCTAACAATAATGCCAGCCAAATCTCAATTAGAGGCATTTTCAGCGATCTCTGAAGTTCTATTAGGGAGATGGGGGAATGGGGTTGATGGTGCATCCACTGTGATATTTTGCTAACCCAGGCGCTAACGTCTTCATCGTGTGCCACATCAAAAGTATGTCGTTTTGCTCGTTCCTGATCAATTTGGTTTAAAAACTCCAGCAAATTCGTTTCACTGACTGCGCCCACCATCGAATTGCCTGCCAGAGAATCACAAGGATACGGTTCTGGCACATCCAAGACCCCATCCAGATTTAACGTCATGGTGTGGCGCAGCACCTCTTGCAGCATTTCTGCCGTAATTACAGGCTCACTTTGGATGGGATTATACTTTACCTCCCAAGAGTCTAAAAGGTGCGCCGCCCGCGCCGCGTAAATCTCAGCCAATTGCCCCAAAAACATTCCCGCAACTCTCAACTGCATCTCTTGAGATAGCCCCAGCAATGCTTGTTCTAGCTCGTTTAACAACGATCGCAAATCAGCAGAAATCGGATCAGCGATCGCCTGTTCAATCGCAAGGGCAAAATCTGACTTTGACGGTTCTTTTGGCATCTTGGCAAACTACACGCTGAGGGGGCAGTTGTCGATCGGGCATTGCTCCACAGGAATCTCCCGTACAACATCTTCAAATCGAGTCACCTGAAACTGCTGATTCAGTGATACCAGAACTTCTTTAATGTAAGCACTGACGCGATCGCCCTTCATTCCCATACAATGCACAGGCTTTACCTCGGCAATTCTTTGGTCTCCCTGCCATACCTCAGCCGCCACCGCATGAACAGGAGCATTTGCATGTTGCCGATACAGTACCAAAATAGCGGCTGGAACAATCGGTACTGGGGGAGGAGCAATCACGATCGGGGTCGCTGCCGCCTCACTGGGAAATGGAACCACCTTCTGCCGTCCCCGGGGTTTAACTACACCGCCATTCAAACTACGATATTGAGACAGTTCCAGCTTTGCCACTTGAACTTTTACCTGGCTCAGTTGCCGTTCTAGTTTTTGAATTTGTTCACCCCGTTTGCAGGCAGCATCGTACCGTGCAATTTCTCCCACTGGCACATACATACTCTTTTTGCCATTGGGTAGCAATTTCCCTCTGCCGGAACGAAGCCTAGCATACTTGCATTCTTCCTTTGCGTTTATGGAAGCCGTACCACCTGCAGGCGATCGCTCCAACCGAACTCCCAACAGGTATTCGCCCTCCTGCTTAATCGCCTCAATTTCAGCCTCTAAAGTGCTTATTCGCCGTTGCAAATTCCCTAAAGATGGCATACCTATTCGTGGCACCTTTTTACAATCACAAATGTACCACGAATAAAAGCATTCTAGTCAGTCAGAAAGCCACATCCTCTATTTCAATAGCCTTATCTCACTTAAACAAGACGGGTTATAGTTAGTTCCAAACTTACTTTCGTTGCTTCAATATGGCTTCAACGTCTTTAAGCTTCTCCTTAAGGGCAATCCTCACTTCCTCCAGTTCCACCGTTTGCAGCGTTTCCAGCTTGATGCCGCGAATCTGTTCTGCGATCGTCTTTCGCTTTCTGTCAGCAACGACCCCGTATTTTGTCAGCTCCTGCTCAACAAACAATTTCACTTTGCTGAGCTTCAATCCTCGCGTCGCAATTTCTCGTCCAACGCTAGAACGCAGTGACCGAGCCGATTCTTCACTGATCTTCAATCGCTCTGCTGACAACTTTTTGACTTCATTGACTTTACTGATCTCTAACCCTGTCTCTTGAATTAGTTGTTTCAAGTCGCTTGGTAATTCCAACGTTGGAAACACATTGCTATCAATTGAGCCAGGATGTAGTTGATACCTCAAAATCACTTCTAAAACCTGTCTCTCCTCCTCAGTCTTGAGATCAACCTCTGCCAACCATTGCTTCTGTTCTTCTGTTGAAGCATTTACAATCTCTCGCAGTTCCGTTGCTTTTCCGATATAGTTCAACCGATTGATTGCAGATTCTAAAATTTTGGGAATAGATTTTTCTGGAGGGTGTTCCTTGCTTGAATTTGATTGAAGGTGAGGATGCTGATAGAGAATTTGCTGAATTAAACAAGTAGCCAAATTTAACTCATGCAAGTCTTTTCGGTGGAGCGTGGTTGACAACGCTTCACCCTGAATTCTCCTCAAATCGAGATTGGCTTTAGGGCGAAAAACTGCTTTTAGCGTCTCCCACCCCAGCAAACGACTACTCCGCCAGCGTCGCTCACCATCAAATAGAAAATAGCGAATGTCCTGCCATGCCTCTTGCTTTTCTTGGTCAGTTGATAGTTCTTCAAACAAAACATCGTGTATTACCGTCCACAAATGCTCTTTTTCTGCTTCAGCTAGTGGAATGAGAATGACAGGAGTATTCTGCCCTTCTTCGTTCAGCACATGGGCAAATGCTTTGATTTCTTCTAACGGAAATATAGTACGAGGTTGAAATGGATTACGAATAATTTGCCGAATTGGAACTTCTTTCGCTCCGTGGCTTGACTCAAGTTGTTTAACCAGTTCCTGCACTTTTGCTTCGAGCTGGGCTTTTTCAACCGAGTCTAAATGGGTGGCTTTCAATCGAGCAATTTCAGCCTCAAGCGACTCATTTTTTTCCTCAAGATCTGTGATTTTTTGAGACTGTACAGCTCCGGCAAAGGTTGTACCTAGTCCAATACGTTGTTTTGCCATTCTCTATATACTCTCTCTTAATGTCTTCAGCAATCGATTCACAATTGGATTCAAATCTTTAGCAGCGTTATTGCCGGGCCTGTGGATTTGTAGAGGCAGACCATAGCCGCTGGCATTGATATACTCGCTTGACTCTCTCACAATGGGAAAACAGTCGTACCCTAAAACTTGAATGTAATAAGGCAAGGTTTCTTCTTCTGGTACATTCTTCTTACGAATAACTTTTCCTGTTCCTTTCTCGCGTTCAACTCCCAGAATATTTTTGTGAGGACCAAAATCTAAATCAACTCTGGTGGGTACAAAACCAATAATCTCTGGCTTAGGTTTCAATCTTAGTTCTTTGACAGTGTTGTTGTACCAACGAATCAATTCCGCTGCACCATCAGTATCTTTGAACTCTGGTTTGATCGGAATCAGAACATGGGTTGCCGCTGCCAATGCGACCTTACCCATCGGCTCTAATGATGCGGGAGTATCTAAAATGATTAAATCTGAAGCGATCGGGTAGTCTTCCAGACAATGTGCCAATACATGATATTTACTGGCGAGAGTGGAAATGATCGCCTGAATGCTTCCTTCAAGCGATGCTCCGCCTTGCAACACATTTACAGTTTTAAGATGATCCGTCCAAATAGAAACAAAGGGGTAGTTTCCATCAAATTCTTTTTCAAGTACTTTCGCCATTGATTTGTGGGGCGGCGCTGGTTCTAACCCAACAAATCGCTTTAACGAGCCGGACTGATCAAGTTCGATAACGGTGACTTTGTAGCCTTTCACACCGATCGCGTATGCCAGATGGACTGCCATCGTCGTTTTACCACTACCGCCAGCGTTACTTTGAATTGCCAAACGAATTTGTTTTTTGACTCGCATGGGCAGCCTTTCTCAATGGAAAATGGGGAATGGGGAATGGGGAATGGGAGCTTTATCTCAGATAGAAGTCGAACACCTGTTCTTCAAGATAACGTTATCCTAAACCATCTATCTGCTCCAGGTTAAGGCTTCTGCAATTAAGATTGGGTCACCAGAATTTAAGAACTGCTGCATTTTAGCCTGATGTTTGGCAGATAGTTGCACCTGTTGCAGCGAATCTGGTTGCAGGAGATCTGATTGCTGGAGCGAGATTATTTTACTTTTTTGCTCTGTTCGCTGCGCTTTGATAGTTGAGAGTATCTGCCGAACAAACTGAATTCCTGAATTCTCTAGCGCTGGATGAGACGAAACACGCGATCGCGGTAAGGGATTACTGCCTGAGGTAGGTAAGTTGCATTGCTCTAAATTGCTGGAAGTGTTTCTGAGTAAAGGATTACTGCCATCGTGTAGGAATAAGCTTGCAGGATCGGGAGAGGTTGATGCCTCTTCTGGGCAATCAACCTCTCCTTGTAATGAGGTTGGGGGGTCTGGGGGGTTTTCGTTCGGCTGAGCGCTCACGTCGAAGTCCACAAGGTAAGCCGGATGCCATAAATCACGGTGTCGGTATAGTGTTTGTCCACCAATGCCATGTTTCAACAGAGCATGAAAGCGGGCAGTTGCGAGACACGGTAGCGTGTTAGTTTCTAACATTACGGCGATCGCGTGTCGGATGCGATCGCGGGCAGCTTCAGACTGCTGCTGGTTCCACACGGGTGTGTGATCAACCACTTCCTGAAGTTTGGATTCCACCGTTTTTACCTGAAACTTACCGCTGCGATCGCCGTAGTGAAAGTAATGGCTATTCTCAATGCACCGTGCCCATTCTGCTGCTCGATGCTCAATTTCATGCTGATGACGACACCAATCACGATATCCAGGTAGCGATCGGGCAACAGCAACAATCTCATCCACTAGTGCTTGTCCTTCTAACGGTTCTCCACCCGACAACACATGATGAAAGATGTAAACCTTCATAGTAATGCGGCCCAGCAAGCGGTTGGTCTGTCCAAACCCAGTCCAACCTGCGGCGATCTCAACATTCAAGTCATTAATAAATTTATTGGCTTTACCAGAAACAAAGGAGCATTGCTGCCGTGCCTGCTTCAGCGTCTGCTTCAACTCATCTAAATCAATCAAATTTCGGAGTTGAGCTAGTTTCCATTGCTGCACAAATTGCAGTTGACTGCTCCAAACTGGTTGAAATGCCTCATCTAGCAAGTAAGAACCAACTTGCAAGGGCAAACGATGAGCATTAAATAAACACGGTACTTCGGTTGTACTATAACGTTTTGGGTTTGGAAAAATCTCCAGATGACCCGGATAAACCTTAAATCCTGAGTTTTCTAACCGTGCGGTGAGCGCGATCGCCAGTTTCCAGGAGCTTTGAGGCTGCTGAAATGGCAAATATAGATGCAGCCCACCACTATAGCTGGAAGTACAGGCAACATAAGTTACCAATCCTAGCGGCTCAAGTGCTGCAAGAATACGTGAAATAGCAAACGGGTCACGCTGGGGGTGGTAAGGACTGCCAGCATCAATATCCAGCAGACAATAGGTTGTTTCGGCACCAAAGCGTACCCCGTAAAGCGCCCCTCCCTGTTGAATCAGGCGATCGCTCAATGGGTAACGAGTTTCAGTTTTCCATTCAACCTGTGCCTGAGGAACAGAGTAATCTGCCCAAATAAAATCGTAGCGATGGGGAAACAGCGCCAGAAACTCATCATCCCACTCTTGCACATAAGCAAATTCTTGCTTGGGGACAACTGTCATTGCTTGCCCCCAGCGAGTGAAGAGTGATCTGAAATTTTTCCAAATTCAAACAATACAAAACCGTAACGGCATTCTGGAACAAAGCCGTCAGAATTGTTAGAATCTTTTTGCATAAAACACTCTCCCAGAAACGGTAGGAGATTTCTGAGTGAACTCTTTTACTGAGGATTGGGATGAGGTATCAACTAGAGACCCTTCAGCTAACTGTGGTAGGGAGGCAGAGGGTCTCTCAGTTGTTTAAACTCGATAGCTTGCAATTGTTGTTGATAAGAACACCTCCTACTTCGTGAAGCCACAACATACCTAGAATTAAAAGCAGTTTACACCCGAAAAAAAAAGCTGAAACACGCCAAATCTACTCATACGCGAGAGTTACAGGCACCTAATACGCGGGAGTTACAGGCGGAATTCTACGCCGGAGTTACAGGCGATTGGCTTTCTCATACGCCGGAGTTACAGGCTAAAACCATACGCCGGAGTTACAGGGTTCAGCGGTTAAACATTTGTACTGAGTACGATCCTGGCTTGCAATCGCGCTGATCTCTACGCCGGAGTTACAGGCTAAAATTCTACGCCGGAGTTACAGGTAAACTGCTCATTCCTACGCCGGAGTTACAGGCTAAAATTCTACGCCGGAGTTACAGGATCGCAATGCAAAAACATACGCCGGAGTTACAGGTCATGGATTGAGTCAGCTACATCTAGAACCCTTAGATTCCCTCAGGCGCTACTGGTAGAGGTAGAGGTGTAAAGGAAAAACTTCCAGATCGATAAACCTTGCTAGAATCTGTCCACAGATCGATCACATGCGATCGCGGCAGGGTTTAATACTGGCAAAAAAATTAAGCGACTCACCCCAAATTTCTATGAGCACAAAAGACTTACCAGCAGTAACCAAGAGAAATGAGCCGATGTTTCCAGTGGATGGACAACTCCTAATGGTTTTACCCCGTGCTGGTACGTCAGTTAAAAATCCAGATGTGCAACTGCCCATTCTACGGTCTGACGAGGATGGGTATTACCTGGAAATGCGGGTCGAGGCAGATTGTAAAGATCCCAGTGAAGTTGCAGTGACCCGTCGGATGCCGCTGGAAAATTTGACGGCTGAAGAATGGGAGGAGTTGAAAAAACAATACGCAGCACTGGATCTCAAGGCGTGTACCGATCAGGGCATTAGCAAGGGGCTAGAAAAAATTCAGGATCGGCGGATTCAACGTCTGTTTATGGCACTGCTAACGTTCCTTAATCCCCGCCAAGTTTCGATCGTGCTTTACCTGTATAAGCAGGCTGCACAGCAGGGTAATGGACGGTTTGTTTCTTTTCGCTCCAACGATTTGCTCGAAAATCTTGGCTATACCCGCACTAAAGATGGGGGCTTTGCATCTAAGCTGCGATCGCAGCTCAACCGGGATTTAGTTGCCCTGCATCGCACTGAACTCGTTTTTGCCCAATCCCTCCGAAAAGGCGATACGGTAGGAGCGAAAGTGACAATTAAAAGCATCCTGCGAATTCGCGATTACGAAATCGACAACGTGCCTCGCGACTTTGACTTGGCAAAGGCCGCAGACTACACTTATGAACTCGCCGATGCTTACACCGTATCTTTGGAATTTTTCGACGGTCCCGGACGAACTGGGGACTATGTTTTGTTCACTAACAGCTTAGACATCACCCAAAAGCTGGGCAGCAATGCCAAAAGTGATTACAAAACCAAGCTATTAGTGTATCTGGCTAGCCGCTTGAAATGGGATACTCCCCAAGATGGTCAGTACCTCATCATTTCTCGACAATATTTATTCAAAAATTTAGACCTGTTGGGAAGTAACTCTTCGCGCAATAATCAGATTTTTTGGCGCACTGTAGATGAACTGAAAGAAGAAGGATATATATTAGGTGCCCAGGAGTTACCTGGCAAGAAAAAAGTTCCTAATATTCAGTTCCAAATCAATCCTGCCAAGCTCAAATCTAATTAAGGCACACAGTCTAATTTTCTCAACCTCGTCCTGTTACAGGACGAGGAAGGTTTAGGGTGGAGATCAAATTGGTACTCTCAAACTGACGTTAAGAACGTGCTCCTGACACACTTTTGACTTTCTCCTGCGTTGCTTTTGCTTTCCGACGACGAGCCGCAAACAAACCGCTGGCACCTAACAGCAAACCTGTAACCGTTGTGGGTTCGGGAACCGCGGCAACGGTTTCTCCTGGTAGCGGTGCAACACTCATGGGTGGGCGGCGATACAGAGTTGCTTGTTCAAAGGCGTAGGCAAGCCCTAACAAAGTCGGTTCACTGTAGGCAGTGCCAGAAAAAGTAATGCCGAAGGGTGCGCCATTTTCTTGATATCCGGCAGGAACAATCACGCTAGGATAGCCAGCACGGGCAGCAATGTTGGCACCTCGCGTTCCAGGAAAGAAGATGGCATCTAAATTGTAGGTATTGAGGTAAGCATCAATGCCCTGATCTTTTGCCAGGAGCAGATCACGGGCACGGTCTGCCAGATATTGCTGAGTATCGGCGCTGAATGGACCCAAATCCCGTGCTTGGGATGCGATCGCCAGGGTTTGACCATATTTCAGTGCCACTTCTGGATTGGCATTGTTGAACGCGATGACATCTGCCAGGCTTTGCACAGGAGCATCTTCGCCCAAACTGCTGAGGTACAGATTGAGATCTCGCTTAAACTCATAGCTCAACACGGAGGACCCGGGTAAGGGAACCGTAGCAATGTCAGCTTCAACTACTTCTGCCCCCAGCGATCGCAACACGCTCAGCGCATTCTCCGCGATCGTGGCTTGCTCTGCTGATAGCCCTGTTGTCCAAAAAAATTCTCTAGGAACGCCGATCCGTGCCCCGTTTAACGCATCTGCTTTCAAAAAAGGCGTGTAGTCCGTAAAGGTTTTGCCTGCGCTGCTTTCGGTTGCCGGATCTTTGGGATCAACCCCTGTGATTGCGCCCAGCAGAATGGCAGCATCCGTAACGGTTCGGGCCAGTGGTCCGGCGGTGTCTTGACTGGAGGCAATGGGAATAATGCCATCGCGACTTGCCAAGCCCAGCGTGGGTTTCACCCCAACTAAAGAGTTTTGGTTGGCGGGGCTGAGGATCGAGCCAGAGGTTTCAGTACCAATCGCCACCGCCGCAAAGTTAGCCGCGATCGCGGCACCTGAACCCGCACTAGAACCACCCGGAGAGAGCGCAGGTCTACCGTCTCCATTCGCCAGGGGAACAGGATTATAAGGGTTAAAGACGTATCCGCCCAGAGAGCTATACCCCGCAGGCATTCCACTTGTCAGGTAGTTAGCATATTCAGTTAAATTTGCCTTGCCTAAAATGATGGCTCCTGCGTCTCGCAGCTTTTGCGTAATGAAGGCATCATCCGGTGGAATGGAACCTTCCAGCGCCACGGAACCTGCCGTAGTTGGTAGATCAAACGTATCGACGTTGTCCTTTAGCAGGATGGGTACCCCATGTAGCAGGCTTCTCGGTCCTGTTTGTTGCCGCTCCAAATCCAGTGCTTCTGCGATCTCTAGAGCTTCTGGATTAAGTGTCAAAATCGAATTAATTTTGGTTTGAGGTCCATCGCCGTCATATACATCATAGGCTTCAATCCGATTGAGATAGAGCTGTACGAGCTGCTGGGAAGTCAGCAAATTTGCCTCGAAAGCGCTTTGAATATCGTAAATCGTTGCCTCTTGTAAGGTAAACGAAGTTGGTTGCCCCAATGTAAAGGAGATCGCAGGAGCAAATGCCGTCGCGATCGCGGCTGCTTGCGCTGCAAAGAATGTTGTAAAACGTCTGCTGGTAGGGTTCAACACCTGATTAACTCCTCATGCTAGGGAACGTAAGTGGGCTGATTGGACATAGAAAAACAGGCGCTGGGCAATATACCCATGCCTTTCAAGGAAACGAGAAGCGTGAGGGAAAAAAGTTTAAGGACTAGAAACAGCTCTAGATCGCACCGGATCAGACTGGCAAAAGCCGTAGAAACACGGATAAGGATATTGAGTTGATGAATCTTTTGTAAAGGCTAGGTTGAATTCACGGAAGTAAAACGTAGCTTACTTTACAACTTGCTATCAGCTTTACCCAATCTTCATAATCCCGCTTATTCCGTCAGGAAGCTAAATTTGAACTGTTAATGCAGATACAGTATTTCTACGGAATTTCGCAAACACTGAAGCTACAGACGGAACGCATCTACCATGCCTCCGCACCATCATTCCCTGTGTCCAGCTTTGTCTGGATGTTGAACAAAGAGGAGTATTTGCGTGTTGAGTTTCCTGAAGCAGGCGACGACTGTGGTTGTGACTCCAGTTGCGCTGCTAATTCTTGCAACCGAGGCAGTCTGTGCCGCCACCTTTCGACTAGTAGAAGCGACGATTTCGGACATTAACTCTGCCATTGACGCTGGAGCACTGAGTTCTGAGCAGTTAGTGGAGTTATATCTAAACCGAATTGCGGCTTACGATAATCAGGGTCCATCTATTAACGCAATTCGTGAGATCAATCCCAACGCGTTGACGTATGCCCGTGCGCTTGATCAGGAACGGCTTACACAAGGACGGCGTAGCCCACTACACGGCATTCCAATTTTGTTGAAAGATAACTTCGACACGTTTGATTTGCCAACAACAGGTGGCTCGGATGCATTGGCAGGCTCCATCCCGCCGGATGATGCGTTTGTGGTTCAGCGTCTTCGCGATGCTGGGGCAATCATTCTTGGTAAATCAGAACTGGATGAGTTTGCAATTTCTGGATCGGGTTACAGTTCCCTCGGTGGGCAAACGTTGAATCCTTATCAGTTGAATCGTCAATCAGCCGGCTCTAGTGGAGGTACAGGCGCTGCGATCGCATCAAGTTTTGCCACAGTGGGCACCGGAACCGACACAGGCGGCTCCATCCGTACACCCTCGTCGTTTCAGGCATTGGTGGGTATTCGCCCTACTCGTGGTTTAATTAGCCTGGATGGAATTATTCCCTTTGCTTTGTCACGCGATGGTGCTGGACCCATGGCGCGAACTGTTACCGATGCTGCGCTGACGTTAGGTGTGATGGCAGGGTTTGATCCCAATAATCCCAGCTTTGCCACCCCAGTTCCCGAACCCACTGTGCAGCCCGATAAGTTTTTCACCGATTACACCCAATTTTTGAAGCCCGACGCACTCAATGGTGCCCGCCTGGGAGTGGTGCGAAACTATTTTGGAAATGGCATCAATGGCGTTGATCCAGAAGTCAATCAAATCGTTGAAAATTCGTTGACGCAACTGCGATCGCTGGGTGCAACCACCGTTGACATCACGTTTGAGAATACGTTTCTGCAAACGATGGCAGCGGCATCCTCAACCATCGCCCGTGCCGAACAAAAGCCCTATCTAGACGAATACCTGGAAACGCTGTCTCCCGAATATCCCAAAACGGTTGAAGAAATCATCACAATTTTGCAGTCGCCGGAGGTTGTCAATTCACCTACGCCCTCAACAATTGTAGGAACCCTAAACAATACCGTTGCTTTTGGGGGGTTAACCAATCCGCAATATCTCGATGTAGCAAATAATGTGATTCCATCTTTGCGGAGTACTGTCCTCAGCGTGTTTGATAATAACGATCTTGATGCTTTTGTGTTTCCTACTATTGGCACGTTTGCCCGTCCGCTACCCGGTACAACCGATCTCACCTTTGTCAGCCCGCCAGGAGCACCCCCCATTCGGCAGGTTGAATTTGCGAGTTTGCTTGGATTTGCAGATGTTACCGTTCCTGCGGGATTTGGTTCTCAAAACTTGCCTGTAACGTTGTCGATAACAGGTCGCCCTTACAGCGAATCAACCTTATTAGGATTCGCCTACGCCTTTGAGCAAGCTACAAAAGTACGCCGTCCTCCGTCACTTCTACCAGACTTGCCAGGGGAGGTGTTTGAATATCAGGCAGTGCCAGAACCTAGCATGATTCCCGCTGGGATACTGGCAGGGCTGGGATTTGCTGGCGTGAAACTAATTCGCCGTCGTCAACAACGGTCTATTGTATTTAGCCCATCGTTGGCTGCGCCCAAGTCCTCGTCCCGCGAATGTGTAGATGAAGGTGTAAATGGTGAGATGGGAAGTTGAATCTTAAATTCTGCCCCCTCGCCTACAACAGAGTGGCAGGTCAGTGTACCACCGTGTAATTCTTCAATGATGCGTCGGTTTGTGGCTAATCCTAAACCAATTCCCTGACCTGCCGGTTTTGTGGTGAAGAATGGCTCAAAGATGCGGACTTGATTCTGTTCAGGAATTCCCACGCCATTATCGCGAATCCGAATCTCCGCCATTGCTGGCTCAAGAAACTCAGTGGTGATGGCAATTTCTGGAACCAGTGCTGCGTAATTGCCGCTGCTAATTTTCTCATCAATGGCATCGATCGCATTGCACAATAAATTAAAGATTACCTGGTTGAGCTGTTCTGCATGGCAAGTAATCAGCGGCAAATTGCCAAACTCTTTTTTAATTTGAATCTTGGTTCTATCGTTGCTGTCTCCTAAACGATATTGCAAAAGGGCAAGAACGTTATCAATACATTCGTGGATATCAATTTGTTTAATCCCTGATTCATCCAGACGGGTGAAAATGCGAAGTGCTAGAACAACTGTCCGAATGCGCTCTGCGCCATTTTTCATTGAGGTTAGGATGTTCATCAGATCTGAAACGAGAAATTCCAGATCAATTTCGTTCAGGTAGGCGCTGATTGATGGATCCGGTTCTATATTTTGTTGCTGATAGCGTTCAATTAATACTAGTAGTTGATTGATATAATCTTGTGCAGGCTTGATGTTACAGGCAATAAAGCTAAGAGGATTATTGATTTCGTGCGTTACTCCGGCAACTACTTTTCTGAGCGTTGCCATTTTCTCTTGTTGAACTAAGTTTGTTTGAGCAATCTTTAGTTCTTCTAGAGTTTTCTTTAACTGCTGATTCTGATCTTTTAATTTTTCTTGTAATGTTTGAATTTTAAGCTGTGTTTGAATTCTGACTAATACTTCTTCTAGCTGAAACGGTTTTGAAATGTAGTCTGCTGCACCTGCTTGAAATGCTTTGATTTTGTCGATCGCCTCATTCCCAGCACTTAAAAAAATGATTGGAATCGATGCTGTTGCCGAGTGTTGCTTCAGTTGATGGCAAACGTCATAACCACTTATATCGGGCAGGTTGATGTCGAGCAAAATCAGGTCAGGAGGAAATGCATTCACCGTTCTTAACGCCATTTGTCCGTTGATGGCTTTCCGTACCTGATAGGCTTGATCTGTAAGAAAGTTAGATAGGAAGCGAATGTTATCAGGAATATCATCCACAATCAGAATATCCGCTTGCCATTTTTCGGGTGAGTTGTTCTCGGATGCTGTTTCGGATGGAGTCATATCAATGATTTGCAAAGGGTTGAGGCTGCTGATTGAGTTATGAATAGTAGCAGGGAAGCGATCGCAGGCAAATGAGGCTACATTGCTAGCCTTAACTGGGCGATCGCCTCCGTAATTTTATCGAACTGAAAGCTTTCAGCAAGATGCTTAAGCGCCATCGTTAAAGCTCCCTGCTGGTCTGGAATGCTCTTGGCAAGACCTAAAATTTGCAGATCATTTCCTTGAATGGCTGCCAGGTGAAGTTGCTCGATCCATTCAGCAGACATCGGTCGCAACAGGTCAATGGTTAAGGTTTGAGGCTGCATTGGCTGTGATTGCGCCGATGAGGTTGAATCAGCAGTTGCTTCGTACAGGTATTCTACTGGCAGGTGACGGGCAATTTTTTCAAACACCTCTTGTACTTTAAAGGGTTTCCGAATGAAATCGTCACAGCCTATGGCAATGGTTTCTTCACGTTGTTCTTCAAACGCACTTGCCGTAACTGCAATGATTTTGGTGGGGGGGATAGGGGATGAATCCATACCCGATACTCTATCGCCGATGCCCTGATTTATCTCTCCGCTTGCTTCCATTGCTCGAATTTGGCGAGTGGCTTCGTATCCGTTCATAATGGGCATCCGAATATCCATAAAAATCAGGTGGGGCTTCCAGGTTTGCCAGAGGGCGATCGCCGCTTCTCCATTGTTGGCTTCCTTTAGCTCAAATCCAGCCCGTGTTAATAATTTTGCTAGAACGAGTCGGTTGGCTGGATTATCTTCTGCAATCAAAATACGGTAACTCGGCTGCTGTGGGGCTAGTCCAATGACCTTACCAGCGATCGCGGGTTGGCTCTCAACACTTGCATTCTCCAGCGGAATCGTATCAATGCAGAAGGAAAATATGCTACCCCGTCCAGGTTGGCTACGAGCCGTAATTTCACTGCCCAACATCTGAGCATATTTTTGACTGATTGCCAGTCCCAACCCTGTTCCCTCAGTTGCCATCATGCCAGATCGCGTTTGCTCAAATGGTTTGAAGAGGCGATTAAGTTCATCCGGTGCCATACCCAGTCCCGTATCTTCCACTTCAAATAGGAGCGTTACGGGTAAGGATGAGGAAGGTAAAGGAGAAAATTCGCCCTTAGTTCTCCCATCACCCTTGTCTTGTGATGGTTGATTCTTGTCTTCAGCCTTCAGCCTTCTGACTCTCAGCGTCACATAACCTTGATTGGTAAACTTAATCGCATTCCCCAACAAATTAATCAAAATCTGACGAAGTTTGCCTTCATCCGTCTTAATTAATTGAGGTAAATCAGAGCTAGACTCAAAACGAAACTGAATCCCTTTCGTTGCTGCCTTAAACTCCAACATATCTTCTAAGCTGTCTAGAAGATACTGAAGGTTAAAAGTACTTTCAACGAAGGATAAACGCCCAGCTTCGATCTTAGACATCTCCAAGACTTCATTAATGAGTCCCAGCAAATGTTCCCCGCTATTGCTAATTGTTTCTAGATACTGCTGATGCTCAGAGGTTAGGGTTTGGTCTTGATTGAGAAGCTGAGTTAGCCCCAGAATGACGTTGAGCGGGGTTCTTAATTCGTGGCTCATATTTGCCAAGAATTCGCTTTTTGCATAGTTTGCTGAATCGGCAGCTTCTTTCGCTTGCCGGAGTTGCTCTGCCTGCTCTTGAATTTGAGCAAATAATTCTGCTTGCTTTACGGCAACTCCTAACTGATTGCCAATTTGACTCACCATGTGAATTTCAGCCGCCTGCCACTCGCGGGGTGCTGTGTTTTGATAGGCGGCGAGCAGCCCCCAAAGATCACTACCCCGGAAGATGGGAACGATAATATACGCCTTTGCCTGTAAAAAATCTAATAACTCCAAATAACACGCGTTAAATCCTGCTTGATGAACGTCTGGAACACAGCAATAGCTTGCTTTTTGGCGATACAATCCACCCTCATTTTCTTGCAAGTAGGTATCCCGAACCAAAACTTCACTTCCGTCTAATTGCTGAACAATGCAGTCGGCTTGATCAGTTGTAACTTGGGTTACTTTTGAATCATCTACCCGAATGGGGATGATTGTATTCCAACCTTCTGCTACTGATTCGGCAATAACCTGTCCACTCCAATTGGGGTTGAAGCGGTAGATCAGCGTGCGATCGCATTGAATCGCTGATCGCAATTCTTCGGTTGTTGCCTCAAAAATCGTGTCCAAATCCAGACTTTGCCGCATCCGTTGGATCACCAGTGCCGTGGTTTGTTCTCGTTTCGCCACCTCCTGAAACCGGGTTTCGGCAGCAAGCCGTTCTTGCACTTCAACCTCTAACGCTGCATTGGTTTGCATGAGTTCAGCGGTGCGCTCTGCAACACGAATTTCTAGGGTGTTTTCCACCTGTTTGCGTCTGGCAATCTCTTGCTCAAGTTCCTGATTTATCTGTTCTAACTGCTTAGGTCCTTTCAGTGAGAGAAACTGAGGCAGCAGTTCTACTAACTTCAACGCGGTATAGCAGGAAACCAATGCTGTGAGGGCCCGTTCTACCCCCGAAACCCAATATGCTGGATGCCAGAGCGTCCAGATGTCGAGTAGATGCCCAGCGCCACATAGAACAATAAATGCCCCAAATAGTATGAATACTTTAGAAAACGGAACGTCAG
>JACYLN010000040.1 GCA_015272515.1 Leptolyngbyaceae cyanobacterium C42_A2020_001 | reverse complement strand
TTACAGGCGTTGAGGGCGATCGCTACCCAACAGACCATGAATGCGATCGCAAGACTTCGCCATCCCTTTCTCATTGTGCTGCCCACCATTGCTTTCATTCCTTTCACTTTACGCATCTGGATCTACCCCTAAAGCCCGCAATTGTTCCCGCAAGCGATCGGCTTGATTCTCCGCCGCTTCAGCTCGTTGCCGTTCTTGCTCAGCTCGTTGGCGTTCTTGCTCGGCTCGTTGCCGTTCTTGTTCGGCTAACGCTTCTGCGGTTTGGCGAGCAGCAATTTCTTGCTGTAATGCTTGCAGTAAGTCGTCTGGAGCCAGGATCTTTTCGCCTGTGTCTTCCCGATAAAACCCAATAAGTTGATTTTCGACTGCCAGCCGTAACTTTAGCGGGGCACTACGACCATCCTCGATCGCCTCATAGAATTCGTTTCGTAGACGATAGCCTTTCAGTTTTTCAGGAATCCATTCACCTTTGGGATCAAATTGCCAGTATTCTTGAACTCCTAATTGCTCATACAGAATCTTTTTATAAGTCTGATCCTCATCCTTCGTTGCCTTCGATGTCATTTCAAAAATCACGACAGGAACTTCTCCCTCTTCCCAGGTTTTGTAGTTGTCTCGCGGACCTGGCGGAACATTGACAATGACCATCACATCGGGAGCGACACGCAGCCGGGGGTAGCCCTGAGCATAATAAAGAAATTGATCTGCCAGCACGATCGCCGATTGTCCAGCTAGATACTGACGGAGGGCAACAACCGCATTGATAATCGCATCGACATGAACAGAAGTTTCTGCCAAAGGTTTACCGTCTGAACTAGGATAAAAAATTTCGGTCGGTTGAGCCGCGATCGTCATAGCGTTCTCCCCAATGGGTGTTGTGCGCGTGACCTGATTCTAGCGAGTTTAAACCTGCTCTAATAGCACAACGGCGTAAGCGGCAATGCCTTCCTCACGTCCGGTGGCATCTAGCTTTTCATTGGTTGTAGCTTTCACCCCGACCTGATCGGATTGCAGGTTGAGTACAGCGGCGAGGCGATCGCGCATGGCGGGAATATGCGGTTTGAGTTTGGGACGTTCTGCCACAATCACCGAATCAATATTGCTAATTTTCCAGCCTTTGTCTTGAATTAGCTGATCCACCTGCTCCAGCAGGTTCAGGCTATCTGCCCCTTGCCATTTGGGGTCGGTGGGCGGGAAGTAGTGCCCAATGTCTCCCAGGCTTAAGGCTCCCAACATGGCATCCATGATTGCGTGGGTCAGTACATCTGCGTCGCTGTGTCCCAGCAATCCCAGGGTATGTTCAATCGTGATGCCACCCAAAATTAGGGGTCGTTCTGGTACCAGACGATGAATGTCATACCCGTTACCAATGCGGATGGAAGCCATGTGAAGTCAGCCTTTAGCGATTAACCTTCCTGATTATAGAAGGCAAAAGGTTGAAGCCAGACTAGGCGATCGCAACCAGGTCGTTGTATTTAGCGGTCAATTCTTCTTCGCTGAAGCTGGCATGGATATCTTGCGGGCTCCACAACATCTCAAACACCAACATATAGCGAGGCTGCATCATACGAATGTCATCTAACGAATCTCGCAACACCGACGCTGAGAAGATTTCGCCAAACAGGGGTTGATCATCAGCCGTTCCAAACAACAGCGTTAAAACTGTATAGGCAGGATTCTCAAAGGAATTGGAATTGGCTGGCTGGTTTGCGATCGCTCCATTTCTAGAATCTTCAGGGCTGAATTTGCTTTGTTCTCGTTGCAAAAGCTGGTTATACACATGCTCTGCATCTTCAATCCCATTGACTGTTTGAGATTGGGCCAGGACATGAGTCCAATAGCGAGAATAATCTAATAGCAAAGTTGCCACCTGCTGCAACAAGGCGAAAAGCCCTTCCGGGGTCGTAGTATCGGCATTTGCGCCTGCCTCATTCAGCAGCGTATGCAGCCTGCGAGCTTCCGCTCGTAGAGCAATTTGCAACACACTCACCGTAAAAATATCGTTCGTTAGTTCTAGGTCATCTGATGAAAATTCTGGTGCTTCAATCCCCTGCGCTTCCACATCTAAATCCATAACACCCTTCCTTACCTGGTAACCCTATAAGCTATCTTCATCCTAGAAAACCCAGAGTTGCTTGTTTAACCCATCGTTGTAATCCGTTTGTTTAAAGATTCATTCTGTAAAGCCGGAAAGGCTCTCTGCAAGCAGTCTAAATCTGAAGCATCTCCGTGTATTCGGTCAATAATTCATCATACGTAAGGCTATCGGTTATTGCTTGAGGACTCCACAGCAACTCAAACACCAACAGGTACTCTGGAGAAATCGCTGCCAATTTTTGCAACGCTTCTTTTAGCATTCCCTCTGTGCGAATGTCATTAAACAACCCATTGTCATGATCTGTCCCCACTAACAGCGTAACCACAATGTAAGATGCGGGGTCTTCTTCCGGGTCTGGTTTAAAGTTCCGCTGGCGCACTTTTCCACTCACATTGGTCAGCGTTTCCACGCTAAATTTGCTGCGTTCAGTGATGGAAAGTTGGTTAAACAGTGCCTCTGCTGCCTCTGTACTCTTGACTGTCTCAGAATTGGCGAGGACATGGGACCAGTTTTCCGAGTTTCGCAGCAAGATTAATACCGACTCTTGTAAGAGCTGGTAAAGTCCTTCATGGCTACTGGTGTCAATTTCTGATGTAAGTTGCGTCAACTCGGTTTGAACTGCGTGTGCTTGAGCCAATAATGCCACTTGCACTTTGCTGACTGTGAATGTGGTGTTGTCTAGGTCGTTTGCCGATTGCTTCCCTGAACGGGTGTCTGCCCAGATCATGATCAGCATCGCCAGAACTGTGATTCCGATGCCGCCGATAACAATCAAGCCAATTATCCAGAATACCTCTGCTGCGGTAGTTGTATCCTCAGTGGCGCTAGAGGAAGCCCCTGGAGCGGGAGCGACTACGGTTCCGTTTGGGCGATCGCGGTAGTATGAGTCGGAGGGGCGGCTATAAGAACGGCTCCCTGGGCTGGAATAACTGGAACTAGACGAGCGACTGGAAGACGAACTAGATGAGTTAGACGAACTAGATGAACTACTGGGAGACGACCGAAACGAACCACCACCGCTACGTCCACCGCTGCTTCTAGCGTCAGCTTCAGAGCCAACGGTTACTTGCACTGTTTGAGAGGGCAAGGAGTAGTTCACTGTTAAAGCATTAATAAGCAATAGGCTTACCACTGACAAGCATAATCGCCCAAATTGAGGCTTTCCCATAAAACTATTGATCCTGATCAAGGTCACCCTATAGCTTCATGCTCACAGCCTCATTTTATGCAATTGCCTGGCTAGAGGCTGAAAACCCTCATGATTCTTGATGCCTAGTCCTCTTTAGCTTGCTCTAACCAATGGGTATACAAATCGGGGCGGCGATCGCGGGTACGTTGAATTTGTTGCTCTTTGCGCCACTGAGCGATCGCCTGATGATTTCCCGATAGCAGCACTTCTGGCACTGCCCATCCCCGAAACACAGCAGGACGGGTGTATTGGGGATAATCCAATAATCCCTGTTCAAAGCTTTCTGCCTTCAGCGATTCTTCTTTGCCCACCGTTCCTGGTAATAGGCGTACAACTCCGTTCACCAGTGCTAGCGCCGGAATTTCGCCACAGGTTAACACAAAATCGCCGAGTGACACTTCGCGGCTGACTAGATTCAGGACGCGATCGTCCACCCCTTCGTAATGCCCACAAATAATTACAAGTTGGTCAAGATTCCCTGCAAACTCCTGAAACATTTGCTGGCGCATGGTTTCTCCTTGAGGAGTCATGAGCACAATCTCGCGCTGTGGCAGCACGGGTAGTGACTCTACGGCAGCAAAAATGGGTTCGGGTTTCATCAGCATTCCTACGCCACCGCCATAAGGTTCGTCATCCACTCGCTTGTGCTTGTCGATCGCAAACTCTCGTGGGTTTGTCAGATGTACCTCGGCGATCTGTTTGACCAACGCTTTTCCCAACAAGCCCGAATTCAGGGGAGAGTCGAAGAAATCAGGAAATAATGTGACAATATCGATTCGCATAACGTGGAAACTCAGAATAGGAATTTGGACGAGAACCTTAATCGGGCTGTAGAAAGGCTGGTTTCGTCATGAAATGCTGTTGTTCATAGAGGGAAACATTCCTTAAAACATTAAATTACGCTTTAATAGTTTGTCATCATCCATATTCTTAATAAAGTTCCGAGGCAATTCGCTCTCGGAGATTATGATCTGTCAAGGAATTAAAGCTCTATAAAAAATTTACGTAAAACACCCCCAGTCAGTACACAAGATTGATTTAAATAAACAACAGCATTGTCTTGGTTACAACACTTCCATACCCACTTAGGGAAGGTCAATTATCGGGATGAGCAAAGGTAGCGTTTCGACCTCAGTTACAAAACTGTTAGAGCGTTGGTTTCATCTTTCGCCCAATGTCAGTGCTGCGCCTCAGCGAATGTTTCAGTCTCTTGGAGAGGAAATGCCTCAGTCTACTAAAACCGCCATCATGATTATTGGAGGAGCCGAAGATAAGGTTCATGGGCGGGAAATTTTGCGTAGCTTTTTCATTCGGTCTGGATCGACCGATGCTCGCATTGCGATTATTCCGTCTGCGTCGCGTGAACCTGCTGTGATTGGTGAGCGATACCGAGAAATTTTTACGGAGATGGGCGCGAAGGGGATTGAGATTCTGGACATTCGCGATCGCGACCAGTGCGAAGATCCGCTGCTGCAATCCTACGTGGAAAACTGCACAGGCGTGTTTATGACTGGAGGGGATCAACTGCGGCTGTGCGGGTTGCTGGCAGATACCTCACTCATGGGCACGGTACGCCAGCGGGCACAACGGGGAGAAATTACTCTGGCGGGAACAAGTGCTGGTGCGGCGGTCATGGGTCATTATATGATTGCGGGGGGAGGAAGTGGTGAGTCTCCAAATCGTTCATTGGTTGACATTACAACGGGGTTAGGTATTATCCCAGAACTGCTAGTTGATCAGCATTTTCATAATCGCAACCGGATGGCTCGATTGATGAGCGCGATCGCAGCCCATTTTGATCGGCTTGGGGTTGGAATTGATGAGGATACCTGTGCGGTTTTTGAAGGAGATGGATTGCTTCAGGTGATTGGGAAGGGGACTGTCACGATCATTGATCCTGAAGCAATTGCCCAAACAAACCATTCCTGTGTTGGCGCAACTGATCCGCTCAGCATCGGTAATTTGCGAGTTCATCTGTTAGTCCACGGTGACCAGTTTGACCTCCGCAAGCGCTTGCCAATTTTGAAGCGATCGCCCTAAGCCACCCTCAAGCAGTCGCTCCAAACTGCCTGAATTGGCTCCTAATGACGCAACGCTATCAAGCAAGCACGGTCTTTCACTCTCGCTCAACTGTTCAGGTTGAACAGTCTAGAGGTTGGCAGAGCATAAAACTGGAGAATGCTTAAAGTCAACTCTGAGCTAGGCTTATTCTAAAGGTCGTAGAGTGAGCACTTAATGCCTGACGACACTCGAATTATTCCCATCATCGTGTTATGAAAATACTCAAAATCCAGACATTACGCGGTCCCAACTATTGGAGCATTCGACGGCAAAAGCTGGTTGTCATGCGTCTGGATTTAGAAGAGTTAGCTGAGAAGCCCTCCAATCAAATCCAGGGGTTCTACGAAGGATTAACCAGAGTGCTCCCTAGCCTGGTTGAACATTTCTGCTCACCGGGCTGTCGCGGGGGGTTTTTAAGGCGAGTCCAAGAAGGTACCATGATGGGTCACATTGTGGAGCACGTTGCTTTAGAGTTGCAGGAGCTTGCGGGAATGCCCGTTGGGTTTGGGCGCACCCGTGAAACCTCAACTCCCGGCATCTACCAGGTTGTGATTGAGTATCAGTATGAGCAGCCAGGTCGCTATGCAGCTCGTGCGGCAGTACGGCTATGTCAAAGTATTGTGGAGACTGGCGACTATCCCCAGGAAGAATTAGACAAAGACCTGGATGATTTGCGGCAACTGGCAGCCGACGCTTCTTTGGGTCCCAGCACTGAATCGATTGTTAAAGAAGCGGAAGCGAAGGGCATTCCCTGGTTTGAACTGGGCGCACGTCACTTGATTCAGCTTGGGTATGGCGTGCACCAAAAGCGGATGCAGGCAACCTTAAGCAACCAAACAGGAATTTTGGGGGTTGAGCTTGCCAGCGACAAAGAAGGCACGAAGCGAGTTTTGGGCGATGCGGGCATTCCAGTTCCCCGTGGTACAACGATTAGTTTTTTGGATGAACTGGAAGAAGCAATCGAGTATGTGGGCGGCTACCCCATTGTGATTAAACCGCTGGATGGTAACCACGGGCGCGGGATCACGATTGATATTAATTCCTGGGAACGGGCGATCGAGGCGTATGATGCTGCCAGAGAAGTGTCACGCTCGGTAATTGTGGAACGCTTTTACCGGGGGCAAGACCACCGAGTCTTGGTTGTCAACGGCAAAGTGGTGGCAGTTGCGGAACGAATTCCGGCGCACGTGGTTGGAGACGGGCGATCGACGATTGAAGAACTGATCGACGAAACCAACAAAGATCCCCGTCGCGGCGAGGGGCACGACAATGTGCTGACCAAAATCGAACTTGATCGCACCAGTTGGCAGCTCTTAGAAAAGCAAGGCTACACCCTGGATACCGTGTTAGACGCTGGGCAAATTTGCTACCTGCGGGCAACCGCTAACCTGAGCACAGGCGGAATTGCAGTTGATCGCACCGATGACATTCACCCCGAAAATATCTGGATTGCTCAACGAGTCGCCAAAACCATTGGGCTAGATATCTGCGGCATTGATGTGGTCACTCCTGACATTACTCGTCCCCTGCGCGAAATGGATGGCGTAATTGTTGAAGTTAACGCCGCTCCCGGCTTCCGGATGCATGTCTGCCCCAGTGTGGGCATTCCCCGCAATGTGGCGGAACCTGTCCTGGAGATGCTATTTCCTCCTGGAACTCCTGGTCGGATTCCCATCATCGCTATTACGGGCACCAACGGGAAAACCACCACCACTCGTCTGATTGCTCATCTTTTCCGACAGACCGGGCAAGTCGTGGGCTATACCACCACCGATGGCACCTACATTGGAGATTACCTGGCAGAACCGGGCGACAACACTGGTCCCCAAAGTGCCCATCTGATTCTGCAAGACCCCACGGTGGAAGTGGCAGTACTGGAAAGTGCCAGAGGCGGCATTTTGCGCTCTGGGTTGGCATTTAGCGCTTGCGATGTGGGCGTTGTTCTAAATGTGGCAGCGGATCACCTGGGTTTAGGCGACATCGACACGATTGAACAAATGGCGCGGGTGAAGAGTGTAGTGCCCGAAACGGTGATGCCCAATGGCTATGCCGTACTGAACGCCGATGATCCCCTGGTGGCTGAGATGGCGAGTCGAGTCAATGCTCAAATTGCTTACTTCTCCATGAATCCCGATAGCGAACTGGTGAAAGCTCATACCCAAAAAGGCGGTCTAGCAGCCGTTTACGAAAATGGCTATCTGTCGATTCTCAAAGGGGATTGGACGTTGCGAATTGAGCAAGCGGCAAATGTGCCACTCACCCTGGGTGGACGGGCACCCTTTATGATTGCCAATGCCCTGGCAGCGAGCTTGGCGGCGTTTGCTCAAGGGGTTGATATCAAAGACATTCAAGCTGCGTTGCTGACCTTCAAAGCATCGTCAGCTCAGACCCCTGGACGCATGAACTTGTTCAATTTAGGTAAGTTTCATGCGTTAGTGGATTATGCTCACAATGCCCACAGTTACGAAGCGTTGGCAGGATTTGTGCGAAATTGGCCTGGTGAGCGGATTGGGGTCGTGGGTGGTCCGGGCGATCGCCGCGATGAAGACTTTGTTACTCTGGGAACTCTATCCGCCGACATGTTCGATCGCATTATCATCAAAGAGGATGACGACAACCGTGGACGACCCCGTGGCGATGCGGCTCGGTTAATTGCACGGGGGTTGCAACAGGCAAAACCAGACTGCCATTTTGAAGCCATCCTAGATGAAACGACGGCGATTCAAACTGCTTTGGACAACGCCCCGCTCAACAGCTTAGTTGTGATTCTGCCGGAAAGTGTGACTCGGGCGATTCAACTCATTGAAGCCCGTCGCCCGATCGCAGAACCAGAGATCGCTCCCGTATCACGTCCTCAACCAACTCCTCAATCTCAACCATCAGCCATAGCTGAGGTGATTGACCCCAGCCAAAGCTCAGAGGTTCACGCTTAACGATTTAAGAGTAAGCGTCCATTGGTAAGCAGGTACAGACCAGGTTGCGATCGCCGTATGCCTGGTCAATGCGTCCCACTGCTGCCCAAAACTTGTTCTCCCGCGTCCATTGGGTGGGATACACCGCTTGCTGTCGCGAGTAAGGATGGCTCCACTCTTCTGTAAGTGCCAAAGCAGTATGGGGCGCGTTTTTGAGTACATTGTTGCCCCGGTCTGCCTTGCCTTCTTCGATCGCGCGAATTTCTTCCCGAATTGCGATCATGGCATCACAGAACCGATCCAGTTCCGCTTTCGACTCACTCTCCGTTGGTTCCACCATGATTGTGCCAGCTACGGGCCACGACACCGTTGGCGGATGGAAGCCGTAGTCAATCAAGCGTTTAGCAATGTCATCCACCTCAATCTCCGCCGTTTTCTTAAACTGGCGTAAATCAATAATGCACTCATGCGCCACCAGTCCATTTTTGCCTTTGTACAAAACGGGATAGTGGGCTTCCAACCGTTTGGCAATGTAATTGGCATTGAGAATCGCCACTTGCGTCGCTTTGGTTAACCCTTCAGCCCCCATCAGCGCAATGTACACCCAGGAAATCGGCAAAATGCTGGGGCTACCCCAGGGTGCGGCTGAGATTGGTCCAATCCCTTGTGCGCCGCCCACCTCAACAATCGGATGGTTTGGCAAAAACGGCACCAAATGTTTTGCTACACCAATCGGACCCATGCCGGGACCGCCGCCGCCGTGAGGAATACAAAACGTCTTGTGCAAATTCAGGTGACACACATCTGCGCCAAACTCCGCCGGACGGCAAATTCCCACCTGAGCGTTTAAGTTGGCACCATCCATATACACTTGTCCGCCGCTGGCATGAACCAGATCGCAAATTTCGCGAATCGCTTCTTCAAACACACCATGTGTTGAAGGGTAGGTGACCATCAGCGCTGCTAACGTGTCTTGGTACTTCTCAGCTTTGGCTTTTAAGTCTGCAACATCAATATTGCCATCCTTGTCGCAGTCCACCGGAACAACCTTCATCCCTGCCATCACTGCGCTCGCTGGGTTGGTGCCGTGTGCCGAGTTGGGAATCAAGCAAACGTTGCGATGATGCTCTCCGCGAGACTCGTGATACTGCCGAATCACCAATAACCCGGCATACTCTCCTTGAGAGCCAGCATTGGGTTGGAGTGAAATCCTGGCAAATCCAGTGATTTCTGCTAGCCAATGCTCCAGTTGCTCAAACAACATCTGGTACCCCTTCGTTTGTTCCAGCGGTGCAAACGGATGAATCTGCCCAAATTCCGCCCAAGTGACAGGTAGCATTTCCGCGGTGGCGTTGAGCTTCATTGTGCAGGAACCCAACGGAATCATTGCTGTGGTGAGGGACAAATCCTTCGATTGCAAGCGGTACAGGTAACGCAGTAGTTCGGTTTCGGAGTGGTAGGAGTTGAAAACAGGATGGGTGAGATAGGGAGAGGTGCGCTGGAGAGTTGGCGGCAGGGCAAGCTTTTGCGTGGAAGTAAGCAAATCTTCTGGGGTGAAGTGGGCAGCATGGGATCCCGCAAAAATTTGGAAGAGTGAAATCAGGTCATCAGAGGAGACGGTTTCATCCAGGGAAATGCCGATCGCGCGATCGCTAATTTGCCGCAGGTTAATGTGGTGGGAATGGGCTCTAGCAATAAATTCTGGAGCCTTGCCTGCGCCCACATCTACCTTCACCGTATCGAAGAAGCACTCATGCTCCACCGTGTATCCCAACCGATGCAACCCCTCTGCCAAAATCACCGTCATCCGGTGAATGCGGGTGGCAATCTGCCGCAATCCGGTTGAACCGTGATACACCGCATACATTCCGGCAATGACTGCCAATAACACCTGAGCCGTGCAAATGTTGCTGGTGGCTTTATCACGCCGAATATGCTGTTCACGAGTTTGCAGCGCCAAGCGCAAAGCTGGTTGCCCATGCACATCTTTAGAGACTCCCACCAATCGTCCGGGAATTTGGCGCTTAAAGGCTTCTTTAGTGGCAAAGTAGGCAGCATGGGGTCCACCATATCCGAGGGGTACGCCAAACCGCTGAGTGTTGCCCACCGCCATATCGGCTCCAAATTCGCCGGGAGGTTTGAGCAGGGTTAAACTTAGCAGATCGGCGGCAACGGTGACCAGGGCACCTGCGGCATGGGCGCGATCGCAAAATTCCTGATAGTCGTAGATTGCGCCATCGGTGGCGGGATATTGCAGCAATACGCCAAACACGGGTTGATCAAACTCAAAGGTTTGGTGATTGCCGACGATGATATGAATCCCCAATGCCTTTGCCCGCGTTTCAACCACGGCGATCGTTTGAGGGTGACACGCCTCCGAAATCCAGAATGTTTTTGCCTCAGTTTTACAAAGTCCGTAGCTCATCGACATCGCTTCCGCTGCGGCTGTGCCTTCATCCAACAGAGAAGCATTGGCAATTTCCAGCCCGGTCAAGTCGGTCACCATTGTCTGAAAGTTCAGCAGCGCTTCCAACCGTCCCTGGGAGATTTCGGGTTGGTAGGGGGTGTACTGGGTGTACCAACCAGGATTCTCCAAAATATTGCGCTGGATTACGGGTGGGGTGATGCAATTGGCATAACCCATGCCGATGTAGGAACGATAAACGTGATTTTCCTGGGCAATTTCCTTCAGTTCTTGCAGCAGTTCATATTCCGCCTTGCCCGCTTCCAGCTTTAGGGGCGATTTCAACCGAATCGATCGCGGCACCGTGGCATCGATCAACGCCTCCAAACTGCCATAGCCCAACATCTGTAACATTTCAGCAATGTCTTGCTGATTAGGACCGATGTGGCGATCGGCAAAGGAATCGGTGTATGCCAGAGGATTAGAAAGGGTTAGAGAGGAACCGTTCATAACAGCGTTGGCAGGCACTGAACCATTGGGTGCATGAAGAGAGTCATGATTAGACTCAGTTATGGAAGCGGCGGATTGGTCGGTTGATCGCTCTAGCATACTGCGGTAACGGCTTCGTGTGATGGGTTGAGGGAAATGAATGCTTTACAGAGATTAACATTCTATTCCTAGTCTAAACAGTGGGCATCCCTTCTTTGAATCAAGTCTATGTTCTCCATCCAGACAGAACACGATTTGCGATACTAGAGGGGTCATTGACAATTTATTTGGTTCCGAAGCAACCCATGTTCATTATTGATGTCAGTCTAAAAAGCGCTCCTGTAACACTGTCGGTGCAGCGGAAAAGTCCAGAAGATGCAGAAGCCGCATATCAAACCATTTTGGATGCTATGCGTTCTGGTGATCACAAACTGGTAGAGCTGACCTGCGAACATCAACCTGGTAAGAAGGTGAGCGTGCTGGGCAGCGAAGTTGCCGCCGTTCAAGTGTACGAAAAATCTTCCACGGCAACCTCTTCCGGCAGACCTCCTGGCTTCTTTGCGCTGACAGAATGATTGATTCTATTTCAACTGAGGACGCGATCGCGATTCAGGTCAAAGACCTTGACTTCCGCTGGTATAAAGGCAGCACGGTGCTGGAATCCTGTAGCCTGGATGTGCCCAAAGGCGAGTTCTGGATGCTGTTGGGTACTAACGGTAGCGGCAAATCCACCTTGCTCAAATTGTTAGCCGGATTGCTTCAACCCCAGTCCGGCTTCATCAAACCTCTCCCCATGCTGGGGTTTGTGTTTCAAAACCCCGATCACCAACTGGTGATGCCTACGGTTGGAGCTGATGTAGCGTTTGGGTTAGCAGGCAGTGGGCTGACCACGGTACAAATTCGGCAACGGGTAGATGAAGCGCTCGATGCTGTGAACCTGCTGCCGTTGATTCGTCGCCCCATTTATGCCCTCAGCGGTGGGCAGAAACAACGAGTTGCGATCGCGGGAGCCTTAGCCCGCCATTGCGAAGTGCTGCTGCTGGATGAACCCACCGCCCTGCTTGACCCCGACAGCCAGCTAGAACTCGTTGCCCAGGTGCAACGACTCGTTAAAGAACGAAATCTAACTGCCCTCTGGGTCACCCATCGCCTCGATGAACTCGATTACTGTGACGGCGCGTTTTTACTAGAAAAAGGAAAAGTCGTTGATCAAGGCGATCCGCAGCGGTTACGCCAACGTTTGATGCAAATTCCGATGTAGGGAGAGAAGACAGGAGTCAGGAACCAGAAGATAAGGAAGGTGACGGAGTAGGCGAGTGGGTGAGTGAGTGAAATTCCACCTACCCATCTACCCACCCACCCATCCCCCATTCCCCAAAAGACACGCTAACTTGGAGTTGGTGGTTTTTTGGCGATAAGGGAGTTTAAGCGATGGTGAGCCAGGTTTGGGGCAAGGTTGGCAAAATCTTGGGGGGATTGTTCCTGGTTGGTGGGGGAACGGTTTCGTTTGGCATTTTGCTGGGGATTGCAATAGGTCATCCCGGGGGCATTTTGCTAACGGTGCTGCTGACGCTGTTGGTGTTTTTCGGCTTGGCTCCGGCATCGCTGGGCGGGTTGATGCTCTACACCAGCTTTAAAGCCGAGCATTACGCGATTCGCGATCGCTTCTTTCAACTGCTCCAGGCAAACCAGGGTCGGCTCTCGCTATTAGATTTTGCGGCGGCGACTCGTTTGGAACCTGCGATCGCCCGTCGCCATTTAGACCTGTGGGCACGGGAATTTTCTGCCAATTTTGAAGTTAGTGCTGACGGTGATATCGACTATATTTTCACCAACCGCGCGATCGCCCTTCCTGAAAGTCGCTGGCAAGGGTTTGGGCAAACTGTGCGCGAGATCATCAAGTCGCTGTAACAATGTCTGCCTACGAAACGATCTACACCATCGTTCGTCAGATTCCTCGTGGTCAGGTTGCTACCTACGGGCAGATTGCTGATCTGGCAAACCTACCCGGACGCGCCCGCTTTGTTGGCTATGCTTTATTTCGGGTTGCCCCTGACTCCGATATTCCCTGGCATCGCGTCATCAATGCCAAAGGCGAAATTTCCGAGTCACCCGTTCGTTACGGCTCAGATCACCTTCAACGGGTGTTGCTGGAAGAAGAAGGCATCCAGTTCAACCCGCAGGGCAAGATTAATTTGCGGCAATATCGCTGGAAAGTGGAGAGTCTTTAAGAAAGGTCTCAAATTTTTCCACCTCAAAAGAGAACACGGCACGATAGAAGTAGAGGCTACAAGTTCCATCCCTTCGTGAATTGCCTCGAAGGAGCTTCTATGTTTAAGCGAATTATTGTTGCGGTGTCTCCCAATGCTAGCGATGAGCATATTGTGAATGAAGCCGTTAGCATGGCCCAACTAAGTAATGCTACGCTGATGCTGCTCCATGTCCTCTCACCGCTCGAAGAGGGTTATCCAACCCCAATTTATCCGGGACCCGATAGCGTTTATCCAGGATTACATCAGGAAGCAATACGAGCCTACGCTGAACAGTGGGATATTTATCAACGCAATAGTTTGGAGTATTTGAAGAAACTGGCAAATGGCATCCTTACCGCAGGTGTATCCGTAGAATTTACGCAAAATGCAGGAGATCCGGGACGAGTTGTTTGCGAACTTGCTAAAAATTGGAATGCAGACTTGATCATCATTGGTAGACGCGGGTACACGGGCATTAAGGAGTTATTTCTGGGGAGTGTGAGCAACTATGTGTTGCACCATGCGCCATGCTCTGTGCTGACGATTCAGGGTGAAGGGTTGAAGGGGGAGGATGGGTAATGGGTAATGGGGTAGATGGGTAGGTAGAATTTCACTGACTGACTCCCTTACTCACCCACCCCCTGACTCCCTCACTCCCTCACCTGCTTTATCTTCTAACTCCTGCCTTCTGCTCGACGATTACCTTTCATAGTAAATTGAGGCGATCGAGGGCATCTCTTGCCGCATCTTTTTCCGCATCCTGTTTCTTGCGTCCGGTTCCTTGACCATAGAGTTTGCCGTTGACGAAGACTTCTGTGACAAAGGTTTTGGCATGGTCAGGACCAGATTCGTGAGCGATTTTGTATTCGGGATTTGCCCGCTGATTTGCCTGTGCCCACTCTTGAAACCGACTTTTGTAGTTGATCGCAGGTGCAAGGACTTCTAAATTACTGACGACGGATTCAAAGAACGGAATGACATAGATTCGGACTGAATGAATATCTGAGCTGGCATCTAAAAAATAGGCACCGACGATCGCTTCAAAAGCACTACTTAATAAATTAGGATTGCTACGCCCGCCATCTTGTTCAGCACCTTTTCCTAACCTGAGCCGAGCGCCCAGTTGCAGTGCGATCGCAAACCTCGCCAGTTGACTTTCATCCACCAGGGCTGATCGTAGTGGGGTTAGTTCACCTTCCGGTTTGCCTGGAAAACGCTTGTAGAGGAACTCTCCACTTAAAAAATTCAAAATCGCATCACCCAAAAACTCTAACCGCTCATTATCTGTTTGAATTTCGGGGTGTTCATTTATGTATGAACTGTGCGTGAGTGCTTGTTGCAGCAAGTCAGGATTTTGAAATGGAGGTAGAACAGCTTGATGCATAACATTTGGGTGAACGGGTGATAACTCTAGTAGTTACCTGCTTTATTGTTTGTGAGGCATTGACTTACCACAAATACCAGGCGGAGTACACACAGTGATTCATTAAAGTCATTCAAAGGTTGAGGGTATGAAGCGAACATGCATTGCACTTTCCATGCTCATGTCTGTTGTAGCATCTCAAGGGATGATGGCAGCGGCGATCGCGCAAGAAGCCGTTTACAAAGTGCGGTTACGGGATGTGTCTACCGGAAACGCAAATCAAGCCAGTGTTTTTTCATCCGGTGATTTAGACCGGGAAGAGTGGGTGGTTGTGACAGTAGTCAATAACAAGCAGGTAAAGGTGCGTCACACAACTAGCATTAAGAATAAGTTTTGGGGCACTCGTCAATGGCATGACCATCCAGCAACGGCTTTGCGTGTTTGCATCAGCGATGGGTTCGATAAAAAGGATTGCCAAACTGCCAATAGTGATGCGGTTGCCATGCCTTCTGGTAAATCAATCTACGATCTCGCGATCGATTTCAAGTATTCCGAAGGCGGCAACTTATACACCCGTTCAATCCAACTCACGCCGGAAGTGAAACCGGAACAAGCTGCTAATTGAAGTTTTGATGGTAGTAGGTGATGGGTCATGGGTAATGGTGGACGGGTAGGTGATTAGGTGGGTAAATGGGTGGATGGAATTTCCCTCACTCATCCACTCGCCCACTCCCTCGCTCCCTCACCTCCCTCACCTTCTGACTCCTGGCTTCCTGAATCTCTCTTCCCCCTGTGGTTTACTGAGCTGAAAATTGCTGTAAGCTCAATTTTTTAACCCTGGGCAACTCCATCGTGGCGGGCGGCGCGTTGAACGGCACCAGAGACGGCGGTTGCTACCCGGTCATCAAATACGGAAGGGATGATGTGTTCTGGGTGCAGGTCTGAGGGTTTGACGAGTTCTGCGATCGCCATTGCAGCTTCCAAATACATGCTGGTGGTAAAGGTTTCGGCGCGGCAATCGAGAGCACCCCGGAAAATCCCTGGAAATGCCAGCACGTTGTTGATCTGGTTGGGGTAGTCGCTGCGTCCCGTTGCCATAATTGCTACATCCTGGGTTACCAGTTCTGGCTGAATTTCTGGAATGGGATTTGCCATTGCAAATACGATCGGATCTTTTGCCATCGATCGCACCATCTCTGGAGTTACGACACCGGGAGCGCTGACTCCCAAAAAGACATCGGCTCCTTGCATGGCATCTGCCAGCGTGCCACCCGCGTCCACGGCAAATTCCCGCTTTTGCTCAGTCAGGTCACTCCGATCTAGCGATAGCAACCCTTTAGAATCGCACATCATAATGTGTTGAGCATCGGCTTTACGAAGTAACCGCGCGATCGCCACCCCCGCGGCTCCAGCTCCATTGATCACGATGCGAATATCGCTCATCGACTTTTTCACCAGTTTGAGGGCATTGATCAACGCTGCCAGGGTAACGATCGCCGTCCCATGCTGGTCGTCGTGAAAAATCGGAATCTTCAGTTCTCGTTGCAGTCGCGCTTCAATTTCAAAGCAGCGGGGAGCCGCAATATCTTCCAGGTTAACTCCACCAAACACAGGCGAAATTCGCTTCACGGTTTCTACGATCTCATCCGTGTCCTGAGTTGCCAAACAAATGGGGAACGCATCCACTCCGCCAAATTCCTTAAACAGCATGGCTTTGCCTTCCATCACTGGCAAAGCGGCTTCCGGTCCCAGGTTGCCCAATCCCAACACGGCGCTGCCATCCGTGACGATCGCCACCATGTTTTGCTTCACCGTCAGGTTAAAGACCTCGTTTGGATCGCGAGCGATCGCATTGCAAATTCTACCCACGCCCGGAGTGTATGCCATTGCTAGGTCATCTTGTCCCCGTAGGGGAATGCGTCCCTGGATGCAAATCTTGCCGCCGCGATGCAAGTTGAACGTGCGATCGTAGACATTAATGACTTTGGTTTCGGAGAGCGCCTTTACTGCATCCACAATGGTTTCAGCGTGCTCTGTACTCGCGCAATCCACCGTAATGTCTCGGATCGAAACTTGACGGGTTTGCTCAATTAAATCGATTTGACCCATGTTGCCACCCAGAGTAGAAACAGCTCTGGTCACATTTGCCAACATTCCGGGACGATTCGGAACCTGAAACCGGATCGTTAGACTAAAACTAGAGTTGGGAGTCAGAAGATCTGTCATAGTTGCCTTAACTGTGAGTCGTGGATAGCGCTACACGCCTTTGCAGCATTTTGAGAAACCTCAATTTGTCAGCTTAAAAGACTATAAAGCCCACAATTGTACCAAGACACACCAACCCTGAAAGGATTTCTGATTCATTTCTAATCTTTAATCAAAATTTATGCCGAGTCTTTATACCGAAGTTGAGATTAACGCGCCCCGGCGGAGGGTTTGGCGCGTCTTGTACCACAAAGAACTGTGGATGTACTGGAATACTTTTTTGTATGATTGTGACCCGAGCCAGACTTTTGCAGAAGGACACAAAGTTTTGCTGGCGCTGCGACGTGTGCCTGGTGAAGATGAAACCGAATTTCAGCCTCAGGTGACGCTAGTTCAGCCCAACGTTTGCCTGCATTGGGTTTCGTCAATTCCAGGGTTTACCAATCAGCACAGTTTTGAACTTCAAGATATTGGGGGCGATCGCACCAAATATATTCACCACGAACACTTCTCCGGCAAGTTCACTCGCCTCTTTCTGCCCTTTATTCGTCAGGATGAATATCAAGGTATTCGCCGGATGGCGTGGGAGTTAAAGCGCTACACAGAGCAACTTTGAAGCAGCGAAACCGCAAACAGAAATATGAGAATTGCAGAGTATCAAATTCTTATTTCGCTTCCAGTCTTCAGGTGTGATAGCCTAGACAAGAATACTAAACCATGCCCAATTTAAGATCTGAAACCCTTTAAAGGAAAATTACGGGTTTGGACGTGGGTAGAGCTTAATCAACGGGATGTAGCGCAGCTTGGTAGCGCACTTCGTTCGGGACGAAGGGGCCGCTGGTTCGAATCCAGTCATCCCGATTCACTGTATATTCGACACGAGTGCTTTGACCATTAGGCAACCTGCTTCTTTTACCAAGTGGAGGTAGAAAGAATGCCAGCATAAAGGGGCGCATCAAAGCACCCCTACTTGATCGAAACTACCTACCGTCAGCTTACACTCGGCGACCTTCTTGTTTCACAGTCCCCATGTCAACTACTGCACTTCTCATGAAGTTAATGCGTTGTTCAAAATCCAGTTGCTGAATCCGATTCGCAAACTCATTTGTGGATTCCGGTAGTTTGTAATCTGCTCCTGGTTGAATGATGCGACCTTGCTCCATGCCTTGCGCCAAAAGCAACCATACTTCTAGCCTGGCACTGGATGCTAATGCATCATACAGACGGGTACAATCAGCATTAGCACCATTCACAATATCTCGTTGTGCTTGCAGTTGTTGTTCTGGAGGCAGCGCCGCAATGTGATCATACAAAGCGCGAGCGGGTTCACTCACAGAAGGGCCTTCACCCGGTTGAAGTTGATCTTTCAAATCCAGGTAACCAAACCACAAAAGACCCAGTTGGGTGTCTGCATCAAATTGACGAAACTGGTTTAGGGCATCTCTTGTGGCGTTGTCGGTTGTGTAAGTCATGCGAAGCTCCAATTGATTATTGCGGTATAAAGTTGAGCAAAACTTTTTAATGTTTTTGCTCAACTCTCCTGACCACCGTAATAAATGCGTTTGGTAAGTTAACCCTGCTTTTGACAGAAATAAAAGTTCTGTCTAAGGGGTGCGAGAAGCCGAAATGTTGATGTTTGCATGAATGCAGTTATGTATGTTTTGCGATCGCCGCCATCTCTACAACCGAATATCCCTTACCTTGCCTGAGCAGAAATTGTTGAGCGAAACATAGCTGAAGTTACTCCACTTCGCTGCAAAAAACCAAATTGCTGAAGGTTGTGATAGCTACTAGCTTTTTAGAACAACAGGCTTTAGGATATAACCGTATATTTTTCGCTACTAAATTTCAGGGTTGGTGATTGGGGATTTGCGATCGCTGTTTCCTGTTTCAAGCTTTTGTGCAATCGAGCGTTGCCGTTGAATCGTCATTTCTGAGAATGTCGTTAAACTGGTGCATCTACGATGGAGAATATTGGATATATCGAGCTTTGTCTGCTATTTGAACAAGCAGATGATGGGCTACGACAGGTGACGCTACAACCAATGCAGGCGATCGCGCCTCTCATCATTGGCGCTTCGGTTCTGTGTGGCACGTCATTACTCCAACCTGAAACTGCTCAAGCTCTTACCCCCGGAGAAACGATTCAGCTTGGCAGCCAGAGTGACAAAGTCCGCGAAATTCAAATCCATCTCCGCGATTGGGGCTTTCCATTAAATCCCAACAAGCGTTTGGCAGTCGATGGCGTATTTGGTGAAGCAACCAGAGTGGCTGTGCTGGAGTTTCAGCAATATCACAAATTGAAACCAGATGGCATTGTGGGCAATGCAACGTACCCAATTCTTTCCAATCCACCAAACTATCCTTCTCAACCCTTGAAACGCGGTGATGTCAACGACAGTGTTCGAGATGTCCAAACTTACCTGAATCAATTAGGCCATCCACTCGTTGTTGATGGCATTTTTGGTCCGCAAACTGAACAAGCAGTGAAGGACTTTCAAACGAAATATCGTGATGAATATAACCTGAAACCAACCGGTATCGTTGATATAAGGCTCTATAAAATTCTATTAGATGTGAGTCAACCTGTTCACTATGGTGGTGATTACACTTCACAGGTTTCAACAACTGGAGGAAAAACTAAAAAAACTCCACCTCCACCTCCACCTAATTAACCAATGCCTATAACAAGATGGAATAGGAAAGATATTTTAATTCATGTGATTGTTTTGAATCCTAGTGCAAGGTGTAGTGATTCAAATGCTCAAACCAATGAGGTGCTCTGAGTTTTTAGGAGCGGTATTTATAACTATATCTTTACTGACTACCGGTCAACTGTATAGCTTAGGAGCAGAATTCGACTACGGAACTATTAATACATTCAAAAAAAGATTTTTTCAAGATGAAGCTGAAAAACTGTTTGAAGAAGCTAGCAAACAATTTTCTGAACGTAATTTTAGTGCCGCAATTATTACTTTTGATCGAGTTTTATCTATTCAATATCAGTTAAATGATCGAGTTGGTGTAGGAGAAACGCTGAATGAAATTGGGCGTTGCTATTTCTATTTGCAGCAGTTCTCCAAAGCCTCAGAATTTTATCAAAAAGCTTTAGTAGAGTTTCGTTCAATCAGGAATAACGACCAAAAGCGTCAAGGAAAAGAGGGTGAAGGAAAAGTTCTTATTAACTTGGGCGTGCTAAGACTATCCAAAGGCAGATATATTGAGGCATTCGATTTCTTTCAAACAGCTCTGGTCATTTTTCAGAAGCTAGAGAGTAAGCCTGATTTGAGGAAAACTCTAAACAATCTAGGCGTAGTTGCATTGAGATTGGGACGTTATGCTGAAGCGATAGACTATCTTAAACGTGCATTTGAAATAAGCCAGGAGATTGATGATATAGAAGGTCAAGGCTCTGCTCTTACTAATCTTGGAGATGTCTATCAAGCATTAGGGCAATATTCTCAAGCCTTAAAAAGCTATCAGCAGGCTGAGCCTTTGTTTGACAAAACGAGAAATTCTCCTGGTCAGGCAAAATTATTTAATAATATTGGCTTGGCGTACTCTAGACAGCATCAATATTCTCAAGCCGTTCAATATTACAAGCAAACTCTATCAATCCATCAGTTAAACCAAGATCGTTTTGAAGAAGGTCGAACACTGAATAATTTGGGGTGGACGTATATCAAAGATCAAAAACCGGATCAAGCGCTGCCTCCTTTGCTGGAAGCGCTCAAGATCAATCAGGAGTTGAGCGATCGCCAGTTTGAAGGAGATACGCTGGACAGTTTAGGTTATGCCTACAATGCGTTAGGAAAAACAGATGATGCAATTGCAACCTATCAACAAGCCTTAGTTATACGCCGTGAAATTGGGGATATTGAGGGAAAAGGGGTAACGCTGAATCATTTGGGGCAGTTGTTTGAGCAACAGAATCAGACTGAACTTGCCATTGCCTTTTACAAACAGTCAGTGAATGTGCGGGAAGGGATTCGCAAAGGGATTCGATCGCTGTCTCGTGATTTGCAGCAATCCTATACAGATACGGTTGCCGAAACCTATCGCCGTTTGGCAGATTTGTTATTGACTCAGGGACGGATTCTAGAAGCACAACAGGTTTTGGAGTTATTAAAAGTTCAAGAGATTCAAGACTATACTCGCGATACGCGTGCAGTTGTCACTAAAGACGGAGGGATTCAATACACGCCTGTCGAACAAAAAATTGTGAATCAATTTGGTGGATTAATTGCATTTGGACAGAAAGTTGCAGACTGCGAACGAACGAAGTGTGGACAATTAAGCCAACTCAATCAAGAGCGAGAAGCATTAACAGCTCAATACAACCAAGAAATTCAACAAATTCAGAAAGAAATCCGCGATCGCAAAGCAAGTGATAAGGCCTTTTTCGATCCAGAGAGTTTGGGTACCAGTGCTCAAGAAATCGTGGAAGCCCAACCCAACACCGTGTTGATTTATCCGCTAGTTCTCAATGAAAAACTGTGGTTGCTCTGGGTTGCTCCCAATGGCATTGTTAACCGGGTGGAGGTTCCAGTTGGCAAAACTGAACTGGGACAGACCGTACTCAAGTTTCGCCAATTGTTGGGTGATGAAAAATCTGACGTGGCTGAAGTACGGGCAACTGGGAAGCAGTTGTATCAGTGGTTAATTCAGCCATTGGAAAAAGAACTCAAACGCGATAAGGTGCAAACGCTGATTTTTTCGCTCGATCGCGTCACGCGCTACATTCCAATGGCGGCATTGTTTGATGGTGAGCGCTACTTGATTGAACGGTATCAAGTCTCCACTATTCTTTCTGCCGAGTTGACAGACAAGCGCGATCGCCTGCCCCAAGACCCTCAAAGTACTCAAGTGTTGGCACTCGGACTGTCGGAAGCCAAAGCTGGATACAAAGCGCTCAATGGCGTACCAGTTGAACTGGATAACGTGGTGCGGACAGATGCTAAAGATACGACGGGCGTTTATCCTGGTACGGTGTTCCTCAACCAGACCTTCACCTTTCGATCGCTGGCAGATAACCTGCTGGGACGAACGATTATCCACATTGCGACGCATGGCAAATTTGTTCCCGGTTCGCTCGATGCATCCTACCTGCTGACGGGCACTGGGGAGCAACTGACCATTCCACAAATCAATACCCTACCGAATCTGGGTAAAGTTCATCTAGTTGTCTTATCTGCTTGCGAAACGGCGCTTGGCGGTCCTGATGCGGAAGGCTTAGAAATTGCTGGACTGGCGTATTACTTTACTGCTAGAGGTCGCGCTAAGGCAGTCCTGGCAACGCTTTGGCAAGTGAATGATGCCAGCACCAGTCAACTCATGCAACAGTTTTACCAAAATCTGGCAACAGGCAAAATGACCAAAACCGAAGCCCTGCGGCAAGCGCAAATGGTTATGATTACCGGAAAGACTCAAACTAGCACAACGGCAAATTCGCGCAGTAGTGTGCAATTCACGCCCGGACGCAACCAGACAGCCGCAATTTCCAGCGATCGCCGCCATCCCTACTACTGGGCACCGTTTATCCTGATTGGCAATGGCTTATAATCCGCTCATGCACGAGGAATCCCCAAAATGTTAACGATTCAGCGGCGGCAGTTCTTACAGTTGGCAGGGGGAACGCTGGCAGCGTTGGGAATGAGCCATCTGGATCTCCAGCAGCATTCATTTAAATATGGCAAGGTCTTGGCACAAGGCACTCCTCGGAAGCGGGCATTGCTGATTGGGATTAATGACTATCCCGGAAGCGACAAGCGAGATTTGAAGACGCGCGGATTGTGGTATCAACTCCAGGGTGCCGTGAATGATGTAGAGCTTCAGCGAGAGTTATTAATTCACCGATTTGGGTTTCATTCAGATGATATTTTGATGCTGACTAATAAAAAAGCAACTCGTGCTGCGATTCTCAACGCGTTTGAGAAGCATTTGTATGATTGGGTCAAATCTGATGACGATGTGGTTGTGTTTCATTATTCTGGACATGGTTCCAACGTAATTGACTCCAACAAAATTTTCTCCGACGGTTTGAATGGCACGATTGTTCCGTTTGATGCTCAACTCCCGGATGGCTATCCCTTTCGGGGTGGTGCAGTAGAGGACATCACCGCAGGCACGATTTTTTTGATGCGAGAAGCGTTGGGACGCAAGACCAAACAGGTGACATTTCTGCTGGATAGTTGTTATTCCGGTGGTGGGGTGCGAGGCAATTTGGTGGTGCGATCGCGTCCAGGGCAATTTGAGTTGCGGGGAGAGGCGCGGAAAACCAACCTGGAAGCCAGCCCGGAGGAGGTGGAGTATCAGCAACGCTGGCTCAAACAGTTGCAGCTTTCCCAGGAGGAGTGGATTGCGCGACGCAAGCAGAATTTGGTGAACGGGGTTGCCATTTTTGCGGCTCAACGGGATCAGCCCGCTGTGGATGCGGCTTTTGCATCGGGTGTTCATGCAGGAGTGTTTACCTATTCCCTGGTGCGGCAACTTTGGCAGCAAACGAGTAACCAGGCAATGGGCAAAGTGATTGTGGCAGTAGCGGCAAAGACCGAGCAGTTTTTGAAGGAATCGCGCAGTCAAACACCGGGCTTTGAAGCGCGGCAGAGTGGAGACGCTCAACAACTGATGTACTTTATGCCCATGCAAAATCCGCCCGCAGAAGCGGTGATTACTGAGGTGAAGGGGCAGTCGGTAAAACTCTTGCTCACCGGGGCAGAACCCCAGGTATTGGAAGTGTTGGGGCGGGGAGCCGTATTTACGTTGGTTGATAGGGCGGGCAAACCCCAGGGCAGTGTGGAAATTGAGTCTCGCGATCGCCTGAGGGCAACAGGGATTCTGAAAACCAATGCAGCAGTGACAATCACACCGGGAACCGCGTTGCAGGAGCAGGTGCGGGCAATTCCTCCCGATTTAACATTGCAAATTGGTTTAGATCCATCCCTGGGAGAGGAGGAAACGGCAGCAGCAGCAGGACTGCGATCGCTTCCCCGTATTAAGGTGGTGCCCTTACTGCAACAGGAAGCTCATTACCTGCTGGGGCGGATGCAACCCGACTATCACCAGCAATTAGCCAAGCAAACTCAATCTGATTTGCCTCCAGTCAACAGTGTGGGGCTGTTCACTGTGGGTTTGGAACCGATTCCTGGCTCCTTTGAAGCGGCGGGAGAAACGGTAACGGCAGCGATCACGCGATTGCAAACTAAATTGCGCTTATTGCTAGCAGCCCGCCTGATCAAGTTGACGCTCAACCCCCAATCGTCTCGAATCAATCTAATTGCCAGCCTCAAACCCGTTGATCAGCAAGCGTTATTTGCCCAATCCTTTACAGTGCGGGGCATGACGGCACAAGCTTCAGCCCCATCCATCCTTGCCAGTTCTGCTAGGGCTGCTGTGGCTCAAGTTCCAATCAACAAACCGGTGCAGATTGTTGTAGAAAATCGCGAAGCGAAACGGGATTTGCACATGGGTGTGCTGATTTTCAGTCCCGATGGTGCGATCGATGTGTTGTTCCCCTTATCAGATGGCAAAGATGCGGCAATCGTTCCGGCGGGGCAAACCCTGAAGTTTCCCACCGATGCTCAGATCCAGGACGGCGCAAAACTTTCCTTTAGCAAGCCATTGGGACTGGCGGAGTTATTGATCATTGCCAGCACTGCACCGATTACTCAAGCATTACGACCGATCCAGGCGTTAGCAGACGAAAAGGGTAATCCTCAACGCAGTCAAACTCAGGTGGTGGACAAGGCAGAAGCGGTGGTTGCCAGTTTATTGGATGACCTGGCAGGGGGAACACGCAGCCGGACTTATTCTGCAAGTGTTCGCAAGTTGAATGTGCAACAGATGGCTACTCTTTCGATTACGTTTGAGATTGTGGCTCAATAGTGGGCGGGTGAACCGTTAACCACTCCTGTAAATCTGCCACCTGCGAAAAATCTAACAAGGCTTCTCCCAAATCTTCTAGCAATGGCAGCGGCAGGGCTGTAATGCGCGATCGCGTTGGCTCATCCAGTGCTCCAAATCGACGGGTCAACTGCCGCAAAACTAGATTAATCCCTTCTTCTTGCCGACCTTCTTGCCGACCTTCTTGCCGACCTTCTTGCCGACCTTCCTGCCGACCTTCTTGCCGACCTTTCTGCCGTCCTTCCTCTAGGATGTCTTGATAAATCACGGATTCCCGCATTTCGCCCTCCCGAAACAGTCGCTGAATTAGTACTCGATCAAATTTTAATCCTGCCAAAATTTGAATGTAAGACACCACTTCGTGCCGCTGCTGAGTTGATTCTATCCGATTTACTTGTTGGGCAATCTGGTTCAGCAATTGCTCCGGAGCAGATGCCGCTGCCAAAGGTGCCAGGGGTAATAGAGCAATATCGTTGAGAAAGATGGTTGGATCTTGCTCCCACATTCGTACTACCTGATATTCGTGCCGCGTAGTCTCAAGCTCGAATGCAGTTGAAATTGCGGCATTTTCAGACGGTGGCAACAGTAGCACCACGATTTGGGTTATAGGAAGCCGATACAGCCGATATAGCCGCACCCAGTAATCCAGCATCCGTAGCGGTAAGGGCGGATCTGATTCCAGTTTGACCTGAAATTCCAGATGCAGAATTCGTTCTTGAGTTTGCAAAAATGTGATGGAATCTGCCCGAATTGGTTCAATGCTTAACTCGGTTTTCAGCACTTTAACAGATGCGGGGGGTTGACCCAAAAGCCAGACAGCAAAGCGATCGGGATACTTTTCTGATAGGAGTTTGCAGAGATTATCGAAAGACATGGAAGCAGATAAAGATCGCGATCGCACCTGGTAACGTGATTATTCTACTTAGAGATTTTGAAATCAAGTTTTGTAACAAGCGTGAGCATCATCTTCAAAAGTTTTTACCCTAAAGAAGTCTTTTGCTGTGCCGCGAACTGGTCAATCCACCTCCAATCGATTCAATCCATAGAGGTTTTTGCCATGCCCGCTCCTCCTCGATTTGATCAATTGGGTGCCACTCAAATTGCTACTCAGTTTCAATTTAAGTACGTAAAATGGCTGCTCTTGTGCCAGATAATCGTGGGACTCTACGGTGGTACAACGGTGCAAGCGCAATCCATTATCCCTGAAGCCGGAATCAATGGAACTGGAACATTGGTCACCCCATCTGGTCTCAATCCCAATCAAATAGATATTAGTGGTGGCAGG
>JACYLN010000094.1 GCA_015272515.1 Leptolyngbyaceae cyanobacterium C42_A2020_001 | reverse complement strand
GAAGTGACTGGATTACATTCTCAGCACTCAGTCCTCATTACTCAACACTTTGCTACACCAGAGATCTTTACTTTGTTGGGGTGCTCATTTCGGGTTCAATAGCAGCAAAATTCAAACCTCGAAGGTGTTGTAACCCTCCGAGGTTTTGGTTGGTTTAAGCGCTCACAGAAATTCAGTCTAAGCGCTGACAGGTGTGATTTCCGCTTGAGACGATTCTTGCATCAGTTGCAGATAGAGTTGACCTAGTTGAGACGCGACTCCATCCCAGCTAAACTTCTCTTCCACGTGTTTTCTGGCGGCGAGTCCAAGCTGTTGTTGCCATGCCGGATTTGATAGGATGCGATCGATCGCCTCTGCAAATGCCGCATCATCTCGTGCTGGAACCAGTAAACCCGTTTCCTCAGAGCGCACGGTGAACTGTAGCCCGCCCACATCGCTGGCAATTACTGGAGTACGGCACGCCATCGCTTCAATCGCCACTAATCCAAACGGTTCGTAGTGGCTGGGTACCACACACACATCTGCTGCTCCAAAGTAGGTCGGCAACACTGTTGGGCTAAGACGACCCGGAAACTCTGTAATACCAGCAAGTCCCAGTTCTGCCACAATTCCTTCAATCCGCTCTCGCTCGATGCCATCGCTTTGCCCTGGCCGACTGCCACCGCCAATGATCAACCGCAGTTTCTCATTACCTAATGCCTGTGACCGTCCGATCGCTCTTACCAACGTCTCAATTCCTTTACGCGGGTCAAACCGTCCTACATAAAGAACAACTTTTTCATCAGAGGCAATGCCCAGCGCCTGCCGAGCTTCAGCTTTAGACATAGAACCGAAATGGCGAATATCGGTACCACAGGGAATGATATCAATATTGCCTTTCGTAGAAACGAGCGATCGCATATGTTCTTTTTCTTGGGGACTGGTCGCCACCACCCGTTCAGCCGTCTCCAAAAGCGTTTTTTCCACATCAAGCCGAGTTGAAGCAATCATCGGCACAGTTGAAATTGCTTGGTACTTCACCGCTCCCAGGGAATGGTAAGTGTGCACTTGAGAAACGGACAATGCCTTCTTCAACTGCATTCCTACCCACGAAGATAGCCAATAGTTAGTGTGTACAACCCGATATTGAGTGCCTGAGTGCCGTTGAAATTTCAAAAATCCTTGCACAAAAGCTGGCAAATACTCAAACAACTCATCTCGCGGAATGAATTTTTGAGGTCCGGCAGTAATTCGGATTGTCCGACAGCGATCGTTGTGTTGCACAATTGTAGGCTGGTTAGAATCAGCTTGGCGAGTAAACATATCCACTTGCCAACCTTGTCTTGATAAGGCTTCGCCAACCTGACGAACATACACATTTTGACCGCCTGCTTCTTCTTTCCCAATTTCAGCCGATGGATCACCATGAACTGAAATCAAAGCGATGCACTTCTGGTTCTTGGAAAACATATTTTTGCTTTCTTGACTGAACATCTGGAATTGCTAGAAATAGACTAAACAGTAGCAACAAGAATGACAAAAGAATCCTTGCCTTTCATTGCTTTATACGCTCATTTCAAGCCAAATAAGGATCGCCCCTGATTCAATAAGGATTGAGAAATCTGGCTAATAATTTAAGGTTTTACTCACATCAAACTCACCACCCTAAAGTCGTAACTTCGCCGATTTTTTAGTGATGCTCTCGATGGAACACTCAACAGGAAAACTCTCTACAATTCGACCTAAAGGATGGAGTAATAATCATCCTGAAGGGGCAACATCGGGCTTTTAGCGATCTGACAAGCAGATTTTTGCCTCAAAACCACACTCATTTAGATGGACTATCAAACTGCAAAACCTAAATCGTCTAATTTGAATCTGCACTAGACAATAATTCAGGAACCATACAATTTACTAAACAATGAACGCTCTGGAAATTAATTTGCGATCGCGCACAACAGCTTCAGTTTGCAATCGCTGCAATTCTGAATAACTGTCCGTTCAAAAAATCAGAGCATTACTGTTTCGTAATTGCAGATGCCAAGACTTTAACACAACTTATCGGTTGAAATTTCCTCTTGCCAAAAAGAGAAAAGCAAGCAAACAGCTTTCCTATGTATAATTAATACCTTGATCAGAAGCTGTAGTTTTCCAAAGACTATCACACGCAGATCCCATGAAACCCCTGAGAAAACGACTATTTTCTATCTCAAGAAATTGCAAATAGATATTATCATTTCTGCAATCTTGCGGTTGATGTAGCGAATTAGACACAAAACTATACGCAGAAGATATTAAAAAAATATATATTGCAATCAGAAGCTATTAACTTTCTTTATCTCAAAACTTATCGTAGTGAGCAGAAAATCCTGTTCGTTCTATTGTCCTGGGGCAAACTACTCAAGTGCAATTAACCAAAGCCATTGAATTTTTCATTGAAACAGGTCTTGTAAATTCAATGACTGGCTCACTATCAAAAGCATTTTCTCAAATATGACGGAATTCGACCCAGAAATGCTTGAATAAGCTATCAATAGTTAAAGTAATAAATGAACTACCCCGCCGCAAGCGGACGGGGTATCAGAATCAAAAAAGAGCA
>JACYLN010000071.1 GCA_015272515.1 Leptolyngbyaceae cyanobacterium C42_A2020_001 | reverse complement strand
CATCTCTGCATTTTACGCCGCAGAGCGGCGGGGAATTGACCCCCAGAGATTAAAATACTGAGAAGAATGCCTTCAGCAATAAAAATTAAGGTTCTACCAACCCCCACCACATTCGGTGAAAAAGAATTGGGGGAAGTTATAAAGAAATAATAGGCAAACAAAGCAGACAACACTGTCGCGATGATGCCGCCACGCCGCCCCAGGTACAATGCCGCCATTGGGACTGCTCCAAAGAACAATAGAAATGGCGTTTGAGTCATTTCTAACCAGGGATCAAGCCCCAGCATGAGCAACAGCGCTGCGAGGACAATTACCAGAGCAATAAGACAATCTTGAGCCAGAGATTTGAACTTAAGCATAACGGGAGAACGATCCAATGTTCTGATTTGCCCCTTAATCCCCCATGCTGGGAGATTTCCGACCCTATTTCCTGCGTAATTGAGGGTGAGGAGACGGTTGGAGCCGCAAGTAGCTGCTTTAAATATCTTCTACCAGCGTAACAATTGCTTGTATCAATACCTCTGGCTCTACCGGTTTAGACACGTGCTGCTGAAACCCGATCGCCAGCGCCTGCCGTTGATCCATATCTCCTGCATAGGCAGTGAGCGCGATCGCTGGAATGGTTCCTCCACGTTCTGGTGGTAAGGCTCTAATTTGCCGCATCAACATATAGCCGTCCACATCGGGCATACCAATATCGCTCAACAACACATCGGGCTGAAACTGGGTCAACATTACGATCGCCTCATCGGCGTTGGTTGCCATCATCACATTGGCTCCATGTAGCTCTAACAGGAAAGCCAGAAACTCGCGAGTGCTGGTATCGTCATCAACCACGAGAATGTGTAATCCATTCAAAGCATTCGGGGAAGTGGGGGTGTCGGGGCGCGCTTCCAATCTTTCCGGCGCTTCATTTGCCTCCTGCCTGAGCAACGGTAGTTTCACGGTAAACGTTGCCCCCTGTCCTGTGCCGAGGCTGTCTGCCTGTACTGTTCCGCCGTGCAGTTCTACCAAGTAGCGAACGATCGCTAACCCCAATCCTAGCCCGCCAAAGCGTCGGGTTGTTGCAGAACTCTCCTGTCGGAAGTGCTCAAATACGTAGGGAAGAAAATCAGGGGGAATACCTTTTCCGGTATCACGAACGGTGATTTGAGCATAAGAGGGGGGTAGGGGGGTAGGTAGGGTTTCATCTACTCGCTCACTCCTCCACTCCTTCACTCCTTCACTCTCTACCCGTTCTAGCCGAATGTCTACTCGCCCTCCCTCAGATGTGAATTTGACCGCGTTTGATAGAAGATTCCATATCACTTGCTGGAGGCGGCCAGCGTCGCCCATAACCTGAAGCGGAGCATCTAAACTCTCCAATCTCAGATCAATTTGCTTAGCTTCTGCCGCCAAGCGCACGGGTTCGATCGCCGCTTGAATGGTGGATGCCAGATCAACCCGGCGATGATCCAGGCTGAGTTTGCCACGCAGAATTCGAGATACATCGAGTAGATCGTTAATCAGTTGAGCTTGCATTTGGGCATTCCGCTGGATCACATCCAAAGCTTGGTCTATCTTTTGCTGATTCATTTGGCGGGTTCGTAACAATTTAGACCAACCAAGAATGGGATTGAGCGGCGTTCGCAACTCGTGAGAGACAATTGCTAAAAACTCATCTTTGATGCGGCTGGCAGCTTCGGCGGCTTCGCGGGCGGCTTGCTCGCGGGCTAAAAGCTGTTCGCGATTCGCTTCAGCCTGTTTACGATCGGTGATGTCTAAAGCAGTTCCAAAGAAGTCGATCGCGTGCCGAAATTCCCCTTCCCCCTGAAACTGCACTTGTCCGTTGGCAAAGATCCAGCGTTCTGTGCCGTCATCCCAAAGGATGCGATAATCCACCGCGTAGGTTCCTGATGATTTAGGATGAAGGGCTGAACTGATGGCGATCGCCACTCGCGTTTGATCCGCTGGATGAATGCGCTTCAGCATGTCAGGTAAGGGGAGTATTCTAGCATCGGCTGCCTCACCCCACATCTCACACATCCGCTGGTCTAGCTCTACCACATCTTTCTGCAAGTTGTAGCGCCACGTGCCCAGGTGCGCCAGGTCAATCGCCAGCCTTGCTCGCTCCTCGCTCTGGCGTAAGGCAATCTCCGCTTGCTTGCGGTCAGTAATATCAATAAAATAGGCGACCCCGCGATCGCCATAGCCCGGTATCAATGCCCCACCAATCAGGACAGGAACCTGCGTGCCATCTTTGCGAATGTAGGCTTTTTCAAACGGCGGACAAACCCCTTTGGCTACCAATTCCGTTTGCATGGCGGCATCAATGTCGTGAAACTCCGGCGGCGTAATATCTATCCAACGAACTTGCTGAGATTGCAACTCTTCCCGACTGTAGCCCAGCATCTGGATTGCCATTTCGTTACCATCGGTAATGACTCCCGACGCATCCCAGAAGAAAATGCCCACCATGTTAGATTCCACCACACCCCGAAAACGTGCTTCACTTTCGCGCAGTGCTTTCTCCGCTTGTTGGCGCTGAGTAATATCTCGAATTAACCAGCGAGCACCGATTAGCTGCATCTGGCTATTGCGGATGGCAGTGACGGTGGTAGCAACGGGGATGGTAGTGCATCCTGAAGGAGCTAAATTGAGTTCTTCTGTTTGTAGTTTGTGTAGCTGTGGCTGATGCAACAACTCATGCAGCAAATTTCTGAACGTTGAATGATCTGCCTGAGCTACGTAAGTAACGAGTGGTTGATGGATCAGGTCGTCTGGTTGAATCGCCAGTAAAGCCGCGATCGCCTGGTTTGCCTCTTGAATTGTTCCAGTCGCATCAGTGACGACGTAACCATCGGGGGCAAAGTTAAACAAATCCTGGTAGCGGTGTCGTTCCAGTTCTGCTGTTTCACGAGCCTGTTGCAGCAGTGCTTCTGCCCGCTTGCGAGCGGTAATTTCAGTAATAAACACAGTGAGTCCATCTGGTGAGGGATATACTCGGTGCTCAAACCAGCGATTCCAGGGCAAATGCAGATACTCAAACTGAACAACGGTTTGGTCACGCATTGCCCGATACATTTCAACCTCGGCAATGGTGCCCACCGTTTCGGGAAATAAATCCCAATTACTATAACCCAGCAGTTCTTCGCGTGACTTGCCAGCAATATCGCAAATGCGTTCGTTAACGTAGGTGAAGCGCCAGTCGCGATCAAAGGTATAAAACCCATCGCTAATACTCGATAAAATAGCTTCCACCCATTGCTGGGCGGCTTCTGCTTCTACCCTCAATCTCTGCTCTCGCTGGGCGGCATCACGTCGCTGCTGGGCCAGTTTCAAGTTGGCTTCTACCCGCGCTAGCAGTTCACGGGCAGCAAAAGGTTTAATCAAATAATCGTCTGCTCCTGCTGCCAGTCCTTCAATTCGGGCTTCTTCTCCCGCCCGTGCCGATAACAAAATGATGGGGATGTCTTGGGTTGTGGGATCAGCTCGCAGCGATCGCAACAACTCAAACCCATCCATTTCTGGCATCATGACATCCGTTAACACCAAATTGGGCACCTGTTGACGAATCGCAGCCAGCGCCGCAACCCCATCCGCCACAGTTTCCACGGCAAACTGCTGCCCTAACAGTCGCTTGAGATAGTCGCGTATATCAGCGTTGTCGTCTGCCAGAAGAATGCGGGGAAGCGAGGAGGGAGGTAAGGAAGATCGGGAAGCATTTTGCTGATTCCCGATTCCCCATTCCCAATCTCCCATTCTCCATTCCCCATTGCCAACCTCCCATTTGCCATTCCCCTCGTCTGGGAGCCAACGCAGAGCTTCTTCAACATACGGCATCGCTACCGTTGCAGTGGATACAAAGGAACGACTGGCATTGGTATGAGCAGGTTCGCGGTGCCGCAGGCGATCGCTGGGCAGGTGAGCATACCCCATGGGAATGGTGACTGTGAAGCAGGTGCCTTGATGAATCGTGCTGGTGACTTCAATGGTGCCGCCGTGTAAGTGCACTAGCTCCTGCACTAACGACAGTCCAATCCCCGACCCCTCATAGCTGCGTCCTTTTGCTCCGTTGACTCGATGGAACCGCTCAAAAATGTGAGGTAACTCATCTGCTGGAATGCCAGTGCCTGTATCGCAGATGGTTAATACAGCAGAAGAGTGCAGTGAAGTATGCACACTCACCCGTATCTCTCCCTCAAAGGTAAACTTGAATGCATTCGAGAGCAAATTCAAAACAATCTTTTCCCACAACTCGCGATCGACATAGACCGGTTCGGGTAATGGAGGACAATCGACCACCAGGCGTAACCCGGCGCGATCGATCGCAGACCGAAACACGCTGGTCAGCTCGGTTGTCAAGTTAGCTAAATCCGTAGGTTCATAAACTGCCTGAATTCGCCCTGCCTCAATCCGGGAGAAGTCTAGCAGAGTATTGACGAGCTTTAGCAGACGTTGAGCATTACGGTGGGCAACCTCTACCTGATCTCTGAGCAACGGTGGGGATAAGGTACTGCTTCCCCCATCTCCTGCTAAACTCTGCAACGCATCTTCTAAAGGAGCCAGCATCAGCGTCAGGGGAGTGCGAAATTCGTGGCTAACATTGCTGAAAAAGGTTGTTTTGGCACGGTCCAGTTCTGCCAGCGCTTCGGCTCGTTTGCGTTCTTCTTCATACGCTTGGGCATTGGCAATACTGGCAGCAATTTGAGCCGCAATCAGATCGATGAATCCTCGGTAGTCATCGTCAAACAATCGAAATGGGTTTAAGCCAACCACCAAGATGCCCGCTTTACCCGTCTTGCCGGATGGCGCAATGGGTACGGTGACGGCTTGATGGGGCGATCGCTCCCAGGCACCCGTTGGTAGAGATTGAAACCGGGTTTCTAGATTGGAGATTAAACCCAGTTGTTGCGATTTAACCACGCTGGCAAATGACCACACTGAGTCATCATCCAACGCAACGGTTTCGGGAGCGATCGCGTGTCCGGGTTGAATACCGCTGGTTCCTGCCAAAACGGCAAATTGATGGGTGGAATCTACCAAATAAATCAGCGCAAAGGGTAGATCGTAGGGATTGGTTACCAGGCATCTAGCGCTCAACGTACAGGCTTCATCAAAGGTACGGGCATCGGCAGTTGTGGCTGCCAGTTCTTTTAATAACGCTAACTGGCGTTTACCAATAATTCGGGCGGTGTCGTTCGTGTTGGCGCAGATAATCCCGCCAATGCTGCCGTCATCATCAGGAACTGGGCTGTAGGTGAAGGTGTAGTAGGTTTCCTCTGGATACCCGTTGCGCTCCATAATGAGCAGCAGCGCTTCATCGTAAGTTCCTCGATTCTGACGTAGCGCTGTTTCTACACGGGGACCAACCTGATCCCAGATTTCTCGCCAGACCACGTTTGCTGGCTGACCCAGCGCTTTGGGATGTTTGCCTCCCAAAATCGAACGGTAAGCATCGTTGTAAAGATTGATGAGTTCCTCACCCCACCAAACAAACATGGCTTGGCGAGAAGTTACCATAATCCGTACGGCTGTTGTTAAACTTTGTGACCACGTTTCTACTGAACCAAGGGGCGTTTGTGACCAGTTGTGCGATCGCAGCAGGTGCGCCATTTCACTGTCGCCAACAAAAATTGAGTCAGAAATATGAGTGTCCGTCATGGTTACAGTGACATGTTCTAATTAACGTGTTAGTCCTCAGTTCGTCACAGCAGTCGGTTTTCAGCCAGTGTGGTGTCAGCTAGCCAAGCTGGAGAGCATACTGCGTGAGTTACCCGTGTCGATTCTCTGCCATTTGGGAGAAGGAGTAATCTATCTTGCGATCGAATTTTTGCATAACTTTCCAATCCAGTATTTAGAGACTGTTGCGTCAAACTGCCCTCATGCCTTATTGAGGGGACGGGGGAGCGGTCACTTAATTGGAAAGTTTGAGGTTATTTAATTTTCATTCCTAAGGAACGTGAATTTAATAACATCGAATTTTTCATTTAAACTCACCTCTCCCCCTGCCCCTCTCCGGCTCGGAGAGGGGCAGGGGGAGAGGTGAGGTTTCAGTTATTTAATCCACGATCCTAAGATTAATGAATTATTCAAAATGTAAAATAAAAGTGACGATAAAAATTTAAAGGCTTTGCTGAAGACCATTTTAAACCTTTAAATTTTCATTTTTAATTCATTCTTATTCCTGAGTAGAACAGCGATCGCGTTACAGTTTTTCCAAAATCAGCGGTTGCACTTTGTCATTCTAGTTATTTGAACTTAAAGAATGACTGAAATTAGCAATAAAATCACACACTTTACGTATTTAGTATGCATTTAGACAGGATTCAGTTATGTATGTAAGATGCATACTCACCAAATCCCGTGCTGTTGCAGCAACAGAAAGACAGAGTGGAACAGGTGCTTGCTCAAAAAAAGCATCATTTTGGTTTGGCTACCTAGTCTGTACGGTTTGGTGACTCATTATCTGAATTCGTTTCTGCATCAATAGAGGAACATTAATAACACTTGTAGAAGAAATTACTCTGGCAACGAGTAGTAGTCAGGGAGTTAGTCGGGTATCGTGCTAAGGTTGGCAGCGGCAAGAGTGCATATGGAACTGGGAGCACTGGACAGCACGATCGATGTGCAAGGCAATAAAACTTTAGGTTTGATTCCGTCTGAGCAATTTTGAGTGAGTTAGACTGCTAAGTAGAAGTGTTTGATTGCCCTCTACTGTTTAATTTCTTCATCATTATTATTTCAACCTTAAGTTGAAATTTATATTTCTGGAAAGGTGCGATCGCCGCTTCCATTGAGTCTACTGACAAAACTTTTCCAACTAAACTTTAACAAACATCATGGTTACTACCCAAAGTCGGGGAACTTCCCCCAACCCAGATGCCAGAGAAGAAGCGCTAATTCTTTGGTTTGAGCAAGTTGGAATTGCAGACGTTCCCCTGGTTGGCGGGAAGAATGCGTCCTTAGGAGAAATGATTCGGCAACTCAGTCCTAAAGGAGTCAATGTCCCCACTGGCTTTGCTACCACCTCCTATGCATTTCGCTATTTCATGAAGAAAGCAGGGCTGGAAACTCGGCTTCGTCGTCTGCTAGCAGATTTAGACGTAGACAATATCAACAACTTGCGAGAGCGCGGCAGGCTAGCACGAACTTTAATCCTCGACACACCCTTTCCACCGGAACTAGAGGCTGCGATCGTGAACGCCTATGTCCAGTTATCCGAGTGGTATGGCATTCAGATCGAAACATGCGATACCCTCACTGGGGAGGAACTGAAAGACTGCCTCAGCCGCTATACGGGTGTGGATGTTGCCGTTCGTTCCAGCGCGACAGCAGAAGATTTACCAGATGCCAGCTTTGCTGGACAGCAAGAAACTTACCTCAACATCAATGGCATCAATGGCGTTCTAGAAGCTTGTCACCTGTGCTTTGCGTCGCTTTTCACCGATCGCGCGATTTCTTACCGCACCATCAAAAACTTTGACCATTTTGAAATTGCCTTATCCGTTGGTGTCCAGAAAATGGTGCGCTCTGATTTAGCCTCATCGGGCGTGATGTTTTCTATCGATACAGAAACGGGTTTTAAGGATACGGCACTGATTACCGCTGCCTATGGCTTGGGCGAAAACGTTGTGCAGGGTGTTGTGAATCCTGATGAATACATCGTGTTCAAGCCCACCTTGAAGGCAGGGTTTCGTCCTTTGCTAGAGAAGCGACTGGGTAGCAAGGAAATCAGAATGATTTACGACATTGGCGGCAGTCGCCCGATCACCAATGTTTCCGTGCCGAAAGCCGAACAGGGACGCTACGCCCTCACCGATAGCGAAATTTTGAAACTGGCAGAGTGGGCTTGTATCATTGAAGATCACTACTCTAGTGTTCGAGGCGTTTACAGCCCAATGGATGTTGAATGGGCAAAAGATGGTATTACTGGAGACTTGTTTGTCGTACAGGCGCGTCCTGAAACGGTGCATTCTCAGAAAACAGAGAACATTTTGCGAACCTATCGCCTGCGAGAACCTGCAACGCCCAAAACAATAAACGTGCAGCCAACTCCGATTTTGTCGGGTCGTGCAGTGGGCGAAATGATCGGGCAAGGAAAAGCACGAATCATCACGGATCTCCGCAAGTTAGATGAGTTTCAGTCTGGGGAAGTGTTAGTGACAACGCGCACCGATCCAGATTGGGAACCAATCATGAAAAAGGCAAGTGCCGTGATTACCAATCAGGGAGGACGTACCTGTCATGCGGCAATCATTGCACGAGAGTTGGGGTTACCCGCGATCGTGGGCTGCGATCATGCTACCGATGTATTGAAAGACCAACAAGAAGTAACCGTTTCTTGTGCTGAGGGAGAAGAAGGATACGTCTACAATGGTCTACTACCGTTTGATGTAGAAGAGCTTCAGCTTGATGCGCTGCCTCGCACACGTACCAAAGTGATGATGAATGTGGGAAATCCTAAGGAGGCTTTTCGCTTAGCATCGATTCCAAATGATGGGGTGGGGCTGGCGCGGACTGAATTTATCATTGCGAATCACATCAAAATTCATCCACTGGCGCTCATCAATTTTGACACTCTCAAAGATAAAGGAGCAAAGTGGGAAATTAGTCAGTTAACCACTCAGTATGACTCAATGCCAGAGTATTTTATTAGCAAGCTGGCATCTGGGATTGGAATTTTGGCTGCTGCTTTCTATCCCAAGCCAGTGATTGTACGAATGTCTGACTTAAAGAGTAATGAATATGCCAATTTGATTGGTGGGCAGGAGTTTGAGCCAGAAGAGGAAAATCCCATGATGGGTTGGCGCGGAGCGTCACGTTACTACGATCCCAAATATCGAGATGCGTTTGGGTTAGAGTGTAAAGCGTTTCAGCGAGTGCGAGATGAAATGGGGCTGAGGAATGTGATTCCGATGATTCCGTTTTGTCGTACTCCGGCAGAAGGACGTAAAGTGTTGGATGAAATGGCAAACCACGGGTTAGTTCGCGGTGAAAATGGGTTGCAGGTGTATGTGATGTGTGAGCTGCCGAGTAACGTGGAACTTGCCGATCGCTTCAGTGAGGTGTTTGATGGGTTTTCAATCGGCTCAAATGACCTGACCCAACTTACACTGGGGCTTGATCGCGATTCTGCCCTGGTCGCTCACTTGTTCGACGAGCGCGATGAAGCGGTTAAGCGCAAACTGCAACGAGTGATTGCTACGGCAAAACAGTATCATCGTAAAATTGGCATCTGCGGTCAGGCACCAAGCGACTATCCAGAGTTTGCTCAATTTTTGGTAGAGCAAGGTATTGATTCCATTAGCCTAAACCCCGACTCGGTATTAAAGACCCTGTTGGCGATCGCAAAAACTGAGGCAGCGTTCTCCACCAAGTAACTCTAAGGTTGTAGAAATCTAAAGTGACCATTTAAGCTCCAAGTCTGGTGCTCAGCATGATGCAACGGTGCTATTGCAATTTAGCGATTTCGCCTCGTTCCACCAGCACCTTGCCCGTCAATAAATCTCGCACCGTTGCTATTAATAGGCGTTGTGCATTGACTTCAAACTCCACTGCAATCCGATCCATGCCTAATTGCCCCGGTGGATCAAGGTGAGCAAGACAAACTGAATCATGGTGAGTTTCTAGCGATCGATAGATTTCTTGGTGACGCAGGGGGGCGCTGCTCATTCTGCCTTGAGCATCATATATCACCTCTGCTTGAGACATTGCAGCCACTTCGCCAATATCCAGACGGATATCAGTTTGTCCTGCTGTAGCAACTTGTAAGATTAAAGGCTCTGCCCGTTTACAGGGATACTGAGAACCTCGCTCAAACAATGGGAAGTAGGAATATGTGCGCGAGTGCGGTTCCCACAGCCGGATCGCATAATGATGATGGAGATAATCGTCTACGTATGCCAGTTGATTCACCAATAGCGCTCCGTGAGCAACTGCTTCAAATGGTTTATCAAACTGAACTCGCTGCCGCCCAAAGTAGGAGAGGATCAGTTGCTGCACCGCCGGAATCAGGCAACTGCCACCTACCAGTAAAACGTGCTCAATCTCGGATTTATGCACGCCCCGACCCAGTGCGATCGCTAACACCTCATCTAATGCTTGCCGCAACTGCTCCAATACTTGATGCGCTTCTAAAATAGCTTCCAGGCGATCGCGGCTGAGAACAAGCTCATACGACATAAACGTTGTGTCATCTAGCCAGATCTCCTTGGCAGTTTCAGCCCCAGATAAGCGAATTTTCAGCCGTTCAGCCAGTTCTAGTAGATTCTGCCAGCCAATCATTCCTACCGCTTCCCGTGATAAACCGAGGTGATGCAAACAGTCTTCCACAATCCATTGGTCAATATCTTCACCGCCTACGTAGGCATCCGATTTTGCAACAACCTCTGCCCGATCCCTGACAGACTTTACCGTTGAAACAATCGTCCGCACCAGGCTTAGATCAAGAGTGCCACCGCCAAAATCAACTACCAACACCAGCGCTCCCGGATGGTGAATCGCATATCCCAGTGCTGCGGCTGTGGACTCATCCACAATTTGCACATTCGTTTTTGTTAGTTGTTCGCCTAATGCTCTAAACCAGGCTAAATATCGCTCAAATGCAGCCACGGGTACAGTAAAAACAAGATTTGAAGGTTGAATATTTTGATGTAAGATCTGGTGCCAGAGTGATTTCAAAAACTGTTCTGAAATGAATTCGGCACTGTAACTGATTCCATCTAACTGACGAGGAGGAGGCTGAAAATCAGCAACCAGTTCTCGCTTGAAGGCTCTAAACAGACGTTCGGGTTGGGCCATTCCCAAACGCTGCGATCGCACGGGTTCTCCAAATACAAGCTGCCCCGCCTGTTTAACAAATGCTAACGTCGGCACCACTGGAATTTCTTGCCCATCTCCTGCCTGCGTTGTGAGCCTGAACAGGCGTGATACAGGCAATTGCAGAGTTTTGGCAACCTGTGTATCGGGTTCTAAAAGACTAATCACTGTGTTACTGGTGCCAAAGTCAATAGCGATTGTCGTCATAGGTTAGATGGTTAAGAAATTCCCGGCGGCAGAGTCCGACTCACTTTGGCTGGACAAAGAATGCGATCGCCCTGTTGATAGCCCACAAAGCGAATATAGACCCATTCCCCTTCAGTAATATCATTGCTATCAGGTTGATGGAGGTGAGGCTGAAATGGAACGTGTTCCCAGGCAATGCCAATCGGAGTAATGCCCCACGATTGCAACAGCATCTCAAGCGGTGCAAAGAGCGCAACCAAATTTTGAGCAGGCAGATCGGGTTTTGCCGCTGCCATTGCACGAGCACTGGGATAGTTTGTTAGTAAGGTTTGCAATTGTTCAAAAATAGCAAGTTGAACGTTTTCCGATAGGGATTTTTTTTGTTGCTGAAGTTCTTCCCGCAGGCGCAGGCATTGCTGTTGTAGATCGATGATTGTTGGTTCCCCAACCGATGGGGTTTTGGCAGTAGCACGGATTCCAGCAAAACTAAGAACCAGCAATATCCAGCCAACCATTAACACCCAACTCAACCACAAAAGTTCTGGATTAGGATGGGATAGCATCTTCAATCAGTTGCTTCTAAGGATTCGGTTTGGTTTAGAGGCAGGGTTTCCTCGGTTTCGTAGTATTGGGGCAACAGTTCTTGCGACTCTACAGTTCCTAATGCCTGCTCGATGTCTGTGGTGGTTGAAATACAACTCGTTCCAGATCCATCTAACACTGTCTCAATAATTTTGCCATCTGCGCCAATGCGATATTCAATCTTTTGATACTCTGCCATACCCGTTGCCTCAGTTACTTACCACAATATTGCCACTGATTGGTTAAGTTGTGCGATGGTACACAGAACAAACTCACTGGGTTTGTTCCACCGCCCGATACAACGCCTCTACATCACGTCCCGCTTGAGGAAATTCTGCGATCGCAACCTGAATTTCCAGGAGCGGTTCTTGTGGCTTTAAGCATTGCAAAACCTCAGCTAAGTATTGTTCTGCTTGAGTTTTATTGTGATTTGCTAGAGCGATCGCAAATTTACTGCCACTCCAGCGACCAGGTAAATCTCGAATGCAACTCGATTGACGCAACACCCCTGCAACCAGTTGTAGCACCCTATCTCCTTGTTGATAGCTAGTTGTTTGATTGAATTGCTTTAAATTAGACAGACTAACAATACACAGGCATACCGGAATGGTCTCCTGCTCAGCTTCCTGAAGCAACCGACGAAAATCATGAGTAAATTTGGCTCGTTGCCTTACTTGAGTCAATTGATCAAAAGCAATCAAAGGGTGCCAACGCGGAGGAAGATCAGAACGAAGCGGGAGGTTCTGTGAGGCGAGATCACTGGTTTCAACCTCGATATCAGGGGGTGGGGATTCTTGCCGGGTGCAAGTTGTGATAGCACGCACTGATGATTCGGGCGTTGAGAGAACGAGAGGAATTGATGGTTGCGGTTCTCCAGCAAGTTCTTGCTTCAAAACTGTTAGGTGCGATCGCAAGATAGCAAACTGGGAGTGCGTCAATCGGCAATCACTCTCCAACAACAGAACTTCAATCTGGCGAGCCAGTTCAGATCCACGTGCGAAACCATAGGAACCAACCGTACCAATCAGGCGATGAACATTGGCGATCGCTTGCTCTTTCAACAGTGGAGCGGTCTCCCGTGCTTGAAGAGCTTCTGCCAACTGCTCTAGTGCAGCAACCTGCTGCATTATTTCGGGTTTAATTTCTTCCCACACAATGAACAGATTTTGCCACAGTTGCTTAAATTGCTCAGCCTCCGTAACATCTTTCAAACGCTCTGCTGGCTCAGGCAATTGCTCTGGCTCAAGGGACTTCAAGCGATAGCCCAAACCGTATATGGTTTCAATAACTTCCCTGGCTCCCACTGTTTTAAGTTGTCGTCGCAAACTTTTAATGTGTGCCCTCACGGTTTCTTCCAGCGGCGGATTGTCATCAAACGTCCAGAGCTGTTCTAAAATACTGCGACAACTCAGCACCCGCGTGGGATTGCGTAGAAACAATTCTAATAATCGATATTCTTGTCGTCGCAGGGGGACTAACTCCTCGCCATAACGCACTTCGCAGGTCATGGGGTTGAGTTGTAAATTCCCCCAGACTAAAACGGAAGGCGTAACTGCTCCTTCTCGTCGTAGCAATGCTCGAATACGAGCCAACAATTCTTTCCAGTCAAAAGGCTTGACCACATAATCATCCGCTCCTGCATCCAACCCTTCCACTTTGTCGGAGATGCTGTCACGGGCAGTGAGCAATAGAATTGGGCTAACAATTCCGGCTTGTCGAATTCTCCTACACAAGTTTCTGCCATCTAATCCTGGCAGCATGATATCTAGCACAATCAAATCATAGTTATAGGATTGAATATATACCCAGGCAGTTTGACCATCCGCGGCCGTATCAACAACATAATTCTGTCGGCTCAGCAATGCGGCCACATCTCTAGTGAACTGAACATCATCATCGACAACCAAAAGTCTCATGATTAGTAGGTACAGGAACTAAAGGGGAAATAAAAAGCCGTGTCGATGAGCAGTATTTCATCAATGCGGAGTATGCTTCTTCCTCTTACAAGATTAGCCTCTTTCCTTCACAAGGTTAGTTTTTTCCCTCCATTAGAATTAACCCAGAAAGAGGAGTCAAAAATTCACAAGTTTTACACGTTTGATCGTTATCCTCTTGAAAGGACTGATTTGGAATATCACATGCTGTATCATCGCAGCGTTTTATAGAGAATAGTTTATGCCAGATCAAAAACCTCAAGTGATGGCACCTCCAGTTTCAGGTGGAATGAATTGGTATTTGTTGGGGCGATCGCCCCAGGGTGATTTTGTATGGAGCCACTATTGATTTCTGATGTATGGAGCCACTATTGATTTCTGAAAACCTTGTCTCCTTCTTCAAATTCTGGTTGGATGAACAGGTACACGATGGAATGCGTTGGGGGCACGAATTGTTTCATCAGTACGAATCTTTTGATAAATCTCAGCGGCAACAGGCTTATTCATTTGCCTGGGCCTTGGCAGAGCGTGGAGTGCAAGTCGTTATCACAGCTTCTCAATCAAACTATCGAGTATGGGGAAGCTTGCGATCGCATCATGCTGGAGATCCAGAAGCGAGTCATGATTTGACTACAGCAAATTCTAACGACACTATCAGATAAAACTCAGAATCAATAATTAAACTAACTGTTAAGAACCCAGAAAATCATTGTTCAAAATAACTATGCAAGTGCAGCTCTCAGGATATTTGTAATGTAGACTACTTATCATTTTTAGAAGTGTGAGAGTTAGAATCACTGTAAGAGTTAAACTAGCTCACAGGAATTTATCTCGCCCTAAATTTAGAGTGGTGAGTAGTCTACACCTTGAGAGGACAGCTATTGCGTTGACTCATTGGTTGTTTTGATGATTACTTCATATTTGAGGAAATTCCAATGCAAGCCTTCGCCCACTTTTCAGGTTTAGTATTAATGTGTGCAACTTCAGCTTCTGCTGTTTGGATAGGTGCATCACTGAGTTCAGTTGCTTATGCAAATGGGACAGCCTGCAAGTCTACGTTAGAATCTGCGGTGACAAAGCCAGAATCGGATGTGGTTCTTTGCAAATCAATCAATCCAAACCCTGTTAGTTTGAAGCAATCGCTTGAGCAACCCAGTCATCGATCAGCAGTTGAAGGAGCTGTCAACGGCGATCGCGCTGATGCAAAAGTTGATGATTTTTATCCACCCTACTGCCCAACGCTTTCATCCAGGCTAGGTTCAGACGATTATCTTTTTCGTCAAACCTTCGAGCGATGCAAGTATGGGCATTGAGTGAATGAGGGAGAGTTTTTTAAGGAAGAGTTCGGAATCACATCAGGGAAAATTCATTTTTTCATCTATTCTATGGCGTAGTTGGTTCTTCTACTGAGCGAATGATGGTGGAATCTGGAGTTACCTGGGGTTTAAAGATAGCTTGTAACGACTCTTCTAACGTTGGTGCCATCACAATGCGATTTTCATAGGCAACAATTACTCGCACTAGCGTTGGCAAGCTGTTTTGAACGGCTTCCAAATAAAGCGGTTCAACATATAGCAGCGATCGCTCAATCGGAATGATCAGCAAGTTACCTTGAATTGCCCGCGACCCCTGACGATTCCAGAGAGAAATTTGTTGAGAAATCACAGGATCTTGATTGATCCGCGCCTCAATTTGTTCAGGTCCATACACCAGTCGCTCTTTGGGGAAAGTATATAAGAGTAATTTTCCATAATTCTCACCATCCGATCGCGCTGCCAACCAGGCAATTAAGTTGGTTCGTTGCTGGGGCGTATAAGGGAGAAGCAAAATAAATTCTTCAAACGGCACAATAGGCAGGCTTGTAATCAGGTAATACGGTACAACCGGACGCGCCTCATCGCCATACACTTCATTGGGAATTTGCCATTGATCTTCCCGGTTATAAAACACCTGGGGATCGGTCATGTGATAAGTCATTAAGCGCTCTGATTGCAGTTTGAAAAAATCCACAGGATAGCGAAGATGACTCCGCAAACTGGCAGGCATGGCAGTCAGCGGTTTGAACAAATTAGGAAAGACTTTTGACCAGGTTGTAATGATTGGATCACTCGGATCTGCCACATAAAAGTCAACAGAACCATGATAAGCATCAATCACTACTTTGACTGAATTGCGAATGTAATTGATGCCCTCAGATCCCAAATCGGAATAGGGATAGCGATCGCTGGTTGTATACGCATCCACAATCCAGTAGAGATAACTTTGATCGGTCTCGTCTGGTTTTTGGGCATCAGCGGTGACTAAATAGGGATCACTGTCATACCGCAAAAAGGGCGCGATCGCTTGAATGCGATGTTTAATATTGCGGCGGAACAGTACTTTCGTTTCAGGCAAAAAATCTCTACTAAACAGCACTCGCCAATCACGCAAATACACAGCAAACAGCGCTTGCCTCCACCAGGAACCCATATTAATCCCACCGCGACCACTGTAGATGTTGTAGGCATTATCGCTGCCGCTGGGAAAATCCAACTCTCGTGTCAGAGTTTGAGTCATGACATAGGTATTGCTGATCTCACCATAATAGATGCGAGGTTGCCCAATGGGGATACTGGCACGAATCGCAGGACTGGAGGCTGTGAGTGCTCCAGGTTCTCCTCCGGTAATGTCTTTCACAAAATATTCTGGTAATCCGCCTGGACCTACAGTATTCACAGGACTGAGTGTAAAACCATAGCCGTGAGTGTAGATTAAATGACGGTTTACCCAAGTTTGGGCTTCGGGTGGAACCGCGCTGTAGTCTAATTCTCGTGCCGCAATCAGAACTTGCCGCTGTTCGGTTGGCGCAATGGGTGGATTGGCTGCTGAAGGATTGGTTGCGGGGGGGCGGGAGGGCACATCCGTTTGGAGCGTGTAGCGATCGATATCGGCATCTGGGAAGCGATAATACGGGCGAAATTGCTGCAATTGACGGTTCGTTTCCAGTAGTGGACGTTGATCCCACAAACGAATGTTGCGAATCGTTAAATCATTAGCGGCTAAATCGGCTTGAGTCAGCCGCCCTTGCGGATCAAAATTAATCGCATCGATCGCTTCTAACCCAAACGCCTGACGAGTCAGTGAGATCGTTCGTTCAATAAATGGACGCTCCCGCACTAATTCATTCGGCTGCACAATCACATACTGCACTGCTTCCGGGACAACCACTCCCACAACAACCAAAATTCCAAATAGCCCCAATCCAAGTCTGACCCAACGGCGATGAGACAACTTTGCTTGCCAGAAAATAGTGCGTCCCAAAAGATAGCTCGCGATCGCCAACGCCAGCAGACTTAAACTGGTATAAATGGGAAGTTGAGCCATCACATCGGTATAGCCAGCACCAAACGTGACTCCACGAGGGGAATACAGCAGTTCATATCGACTGAGCCAATAACTCAATCCCACAACTGCCATCAACCCCCCTCCTACTCCATAAAGGTGACGTTGTTGAGCGGGCGAGAACCCAGGAAAACTACCTCGACTCAAACTACTGGCTGATGATAAATAAGTGAGTGCAACGGCAATGAATCCGTATAAAAAGACTCCAAATAGCCACAATTCCACTAATTCCCAAAAGGGTAGAGCAAAAATATAAAAACTAATGTCGCGCCCAAATAATGGCTCAGTGCTATTAAATGCAGTAGGGTGCCAGTATTGCAAAATCACTGCCCACTGTTTTGAAAACAGCCACCCCAGTAAGATGCTGAGAATCACAGCGATCGCGCTCAACATAAACTGCGGATAAATCAAAAGGGCGATCGCAATACCCAGCACCCCGCCCCCCATCCAGATTCGATTGAGCACGTGTGTTCCAACCTGCCAAAGATTTCTTAGATTGAAGCGAGAGACGAACGGATTGGAAAGTGTTGGTCCTGTTTGCCAGTAACTCAACGCGAGCTGCCCAAAATACAGCAGCAATAACCCGGTTAGTAAGCTGCAACCCAGGGTGAGGGGGAGTAGGGACCGCAACCTGAGTGCCGTTGTCGTTTGAGCAGGTAGCGTGACAGAACGAGGGAAATTGATTTTGTAGGGAGGTAGTAAACTTTTTGAGCGTTCGTTAGCATGGCGAACGCTTGTAACAACAGCAGGATATCTTAGTCGTTGCGCCAGCGTCAGATTTCCTAACAGATAAACGGCTGTAAATCCTGTTACAACGGTTAATAGAAACAACCTCAACTGGAATTTGAGCCAGAAAACTGAGAGATAACGAACTTCTTGAAACCACAGGAGTTCTGCTCCTAAGCGCGATGCCAAATCAAGCAATAGCACTATTCCCAGGAGCACTGCGAACAGTTGAAAGAAACGTTTCCAGGTCACAGATAAAAGGTAGCTCGATAGAACGGTGAAGGTTACGTTCAATATACCAGAGGTCTACAAAAACACCTCTTTCTCTGTGGATCAGTCTCTGAGGATCATTCAACGTAGAATGTGTCTATGCCAACAAACGGACCTATGTCTTCAGAGCCACGGGTTATGCGATCGCTGAACATAACGTAAAGTAAAACGTTGTTCCCGCATTCAGTTGCGACTCAACCCAAATACGCCCACCGTGAATTTCAACAATTTTTTTACACGTCGCTAAACCAATTCCTGTTCCAGGGTATTTTTTAGCTGAATGTACTCGATGAAATACTTCAAAAACTTTCTCCAGATTTTGAACGTCAATGCTAATGCCATTATCGTGAATACTAAATAGCCATTCAGAATCTTGCTGAGTAGCCAAAATCTTCACATGCGGCACAATTCCAGGACGGGTAAATTTGATGGCATTGCCAATTAAATTTTGAAAAAGTTGAATCAGTTTCATTTCAGCTCCAACCACCGTCGGGAGCAATTCATAAATGATCTCAACCTTTTTTTCAGAAATAACGGACTGTAAATTATCGAGGACTTGTTCCAAGACGAGGTTGCAATCAACCGCTTCAAACGGTTGCTCCTGTTTATTGACTTGAGCGTAAGTTAGCAAATCTTGAATTAACCGTTGCATTCGGCTTCCAGAATCCATCATACGATTCAAATAATCGATCGCGGCTTCGTCTAAGTTGTCTTCATATCGCAGAAGTAATAATTTAGCGAATCTAGTAATGCTTTGTAATGGTTGCTGTAAATCATGAGAAACCACATAGGCAAACTGTTCCAATTCTCGATTGGAGCGAACTAATTCGTCATTCTGCTGCAATAATTGCCGTTGTAGTTTTTGAATATTGAGTTGATTTTCAATCCGCGCCATCACTTCTGCTTCCCGGAACGGTTTAGTGATGTAATCTGCTCCACTGGCTGCAAACGCTTTTACTTTATCCATCACATCATCTAAAGCGCTGATAAAAATCACTGGAACATCTTGGGTACTTGGTTCAGCCTTTAACCGTTGACAAACCTCATACCCCTCCATCTCTGGCATCTTAACGTCTAACAAAATCAAATCCGGTGCATCAGCTTGAGCAGAGGCGATCGCAGATTGACCATCAATCGCTTTGCGAACTTCAAACCCTCGCTTTGTTAGCATTGCAGAAAGCAGGCGAAGATTATCTGGTGTATCATCAACCAGCAGAATATCTCTTTTAAAACTATCACTGCGATTCATCTCTGTACCTTGCTGAACAAGAATTAAACCTTTACTGAGAGGAGATATCTACTTTTTAATTGATGAGCTTAATGGTCTTACTTGATGATTTGGTTCGTCAACCGAGTAATGCGGCTGAACTGAAAGTTATAGGTCCAATTTGTTAATTCATTTGCTAGCAAACTATGAGCTTTTGGAATTTGCTGGATGAGTTGCAGAATTTGATGATCAAATCCTTTAATCGCAGCGTAGTGAAGCTGTATTACCCATTCATAAGGCATTTGAGCGAGATGAAAATTGAGACTGGTTGTATTTGGTATCTCATCAGTGTTCCCATTGTTGCTTTGATCCGCTCCTGCTGAATCTTCATAGACATAGTGAACTTCCAAATATTCAGCCATTTGCGCGAGTAGTAAATTTTCCTGGATGGGTTTACGGATAAAGTCATCACATCCTGCGGCTAAGGCTGCCACTCGTGTTTCTTCAAACGCATCAGCCGAGATAGCAATGATAATGGTGTCTTTGCCATCTGTCGCCACACGCCCTTTCAACTTTTCTATGACTCGAATTTGTCTGGTTGCTTTGTATCCATCGATTACGGGCATCTGTAAATCCATCAAAATCAGGTGAGGGTGCCAGTTTGACCAAAGAGCAATGGCTTTCTGCCCATTCGTTGCCTCGCGCACGTCAAATCCCTTCCGAGACAACAGCTTCGTCAAAAATTGGCTATTATCCCACCGATCTTCTACAACTAAGATGCGGTAGGCTGGCTGATCAGGCGCGATCGCAACAACTCGACGAGATTTCGGTAAGCTCGGCAGGTCGCTAGCATGGGCACTGTGAACCCAAATACTGAATCGGAAGACACTTCCTTGCCCAACTACACTGTGAACCGTAATATCACCTCCCATCAAGTTAACGAACTTCCGGCTAATTTTCAGTCCTAATCCGGTTCCCTCTTTAGCCTGTTGCCCAATTCTCGTTTGAACAAACGCCTGAAACAGATGTTTTACATCTTCGGGTGCAATTCCAGGACCAGTATCCTCAATTTCAAATTGAAGGAAATGAGAGTGAGTGGGTGAGGAATGAGGCATGAAGAATAGGGAGTGGGGGATAGGGAAGGTGGAGGAAGGTGGGGGAGATAGAGTAGCGGCGTGATCAGGTTTTGACTTCTGATTTCGATTTTCTGCCTCCCAACTCGTGACTCTTAATGTGACTCTGCCTTGATTGGTAAACTTAATGGCATTTCCCAACAGGTTAATGAGAACCTGTCTAAGTTTTCCCTCATCGGTTGTTATATATTGAGGTAGATTTGGTGCCAATTCAAAGACGAGCATGAGATGTTTACCTGCGGCTCTAACTCGCAGCATCTGCTCCAAATTTTCTAGGAGATCATGCAGATCAAAACTTGTTGAATGCAACGTGGTTTGACCAGCTTCAATTTTGGAGAGTTCTAGCACATCGTTGATTAATTCCAATAGATGCTGGCCGCTGCGATTGATGATATCGAGATACTGCTGTTGTTGGGTAAGCAGAGGCTCGTAGCTCATTATCTGAGTGAAACCGAGGATGGCGTTGAGGGGTGTGCGTAGTTCGTGACTCATATTGGCAAGAAATTCACTCTTGGCACGATTGGCAACTTCAGCCGCTTCTTTTGCCTGTTTCAGGTCTAATTCGGCTTGTTTGCGATCGCTCGTATCTTCCAGCAACAACAAAAAGCCATCGGGTTGAGGGGTGAGCTTGCGGGCATCGTAAATTAAGGGTTCCAGGCGCAAATCAAACCAATATTTGCCACGGCTTAAGTTTTGATAAGTAATTGCATTACCAGCCCTCAACTGTTGCAGACTCGTCTGCCAGCACTCCTGACTTAGCCAGTTTGGCACTAATTCATCATCCAGGTGGTTACCCGTTTTAATTTGCAGCCAGGTTGCAGCAACTGGATTGCAGAACCATACAATGCCATTGAGATCTGCTGCTAGTACGCCGATTGACATACTACGGGCGATCGCTAATTGAGCCGATTGAGAGCGTCCAAACTGCTCTGCCAACGCCGCTAATTGGGCAACTCTGCCCATCGACTCTTGAGGCTGGGGCAGGGTGGATGTTTGAATCGGAACTAAGGGATAAGCTGATTCAGTGACAGATGGCACCAGATCCTGACGATAGCGTTCCCAGAGCCGCTCAACCTGTTGCCGTAGGAGATAGTTTTCTCGCAACCGTTCACTAATTGCTACTGCTGCCGTTGTTGAGGTGAAGAGGGCAATGGGCATTGCTACTGGAGCCAGGCAGTTGCTTCGTAGAAGTACCAGACTGAACAGAAACCATCCTGCACACAATCCGTTGATAATCATCAGTTGTTGTCGAGTGCCACAAGTGCTTAACACCCAACTCAAGCCTGGTCCTCCTGCCAAAAGAATCATCACAAACCAGGCTGGATTTAGGGAGTGTAAAAAATTTTGTTGCAGCAGGTTGTTGAGTACAGTGGCATGTAAATGAATGTTGCCCAGTGGTGGGTTTTGATTGAAAGGAGTGATGAGTGTATCAAACCCTGAGGCAGTTACTCCTATTAAAACAATCTTGTCTTGAAAGGCTTGCGGTGGGGCATTTCCTTGAATCACATCAACAAATGAATAATGAGTTAGCCGTTCTGCGGAGCCAACCCAATTCACTTGAAGGGGGTAATTTAGCTTTGGTAAGGGGAGGGGTTGTTGAACTAGTCCATAGGCTTGAGCGGCTGCAATTGCCAGACTGGGTTGTTTCTGAATTTGCGGATCGATGCGGCGCACAATCCCATCGGATTCTTCTCGTTTGAGAACGTGCCCAGTGGCGATCGCGGCATCGGCTAAGAGCGGCACTGGCAATAGCGGAAATCCGGTTGTGTCCCAAGCTTCTGCGAGCACTACTCGCCCTTGTTGCAGCATGGCTTCTGCCAGTTGGGCATCGGCTGGGCTGGATTCAGACCAAACCAAATCCACAACTACAACGCTGGCATCCGCTTTAGATAAAATGTCGAACAATTTAACATACTGCTGCCGTGACCAGGGAAATCGCCCTAAGCGCTTGATACTAGCATCATCGATCGCAACCACCACCAGGCGATTGTCCCACGGAAGCTCTCCCGTAACCGAAACAGATTGCGATAGGCAATGTATTCTAGCGGCTGAAACGCCCCTCACTGAAGGAGAACGGCGATCGCTACGAGGGTCAAGATCCCTGGTAACAATCTCCATCGCAGTCTGCGGAGATACCACTTCGCTGGGGCGCGATCGCGGTCACCGTTCACTCAGAAGCCTCAACGTTTCTTGAGTTACATTCAAAATTTGTTCAAAATCAAAATTGTTAACTTTTTCTCGTAAGGCATGAGCCAGTGCGCCCCGTTCTGCTGGGATTTGCTCAATCAATGCCAGCACTGTTACAGAATCCAATTGAGCAGTTGCCTGATGAAGTTGCATAATCCACTCGGCTGACATGCTTTGGAGCGTTGCAGGCATTAAGGAAATGGGAACGAGCTGACTATGGCTGAGAGTTTCCTCATCTCCATCTAGTTCTTCATAGAGATACTCAATTCCCAAGTGTTCAGCGATTTTCTCTAACAGCTCTGATTCATGCAAAGGTTTGCAAACGAAATCATCACATCCGGCTGCCAATGCTTTGGTGCGATCTTCCGTAAAAGCACCTGCTGTGAGCGCAATGATTTTGGTATGCAACACTTCCTGGGCTTTTCTCCCTTCTCTTTCTGCCGCATTTTCTCCACCTGCTTGATCTCGCTTGGCTGCCATCGCTCGAATTTGTTTGGTCGCCTCATATCCATCCATTATTGGCATCCGGATATCCATCCAAATTAGATGAGGTAGCCAGGTTTGCCAAAGAGCGCAGGCTTCTTGCCCATTCACAGCGGTTTTTAGTTCAAACCCAAACGGTTCTAATAAACTGAGCAGAAGTTTGCAGTTTGCCCAATTATCTTCCACGATCAAGATCCGCTGAGGGGGGCAGTTGGGCGCGATCGCGATCGCCCGTTTTTTCGTGGGCTGGGCTAATGCCGGGGGAGTTTTTTCGTGCCCTACCGGAATCGCAAACCGAAAGCAACTTCCATTCCCCAGATTGCTAGTTACAGTCAACTCACCTCCCAACAAGTTAACGAACTGGCGGCTAATTGCCAGCCCCAATCCAGTCCCCTCTGCCTGGCTCTCGCTGATCTGCTTGGATTGCACAAACGGCTCAAAAATCGACTCTAGCTCATTTGCTGCGATGCCAACGCCAGTATCTTCGACTTCAAACAAAAGGGTGAGAGGGATGGAGGCAGGGAGATAGGGCACGGGGAATGGGGAATTGCTACCGTCTACCTTCTGTTGTTTAACTCTTAACGTGACTTTGCCTTGCTTCGTAAATTTGACGGCGTTACCCAACAAGTTAATCAAAATTTGGCGGAGCTTTTTTTCATCGGTTTGGATGGTGTGCGGCAGATCGGGGGCGCGATCGCAAATCAACTGCAAACGTCTACGGTTTGTCCGGGGCAAAAACATTTGTTCGAGCGTGTCTAGAAAACTGGGTAGCTCAAAGCTGTTGGGTTCAAATTTGGTTTGTCCAGCCTCAACCCTCGACATTTCTAAAATATCGCTGATTAAACTCAGCAAATGTTCCCCGCTGCGGTTGATGATGCTTAATTGCTCCTGCTGAGCCGCAGACATAGAAGGAGATTGGGCCAGCAATTGGCTAAATCCCAGGATGGCATTGAGCGGGGTTCGTAATTCGTGGCTCATGTTTGCCAAAAAAGTACTTTTTGCCCGGTTAGCGGCTTCCGCCGATTCTTTTGCCTGCTTCAATTCAGCGGTACGCTGCTCAACTCGGCTCTCCAGGTCAATTTTAGCTTGTTGCAAAGCTGCTTCCGCGGCATAGCGATCGCTGATATCCGTGTGCGTGCCCAACATCCGAACAGGCTGGCCATGAGCATCCCACTCTACAATTTTGCCTAGAGACAAAATCCACTTCCAGTCACCGTTTTTAGTGCGCTGCCGAAATTCCACTTTATATTGCAGCAAGTCTCCCCGGATATAAGCGCGATAAATGCTACTCACTCTTTCCCTGTCATCTGGATGCAATCGCTCGATCCATTTGGCATTGGTTTCCTGGAACTCCCTGGGATCGTAGCCTAGCATGGTGGCGTATTCAGGGGTGACGATCGCTTCTCCTGTTTGCACGTTCAGGTCGTACAATCCCTGGTTAGCAGCACTCAGCGCCAACCGCAACCGTTCCTCGTTTTCTTGCAGTGCCGCTTGCGATTGCAGCAACCGCCGATCGTGATCGCTCGCACCTTGCTGCTGCGATCGGCTTTGTTCTACTAAATGCCGAACGGTTTGGCAAAGCGATGCTGCACAGATACCATTCTTCACCAAGTAATCTTTTGCGCCCAGCTTCATTGCCTGAACGGCGATCGCAAAATCCCCTTGTTCTGCTAGCAAAATCACCGGAATTGCCCTACATTCCAACCGTCGATTAAGCTGGTTAAGAAATTCCACTCCGGTTAAATCAGGAAGTCTATCATCCGACAAGATTATATCGGGAAGGGTTTGCTGGCAAAGCTGTAGTGCTTCAGTTCCCGTACTTGCTTCCAAAATTGCATATAAAATTTCCTCGTCATGCTCTAAGCAATGACGAAGAAATACTCTACCTTCTTTAGAGTCATCCACTAATAAAACAATGGAATAGGTTTTCGACATTCCTTTAATTCACAATTCTGTGTCCTTTTGTTGAAGTGACTTTCATTATCTTTCAACAAATGTGAAATAGTTGTAAATTTGATCTCAATAGCTTTCTCAAAAATTAATTAACTGCAACCTATGATTAGGCTTAATCTAAACTCTTTGTCAACCGTAATTCTGCCAGGCAAAGCCAAAGCCATTTATCTATCGCAATCCTCATCTTTTTGCTCTGCCCGTTTTCGCAGAGTAGAAGAAAATAAAAATAACGAATGTTGTCCTTTAAAGTTTCTCTGTGTCCATACTGAAGAAGCAGCTTAACAGTAATTCATGAGGATTCTGATCGTTGATGATGATGAAGTGCTAGCTCAAACGCTGGCACAAAGCCTGGCGGCCCAACACTATGCGATCGATCTGGCGACCGATGGAGAAGCGGGGTGGGACTATGCTCAGGTGGCAACCTATGACCTCATTGTGTTAGATGTCAATCTCCCCAAGCTAGACGGTATTCGGCTTTGTCAGCGGTTGCGCCAAAAAAATATCGCGAACCCATCTTGTTATTGACAGCAAAAGGAGGTAGTTCCGATAAGGTTTTAGGTTTGGATGCTGGAGCCGATGATTATGTGGTTAAGCCTTGCACCGTTGAAGAACTCGGTGCCCAGATCCGCGCCTTACTGCGTCGCCAACAACCAACAGGTACACCGCTTTTGGAGTGTGGCGCTCTACGGCTAAACCCTGGTACTTGTAAAGTGACGTATGGTGAGCAAGAGATTCCCTTATCCGCAAAAGAATACAGATTGTTAGAGCTTTTTTTGCGCCAACCCCAGCGTATTTTTAGCAGCAGTCTAATTCTGGAGCACCTGTGGGCGTTTGGAGATGCCCCAAGCGAAGAAACCATTAGAACTCATATCAAACGACTACGGCGCAAACTTAAATCAGCCGGGGCAGAAGATTTGATTGAAACAGTGTATGGCATGGGTTATCGCCTCAAACCCCTACCTGCTGATACACCGCTAACTGACCAGGCACGGGCTGCAACGATCGCCCTCTGGAGCCAATTTAAAACGCCTTGTTTAGAGCGAATTGCAACTCTCACCCAAGTGGTTGTGGCTTTGGAGGCGGGGCAGTTGTCAGAAGCAGTGCGTCACCAGGCAGAAGTCGCTGCCCATAACCTGGTAGGGTCTTTAGGGATGTTTGGCTTTTCAACCGCCTCACACCTGAGTCGAGAAATTGAGCACTGCCTGCAAGCCATTGAGGAAGCTAGCCTGCCTGCGCTCAAAGCTTTGATCACAAGTCTCAATCAAGAACTTCAGCAATCTCCTCAACCGATAGATGATAGCGATTGGCAAGCGAGTTTGGCAGACGCGATCGCTCAGCAGGTGCAACACCTCCCCCAACCAGGCGAGATGGATGCAGCCGCTGTTATACCCAAGCGATCGCAGTCAGCCGTTACGGTGTTGGCAGTCGATGATGACCCCCTGCTGCTGGATGCCTTGAGCCGCTTCTTGCCTGCATGGGGTATTCAGTTGACCCCGCTAAACGATGCCCGACAGGTTCTGACAACCTTACAAACTGCCGTCCCCGATCTGCTGATTCTGGATGTTGAAATGCCTTATGTCGATGGAGTTTGCCTGTGTCAACAGATTCGCAGCGATCGCACCTGGAACGGACTGCCCATTTTGTTTCTCACTGCCCGCACCGATACTCAAACCATTCAGCGGCTTTATCATGCCGGAGCGGATGACTATGTTGCCAAACCCTTTAGTGAATCAGAGATCATCATTCGGATTTTCAACCGTTTGCAGCGCAACCGTTTGTTGCGGAGTTTGGGAACCAGTGGTTAAAGGGCGAAAGAGGATTCCAGCAGTTTTACTAAACCCTGTCACTCAACTTATTAGGATAATGACTCGTTCAAAATGTAAAATTAAAAACGATAAAACCTTACTGGAAATCATTTTTAACTTTTAATCTCTGGGGGTCAATTCCCCGCCGCTCTGCGGCGTAAAATGCAGAGA
>JACYLN010000020.1 GCA_015272515.1 Leptolyngbyaceae cyanobacterium C42_A2020_001 | reverse complement strand
CATCTCTGCATTTTACGCCGCAGAGCGGCGGGGAATTGACCCCCAGAGATTAAAGGAGTTGACCAGGGCGGCTTCTGAAGTCGTCGAAGCTCTCAATCCTCGGAACCAGCAGAGTTGCCAGATCGCCACAATCACAATGCCATATAGTAACATCCACTGCCAGAGCACCGGAGCCGCAACATCTCTAAAGTGGACTGAGCCATACAAGACGATCGCAAGTGTGAAAAATACACTTGTGCCAATCACTAGCCGCACGAGTGTATATAAACTTAGAGGGATATGACCTAACCGGGCTTTGCTAATTACCGTGGCGATCGCTGCTGCCGCCGTTCCCAGTATCGTCAAGAGTTCACCTTTGCCGAGTGGAATCAAACTCATCGGCAGGGTATTGGTCGGTGGATGTTGCAGAGTGATGGTAAAAACCACTCCGACAAATGAAACCAATGTACCAATGATCTCCCAGCGGTTAAGACGGCTATGGAGGAGGCATACTGAAAGTGCCAAAATCATCGGTGGCTCAATGCGTCCCACTAAAATGACATTACTGACTGACGTTTGCGACAAGGCAGTAAAAATGAAGGCAGGGGCGATCGCGCCGGACAAAACAGATACCACCAAGAGCCTTAACCAATCTTGATAGGAGATGAATTGGAATGTCCTTCGACTCAGTTGCTTGCGAAAAAATGGGATGAGAACAGATAAGGCACACAAGTTACTGACAAATAAGACATTACAGGGCGAAATTGGATTTCTACCATCAATCAAATGATGAGCACCAATATCAGTCAACTTTTGGACAATCGAATTGGATGTAGCAAAAAGAATCGTTGCAATCCACAAATAAACTTGACCATGAACTTTATATATCATATTTTCAAAATTTAATTTATACGTGAATAAAAGTGGCTTATAGAGTGTACTCATAATAGTTGAATGAATTCAGCAATAAACTAAATCTTAATCAGCAAATCTGAGTTTTTCCTGAGCAGGAGATAAGGCTTTTTTTCAGAAATTAGTGGAAATTTCTCAGACACTCTTTAGCCGACCATCATTCAGTAATCAATTGAGACGCAGATACTGGCATCAGTATTTTTTTCGTGCTTCAACCTTCAGATCAGAGTTAACGCTTAAGTTAGCGAAACCTGACAAAACTATCAAACCTAAGCTTTTCAATTGGCATCTCTTATGCAGCAGTCCTCTCACCCCACGATCATTCTGGGAGGTGGCTTTGTGGGGCTATTCACAGCCCTACACCTCAGCCAACAAAACTATCCCCATCCCATTATTCTAATTGAGCAACGCGATCGCTTTAGCTTCAAACCATTGTTGTATGAGCTGTTAAGCGGTGAATTACACAGTCAGCAGGTTTATCCTCGCTATCAAGAATTGCTATTAGGTAGTCATGTAGCGTTTGTTCAAGATACAGTCAAAGCAATCAATTTACATCATCAACGCCTTACAGTTGCATCTGGAAAAAACTATGATTATTGCAACTTAGTTCTGGCATTGGGAAGTCAAACAACATACTTTAATACACCTGGAGCCGATAAATACACCTTTCCGTTAACCGATGGAGCAGAAGCGATCGCTTTGCGGAAACATTTGCGGCTGCGTTTACATCAAGCCATCCAAGCAAAGACAGTTGAGGAACAGCAATATTTACTGACCTTTGCCATTGTCGGGGCGGGCCCTGCCGGAATTGAGTTAGCGTGTACTTTGGCGGATTTACTACCAATTTGGTACGACGAGCTAGGCGGTGACAGTGATAACGTTCGGATCGTTCTCGTCAACCGTAGCCGGGAGATTCTCAAAGGTGACATCAACAGTCAACTGCGTTGCACCGTGCAGCGATCGCTGAAATATCGTCAGGTTGAACTGTTGTTTGATGCTGCCGTCACCGAAATTCAGTCTGATCGAGTGCATTATCAACAACACGATCAACAGCGTGAATTGCAGTCTGGAACTATTATTTGGACAGCAGGCACAACTCCAAATCCACTTTTAGCTGATTTACCCGTTACGGCAGAACACCGTGACAAGCGAGGTCGTTTGGTCGTGAAACCAACCCTCCAACTACCAGGCTTTCCAGAAGTGTTTGCGGCGGGCGATTGTGCAGTTAACCCTGATGCCCCTCATCCCCCCACTGCCCAAGTTGCCTACCAACAAGGACAAGCAATCGCCCAAAACCTCAAACTTCAAGCAGTTGGTAAACCCCTCTTACCTGCCCAAATTCACCTTCGCGGCACATTGATGAAATTAGGATTGAATGACGGAGTTGCCAACATCTTCAATAAACTCCAAATCAAAGGTCAACCGGGACATCTCCTACGGCAGGCAACCTATCTGGAATTGCTTCCCACTCCTGCTCACAACGCCCGAATCACCACCGAATGGCTCACTGACGAGTTGTTTCAACGGCACCGTCCCTTTACCCGTACCCAACTCGGACATACCCCCTTTCTCCCCGGTATGGCAGCGATCGCAGCGAGTCTCGTCCTTGCCACTCCCCTCGTCTGGCGTGCCGCCCAACCCCAACAATTTCAACAAACCCTTAGCTGGTCTGGTGTCCCGACGTTGTTGAATCAGATTACGCCAAGCACCAGATAAAGGTAAATTATCCACTCGCCCACTCATTCACTTTCAAGGATCTTTCATTATGAAATACTTGTTTAATCTCCGTACCGCTGT